>JALOQB010000071.1 GCA_025453595.1 Polyangiaceae bacterium
GCCCGGATCGAGCAGATCGCAGATCGATTTCTCGAAGCGACCCCCCACCAGGTCCTGGAGCTGGGAGCCCTTCTCCTGGGCCGCGCGGGGCTGCCCGCCGAGCAGCTACTGGGGGGGCTCCATGCGCCGGTGGAGGCGCCCCTGTCCGCGCTCGCGAGGCACATCAGCGTGCTGAGCACGCGGTTGCACCGGGCCCCGACCGGGGTCGATCTGGTGGCCGCGCTGGGGGGAACGGAGCGCCAGCTCTCCGCGATGGCCGCGCGCTACTTCCGCCGCTACCACGCCACCGTATCCGGGTGGCGCGATTACCTGTTCTGGCTCCGCGTCGAGCTGGGGGTCGTGGCGCTGCGGAGTGGCCAGAGACCATCGGAGGTGAGCCGGTGGCTCGGCTTTCGCTCACCCTCTGCCCTGTGCCATGCGTTCAAGGATGCGGGGCTGGCCAGCCCGGGGTCCTGGAGACCAGGACATGAACCTGAAGTACCCCGGGTTCCTTGAGCCTGTGGGCGTATCGCGGGGGCTTGCGGTCCGGAGCCAGGAGCCAGTCTCGGCCGTTGTTTCCCTTGTTTGCTGTCAGTCCTTGTGCTGATAGGCTGCGCGCGCCTTGACCGGCGGCTTGCCGCTCTTGGCCATCGAAGGAGAACAAGAATGTCCGTCGCCAACGCCTGCAACGCCATCTCGACCTGGACCGAGAGCTACGGGGTCACCAACGACCACGATCTGAGCCCCTTCATCACGGGGGCGCTGCTGGTGGCCCTCGCGGACACGCCGGCCTCGGACGCGGAGCTGGACCTGATCGCCCAGATGCAGCAGTGCCTCACGGGCCAGGAGCTGACGCTGGAGACGCTGGGGGCCGAGCTCCAGTGGATCGAGGAGAACGGCGTGGACGGCGCGGTCGAGGGGATCGTGAACAACATCACGGCGGACAACGAGCGCGAGCTGCTGGTGCTGATGGCGGCGCTGGTGGCGACGGTCGAGCGCGGGGTCAACGCGCAGGAAGGGACGATGCTCCAGAAGATCGGCCAGGCCCTCGGGTTCTCCCAGCTCGAGGTCCAGAAGCTGCTGGGCAAGTCGATGCAGGCGGCCCAGGGGAATTTCTGAGGAAGAGCGTGGCGAGCGGGGCGCGGCGGCTGCGGTGGTTGCTCGGAGCGTTCGCGCTCTGCGCATCCTCCAGCGCCGCGGCCGAGGAGCGAGGCCCTTACGTGCACCTGCTCGGGGGCGCGGCGCTGGGCCAGTCGCTTCGCTTCAACAACCCGTTCCGCCTTGCCACGCCGCTGGGTTCCTCGCCCGAGTCGATCTCGCTGACGGCGCCCTACCTCGATGTCTCCGTGGGCGCCTTCCTGGGTCTGCCCTGGGGGGCCCAGCATGGCGTGTGGGTGCACCACAGCCTGGCCCTCTCGGGCATCGATCAGACCGTGATCACCCCTTCGTACGCCTTCCTCTGGCGCTTTCACCGGGGCGACGCGCTCTACGGCCGCGTGGGCCCGTCCTTCGTCACTGCCCCGGATCCAAACGTGGGCGCCGAGCTGGCCGCCGGCGGGGTCTACATGCTCTCCGGCGCCTTCGGTCTCAACGCCGAGCTGATAGGCTCCGCCTATTACGGGGCGGCGACGAGGCAGGTGGCCGCGACCCTGGTCCCGCTGCTCTCGCTGCAGCTTGGTGTGGTGATCGACTGGGAGGTGTTGCCATGACGTCCAGGCGCAAGGTGGGGCTGGCGGCGCTCCTGGGGTCCCTGTCGATGGCGCCGACGCCGGGGGACATCGGGGGCTGCGGTCAGCCCGCGGAAGAGCTGCGAAACGAAGAGCTCTTCTTCCGGGCCATGGATAACGCCGACTGCGTTTCCTGCGGGCGGTGCGGGTTCACCACCAGAACCTGCGAGCGGGCCTGCCGGGGCGAGCCGGGGCTGCCGCCCCGGTTCCCGGAGGGCTGTGTGCCGCTGGTGCATGACGGGCAGGTGTGCCTGCGTCGTCTCCAGTCGGACGACTGCGATGCGTACCAGGATTACGTGGCCGACGACGAGGCCGGTGAAGAGGTCCCCTTGCTGTCGCGCCCTCGCCCTTCCGAGTGCCAGTTCTGCCCGGAGCGAGGCCCGTGAAGGGCGGCCTCCGGCTCGTTGCGCTCGCCGGAGCGCTCTCGTGGATCGCGGGCTGCGGCTTCGCGGGGCGCGCCCTCAGCTCCCCGCGGGAGTACGAGGCGTACCGCTCCACGCGAGCCAGCTACACCGTCGAGGACCGGCTGCGGGCTGCGAAGCTGTACCTCGGCCAGTTCCCCCAGGGGCGCTTTGCCGAGGAGGTGCAGCGGCTCTTCGACGAGGAGGAGCGGCGGTTCTTCCAGGCCCAGCGCGGCACCGTGGCGGGCCTCGACTGGTACCTGAAAATCCTGCCGGATGGCCCCCACGCCAACGACGCCCAGCTGCTGACCCTCGAGCTCGAGCGCCAGGCCGCCGCCCAGCGGGAGGATGCGCTGGTGCAGCGGGGTCGCACCATCGAGCGGCGCCTCGCCGCCGCCGAGCTGCAGCGGCGCAGGGCCGTGGAAGAGCCGGTGAACTGGGTCACCGCCCTCGCCTCCAGCCAGCGCTGGGGCCGCGCCACCTGGGAGCAACCCGCCGAGCTGCTCCGGGCCCTGCGCACCGAGCCCGCCCCCGGGCGCTGTGACGAGGTCCGGTGCCTGCGCACCCGCTCGGTCATCTTCCAGGTCCCGGTGCGCGGCGGCGGGCTTGAAGAGCGCGCCCTTACCTACGATCTGCTCCTTGAACTGCATCGCGGGGGTGTGGTGCGCGGCGCGCTCCGGGGGCCCGCGCTCTTCTCCCGGCTCTACGAGGCTGCCCGCGGCAAGCCGCTCCCGCCGGACCCCCTCGAGGCCCGCGCCGAGGCCGTCAGCCATGCCCTCGAGCTGGTGGGCGGCGCCTTCGAGGCGGTGGCCCCCGCGGCGAGCTGCGATCGCGGGATCCGCCCCCCCCAGATCCTGCTGCGCCAGTGCAACGGCTGGCGCGTGGCCGTGACCGCGGGCGACGGCGCCGCAGAGGATGACCTGATCGAGGTCGAAGGCCCTCCGACGGTGGCGCCGTGAGCCCGTCACCTTGCGGGCGGACCACAATCGAAGGTGGGAGCCAGCCGCAGCCGTGCTAGGTAGATGCCCTCCCGGGTTTTCATCGTGATCGAACCGCTCATCCCTTACCTCACGCTCCCTGAAATCCCCATCTTCCCTGCCTTCGACATGCCAGGGGTTGGGTCGATTGACACCCTGACCATCAAACCCTTCGGCGCGCTGGTGGCGACGGGGGTGTACGCGGGCTGGGCGCTGTCGTTGAGGCAGGCGAAGCGGCTGGGGCTCGATGTGGAGGTGATGAACTCGTTCATCGCGTGGGTGGTGGGGGTGGGGTTCGTGGGGGGCCACGTGATCGACGTGATCCTGTACCACCCGGAGAAGCTGACCAAGGCGGCGTCGCCGATGGCGGCGATCCAGGAGCTGGTGTTCCTGTGGCGCAGCCTCTCGTCGTTCGGAGGCTTCGTGGGGGCGGTGATCGGTCTCTTCCTGTGGAAGTACCGCTACCGGGTGAAAGAGACGATGCCGTGGGCGGACGTGGTGATCAGCGCGTTCCCGCTGAGCTGGGTTTTTGGCCGCTCGGGCTGCACGGTGGCGCACGATCACCCGGGGATGCTCTCGGAGGTCTGGTTCGCGGTGCAGTACAAGGGCGGGGGGCGCTTTGATCTCGGGCTCTACGAGATGCTGTTCACGATCCCGCTGGCGGCGACGTGCCTGTACCTGATGCGGAAGCCGAGGCCGCCGGGGTTCTTCGCGGGGATCGTGTGCATGGCCTACGCGCCGACGCGCTTTGCGCTCGATTTCCTCCGGGCCCAGGATGTGCGGGACGCGGATCCGAGGCACCTGGGGCTGACGCCGGCCCAGTGGCTCTGCTTCCTGATGATGGGGGTCGGGGCGTACATTTACTTCCGGGCGATGAAGGGCGCGGAAGACGGCGATGACCAGCTGCTGCGGGCCCGCCAGATCGACGCCAACGTGGTGCGGGGTCCGGAGGCCGAGGTCGCCGGTGCCTGAGCTGGATGAGGCCCAGATCGACCGGCTGGCGCCGCTGGCCGCCGTGACGCTGGCCTCGGTCGAGGGGGCGGGGGTGGCGCTGGCGGTGGACGCGCTGCTGGAGGCGATGTTCCTGCTGGCGGTAGCCGACGGGGATCTGGAGGAAGAAGAGCTGCGGCACCTGGCCCGTGCCTGCAAGCGCCTGCTGGGGCCGCTGGTCGAGGCGGATCTGGAGGGGCTCTTCCTCCACTGGGCGTCCTCCCTGGCCGAGGAGGGCTGGGAGCGCCGCATGCGGGCCATCTCCGCGTCGGTCTCGGGCACGCCGCTGGCGGAACCTGCGTTCCGGCTGGCGGTGCTGGTGGCCCTGGCGGATGGCCGTGTTTCCCCGGACGAGGCGGACGGGATCGACCTCATGGCCCAGGCCCTGGGGATTCGGCCTGACAGCGCCGCCCGGATTGTGCAAGACGTTGTCCGCGAACTCGCAGGGGCGCGGCCCTAACCTTTTTCCGGTTGTTTTCTCATGGATATCCTTCACGTTGCCACCGAACTCGCCCCCTTCGTCAAGGTCGGGGGCCTCGCGGATGTCGTCGCCGCGCTCACCAAGCACCTGAAGATCCAGGGGCACAAGGTCACGCTGGTGTTGCCCCGGTTCCCGGCCCTGGAGCAGGGCGGGTTGCTGCTGGCACGGCGCCTCTCCCCGCTGGTCTTCTCCCACGCCGGGCGCCGCCACGAGGTCTCGCTCTTCGACAGCAAGCTGGCCAGCGGCGTCGAGCTCATCGCCATCGACCTGCCTGGCGCCTTTGATCGCCCCGGGGTCTACGGCGAGCAGGGGGCCGATTACCCGGACAACGCCGAGCGTTTCGCCCTCTTCTGCAGGGCCGTGGCCGAGGTGGTGCGGCAGCGCGCCGCCACGGTCCCCTTCTCCGTGGTGCATGCCCACGACTGGCCCTCCGCCCTCTCCCTCTACTTCCTCAAGAAGCTGATGCCCCAGTGCCCTGGCCTCGTGCTCGGGCTCCACAACGTCGCTTACCAGGGCATCGTCCCCCGCGAGCGCCTCCCCGCCATGGGCATCTCCTGGGAAGACTTCCACATGGAAGGGGTCGAGTTCTTCGGCCAGGTCAACGCCCTCAAGGCCGGTATCCTCAGCGCCGATGCCCTCACCACCGTGAGCGAGACCTACGCCCGCGAGATCCAGACCCCGGAGCACGGTCACCGCCTCGAAGGGCTGCTCCGCGCCCGCAGCGCGAGCCTCACCGGCATCGTCAATGGCGTCGACGCGAGCGTCTGGAACCCCACCACCGACCCGGCGCTGGCAGGGCGCTACGATGTCGAGGACATCACCAACAAGGCTCGCTGCAAGGGGGCGCTCCTCGCCGAGCTGGGCTTCGAGCTGGGCTCGGGCCGCCCCCTCGCGGTCTTCGTCGGTCGCCTCACCCACCAGAAGGGCGTCGACCTCCTCCTGGCGGCCTTGCCCCGGCTGCTCGCCGCGGACATCCAGATCGCCATCGCCGGGGACGGGGACCCGGCCCTTGTCGAGGCCCTCCAGACCGCCGCCAGCAAGAACAAGGAGCAGGTCGCCTTCCGCCAGGCCGCCAGCGAGCCGCTGGTGCATCGGTTCTTTGCCGGCGCCGACCTGGTGCTCGTGCCCTCGCGCTACGAACCCTGTGGCCTGGTGCAGCTCTACGCCCAGCGCTACGGGGCTCTTCCGGTCGCTCACGAGGTGGGGGGTCTACGTGACACCATCCTGGACTGCGACGCCGCCCTGGAGACCGGCACGGGCTTCCTGTTCGAGGAACCCTCGGCGCTGGGCCTGGCGGGGGCCGTCCAGCGCGCCCGGGCGGCCTACGACTCGCCCCGGTGGCGCGGTCTGGTGCGCCGCGTGATGCGCCTCGACCGCGGCTGGGAGCGCCCCACCCGCCGCTACGAGTTCGTCTACCGCCAGGTCATCGGATGAGCCGATAAAAGCGGGCCACCAGCGGCGCTGGCCGGTGGATGGCTCAGCGCACCCGCGCGCTGCGCTCTTCGATGGCGCGAGCCAGGCGAGCCCGATCGAATTGCTTGCTCTTCGTCTTCAGCCACTGCTGGCAGGTGGCGTGGGCCTCGGCAACCATGGCGTTCGAGGGTTTGCTGGCGCGGGCCAGGGTCTTTTTGTAGGCCGCCGTGTCGCCGAAGAGGGTGTGCTTGAAGAGCCAGAACGCGGCGGCGGACGGGTCTCCGGAGCGCTCGCTCTCCTCGCGTAGATGATGGAGGCGGTGCACGTCGCAATAGATACGCGCCACCTCGTTCACGGTTGCCGAGGGGAAATGAGCGCCGACCAGCACGATATCGAGCCAGATGAAGCGGTTGGCGATGGGGGAGACCTTCTTGGGGCGACGCATCCCCGAGCGGTTCACCACGTCCCGCTCGTCTTCCAGGCTATCCGGAATCAGATCGTCGGGCCGGACCCCGCGCTCCCGGGCCAGATCGACGAATTCTTCCACCGTGATCCGATCGCGCTGGCAGAGCGCCGCCTTGAGACCGAAAAACACGAAGTCGTCCAGCCGATCGAAGCGCCGCCGCCAGCCGATTCGCAGCGAATCCGGGTTGGGATCGATCGAGTACACCGGCATCGTTTTCCGGTGCAGATCGGCCCCCCAGTACTCTCCGTTCTGGTTTTGCCCGAGGCGCAGCAGACCCCCGTACCTCGCGCTCGGGAGCGCGTCGGGCCCCGGCTCCCCCTCCGGACGCAGCGCCGAGGGCAGCCCCGCCGGCTCCGGTGGGTGCTCCCCCGCCAGGATCCATCCAGACAGCTCGGCCTGCCCGATCCCGTGCTGGGCCGAACGCTTGAGCAACCACTTGCCCACCCTCGGCAGCTCAAACCCCAGCGATTTTCGCAAACGTCGGAGGCGCTGCTGGTCCACCGGGTGGTGTCCGAGATACCCCAGTGTTTGCAGATCGGTGCCCAGTTCTGTGGCCGTGTACAGGGACGACATGTGCCGTGGGTCACACTATTCAGGACGACACCAAATGCTAGAAAAAGGTGCGACGAACGCCTCTCCTTGCGCAAAAATGCCCACAATCCGCGGCTTGCGGGTCCTTGCCCCGCCCGATCCTTTTCGCCTCCTGGCTTGCCTCGCAGGTCTCCCGGGGCGCTTTGCTCTTCTCACGGCGGTCCCTCCTGACCCAGGTCTCCCCTGGCGCTCCTGGCTTGGTGCCTGCCCCGTGGCGTTCTGCTCCGACCTTGTCCCACCGGAGGACCCCGAGGCGCTCCACCGCGGCGGCTGGAGCGACGCCCCCGCCTGGCTTGGCCTGCTCCCCTACGAATCGACCCGCTCCTCCCTGGAGCGCCCCGGCTGGACCCCCCGGGAGACCCGACCTTCCCCCCACCACGTCCATCCACGCTGGGCGCGTTATTCGGCGGTCCTGGCCGTGGATCACGGGACGGGGGAAGTGCATGCGGTCGGAGATGACCCTGCAGCATGCCTCCAGCTCAAGGTGCTGGCCGAACGTGAGCCTGGTGCGGTGGCGGAGCCCCGGCTGCGACGAGAGGTCACGGAAGACCCTGCGCGGCACCGGGAGCGGGTGGAAGCGGCGCTGGAGCTGATCCGGGCGGGGGACATTTACCAGGTCAACCTGGCGCGGCAGCTGCGGCTGGGGGTGGAGGGGGATGGGCTCGGGGTGTTCCGGCGGATGGTGAGGTCCTCCCCGAGCCCCTGGGCGGCGCTGCTGGAGCTGCCCGGGGAGGCGGCGGTGTACTCGACCTCTCCGGAGCTGTTCTTGCGGACCCGAGGGGGTCTGGTGGAGACCTTGCCGATCAAGGGGACGCGGCGGCGAGGGGGCTGGGCGGCGCAGGATGAGGCGTTGCGGCGGGCGCTGGACGAGGACGAGAAGGAGCGGGCCGAGCTGGCGATGGTGGTCGATCTGGAGCGGAACGACCTGGGGAAGCTGGCGCGCACGGGGTCGGTGCGGGTGCCCCGGGGGCCAGAGGTGACGACCTACCGGACGCTGCACCACCGGGTGGCGCGGGTGAGCGCGCGGCTGTTGCCCGGGGTTTCTCGCCGGGAGCTGGTGGAGGCGATGCTCCCGAGCGGGAGCGTGACGGGGGCGCCCAAGGTGAGGGCGATGGAGGTGATCGCCGGGCTGGAGGCGGCGCGGCGCGGGCTGTACACGGGGGCGCTGGGGTACCAGGGCCACGACGGGGAGCTGCAGCTGGCGATGGCGATCCGGACGCTGACCGTGGAGGAGGGGGAGGGGCACTACCACACGGGCGGGGGGATCGTGGCGGACAGCGATCCGGAGCGAGAGGTGGAGGAGACGGAGCTGAAGGCGCTGCAGGTTGCCGCGCTGCTCGGCGTCCCCCCGGGCGGGAAGTTGGCCCCCGGAGGCAAGGGCGCCTAGTTCAACGGATCGTGACCATGGACAAGGGTGGGCTCAGGAACATCGAGCAGATCCAGGAGCGCGAGAGCGACAGCGGCGGGAAGCTGGGGGGGCTGGTGCTGGCGTCGCTGGGGTTTGCGTGCGTGGTATTTGCGGGGGTGGCGTTGCTGAAGAAACCCTCGCACGGGCCGGCGCCGGTGGTGGATCCGCTGAGCGAGCTGGCGGCCCGGGCGCCTGCGGCGGCGAGCGGGGCGCGGCGGGAGCTGTCGGCGCAGGACGTGACCTTCCCGTCGATGCTGTCGGACGCCCAGCGGCCCACGACGGCGCTGGCGGCGCTCCAGGCCGGAGGGGCGCACCCGCCGAGCCCAGAGCTGCCGCCCGGGGCCCCCACGGCGCCGCCTCCGCCCGGCGATCGGCTGCCGGTGATCCCGATGCCGGCGCAGCGGGTGCTGTCGGCGTCGCCGGTGGTCACCGACCCCCGGGACCCGCTGACCACGGCGGCCAAGGAGCGCTCGACGTTCAAGGGGGAGCCGGTGGAGGCGGGGCGCGCTGGTGCCTACAACCTCCAGGTCGCCTCGTTCCCGAAGGACGTGGAGGCACAGGCCTTCGCGACCCTGCTCCGCCAGCGCGGCCACAAGACCTACGTGGAGACGGCGCACATCGCGGGGCGCGGGGACTGGTACCGGGTGCGCATCGGCCCCTTCAAGTACCTCCGGGATGCGAACCGGTACCGGGCCGAGTTCGAGGCGAAGGAGCACATCGTGCCGTTCGTGGTCGAGACCGAGAAGGAGAAGAAGCTGGCCGAGCAGCGCGAGCAGGAGAAGCGACTGCGCGAGGCCAAGCGACGCCACTGAGGCCCCTTCTCGAAGGCCCCCTTGCTGACGTAACAGTGGGTTCATGAGCGATCTTGTCCGTTTCGGCGTGGCCATGGAGCGCGCCCTCCTCGAGCGCTTCGACGAGCGCATCGCCCGCAAGGGGTACGAGAATCGATCGGAGGCGCTCCGCGATCTGATCCGCGCCGATCTGCTCCGGGACGCTTGGGATCGGGGAGGCGAGGGGGTCGCTACGATCACGCTGGTCTACGACGCCTCGGTCCGCGAGGTGACCGAGCGTATCCATGCGATCCAGCGGGAGGCCGGGGACCGGGTGATCTCGTCCATGCACACGCACCTGGGCAAGGAGCGGTGCCTGGAGGTGATCGTGGCCCGGGGCTCCTCGGCGCGGCTCCGGGCGCTGGCGGATCGGCTACTGGGGCTGCGCGGGGTGCTCTCCGGGGAGATGGTGGCGGCCGCCGCCGAGCCCTGAGGCGAGAGATCTGACGTTCCCATTTCCGGTCGTTCGCCTCCCCACCTCCAGCCTGCGACGCAGGCGCCCGCAAACCGCGGTAAGATGCGCCGATGCGCTCCTGGTTCTCGCTTCTCCTGCTCTCCTCGTCGCTTGCCTGTTCCTCTGCGGGGGGGGTCGATCCCCAGGGCGAGGTCGCCGGCGAGCAAGGGGCCGGGGGGGAAGGCGACGCAGGGGTGGGGGGCGAGGCGGGGGCCGCCGGGGAAGCGCCCGGGGGCGCCGGGGGGGTCGGGGGAGGGGTGCTGGTCGGAGGGCAGGCCCAGGGCGGAGGTGGGGGCGATTGCGGCGACAACACCACGGGGCCCGCCGAGGTCTACGCGCACAGCGCCTCGACCCTCTACCGCATCGACGCGACCTCGAAAGCGGCCACGGTGGTGGGCAATTTCAAGGGCTGCAACGGCTCGGTGATCGACCTCGCCCTCGACAGGGAAGGGCAGATGTTTGGCACCACCTTCGGTTCGCTGGTGCGCATCGACAAGACCTCCGCGAGCTGCACGACGGTGCGGGAAGGGAGCTACCCCAACTCGCTATCCTTCGTGCCTGCCGGCACCATCTTCCCGGACCGGGAGGCGCTGGTGGGTTACCAGGGGGCGACCTACGTGCGCATCGACACCGCCACCGGAGCGCTCGTGGAGCAAGGGTCGCTGGGGAACAACAGCTACGTGTCCAGCGGCGATGTGGTCTCGGTGATCGGCGGCGGCACGTACCTGACCGTGCGGGGCGGCGGCTGCGAGGACTGCATCGTGGAGGTCAACCCGGTGACCGGCCAGCTCGTGACAAACCTGGGCAGCCTGAACTACGCCGAGGTCTTCGGCCTGGCGTTCTGGGGGGGCGAGATCTACGGCTTCAACAGCGCGGGGCAGCTCTTCGTGTTCGATGTGGTCTCGAAGAACACCAAGGCGCTGCAGATCCCGGGGGGGGCCGCGGGGCTCTCGTTCTTCGGTGCCGGCTCGACGACCTGCGCCCGGCTGACCAAGCCCATCAACTGAGGGCCACGCCTGCCGCGAGGCGCCGGGGCCCCAGCAGCGCGATGCCGAGCACGGCCGCGGTCGAGATCGTCGTCGAGAGCAGCGCCGGCAGCAGGCGGCCGCCCAGCATGACGCAGAGGTCGCCCAGCAGCGCGGGGAGCTGGGGGAGCGAGGCGCAGACCATCAAGGCCATCAGCTCGGCCTCGCGGGCGGCGCGCTCCGGCGCGAGGGACGGGCGCTGCCCGAGCTGCCTGCGGTAGAACCTGGGGTAGAGCCAGAACCCCAGGGCTCCGCCGAGCAAGGGCCCCGGGATCACGCACCAGCCCGCGGTCGTGGCGAGGGCCCCCAGCGTCGCCCGGACCTCTTCAGGCTGCCCGGAGAAGAGCAGGCGGTGGATCAGCAGATCAAGCCCGAGCAACACCGGGCCGCCGCTGATCATCAGGAACACCAGCGCGGCCCGGGTCCGGGAGTGGGTCATGGGCCCAGGATAGGAAACCCCGCGGGCCGCGGCCACCCCCGGCGTCAGCCCTCGGCCTTGGACCGCAGCGTGAGGACCGGGCAGGGGGCAAAGCGGACGACCCGCTCGGCGACGCTCCCGATGAGGAGGTGGGCGAGGCCCGTGCGGCCGTGGGTCGAGACCACGATCAGGTCGGCGCCCACCTGCCTTGCGCTCTCGCAGATCCCCTCCGCGGGGCTTGCGTGCTCGACAAGGCGCGTCTCGACCCGCTCGACCTTCGCCAGCCGGGAGGCACGCAGCTCTTGCAGCCCCTTCTCGATGCGTTCGGCCAGCTCGCGGCTGTTGCCCACCAGGTCCACCGGCTGCATCGGAAAGGAGGCGGCGGCAAAGGGCGCGGGATCAAAGACATGGAGGAGCGTGACCTGCGCCCCCATGGTCTGGGCCAGGAGCGCCGCGGCGTCGAGGGCCAGGTACGAGGCCTGAGAGAAATCGGTGGCGACCAGGATGTGCTGGGCAAATGCGCTCATGGGTCCGGCGTCTTTGCAACGAAAGGGCCAGGGAACAGCCTGCCAGGGGCGGTGGTTTCCCATGGGCCGCTTGCGAGGCCCGCGCGGCGAGTCTAGAAGCCTCCCACCATGGATGTCCGTGCCCTGAATGAGCTGGTGGCTCGCGAGAGCGCCTTCGTCGACCGCCTCACCAACGAGGTTGGCAAGGTCATCGTCGGCCAGACCTACATGATCGAGCGCATCTTGATCGGCCTCTTCACGGGCGGTCACATCCTGCTGGAGGGGGTCCCCGGGCTGGCCAAGACGCTCACGGTGCGCACGCTTTGCGACGCGGTGGATGCAAAATTTGCGCGTGTCCAGTTTACCCCGGATCTGTTGCCCGCGGACCTGGTGGGGACGGTGATTTACAACCAGAAGACGGCGGAGTTCTCGTCGAAGCTGGGCCCGATCTTCGCGAACCTGGTGCTGGCGGACGAGATCAACCGGGCGCCGGCGAAGGTGCAGAGCGCGCTGCTGGAGGCGATGCAGGAGCGGCAGGTGACGATCGGGGAGGCGAGTCACCCGCTGCCGAACCCGTTCCTGGTGATGGCGACGCAGAATCCGATCGAGCAAGAGGGGACGTACCCGCTGCCGGAGGCGCAGATGGATCGGTTCCTGATGCTGGTGAAGGTGGGGTACCCATCGAGGAACGAGGAGCGTCAGATCGTGGACCGCGCGACGGCGCCGCTGCAGACGAAGGTGGAGCGGGTAGCGGGGCTGGAGGACATCGGCAAGGCGCGGTCGATCATCCGGGATGTGTACATGGATGATCGGGTGAAGGATTACATCGTGGACGTGGTGTTTGCGACGCGCGAGCCCCAGCAGCGGGGGCTGAAGGAGATGGCGCCGCTGATCGAGCACGGGGCGAGCCCCCGGGCCTCGATCGCGCTGGCGCTGGCGGCGCGGGCCCATGCGTTCCTGAGGCACCGTGGGTACGTGACGCCGGAGGATGTGAAGGCGATCGGTCCGGACGTGATGCGCCACCGTATGGTGCTGTCCTACGAGGCCGAGGCAGAGAACGTCACCGCCGAGGCGATCGTGCGGCGCGTCTTCGAGGTGGTCGAGGTGCCGTGACCATCGCCACCAAGGATCTGCTCAAGCAGCTGCGGCGCATCGAGATCACCTCGCGCCGCCTGGCCAACGACCAGCTCACGGGGAACTACGCCTCGGTGGTCAAGGGGCAGGGCCTGGCGTTCCGGGAGGTGCGGCAGTACCAGCCCGGCGACGACGTCCGCACCATCGACTGGAACGTGTCCGCCAGGGCCGGGGAGACCTTCGTCAAGGTCTTCGTCGAGGAGCGTGAGATGACCGTGATGCTGGTGGTCGACCTGTCGGCCAGCCAGCGCTTCGGCACCCAGCGCAGCGCCGACGCGGGCATCGCGGCCTCGAAGGCCCAGGTCGCCGCGATGGTGGCGGGGGCCTGCGCGTTCAGCGCCATCCACAACAACGACCGGGTGGGGCTCATCGTCGCCACCGACCGGGTCGAGAAGATGGTGCCCCCGAAGCGGGGGGACAAGCACTGCATGCGGGTGATCCGCGAGATCCTCGAGTTTCAGCCGCAGCACCCGGGGACGGATCTGCGCGTCGCGCTCCAGGCCCTGGTGCAGGTGGCCAAGCGCCGCGCCGTCTGCTTTGTCCTGAGCGACTTCATCGCCGGGGGCTTCGACCGCACCCTCGCCCTGGCCGCCGCGCGCCACGACATCATCCCCGTGATGCTCTCCGATCGCCGCGACGAGGAGCTCCCGGACGTGGGCCTCGCCATGTTCGAGGACCTCGAGACCGGCGAGGAGGCCGTCGTCGACACCTCAGACCCTGCCGTCCGGGCCTGGTACGCCCACCAGGTCCGCGCTCGCCGCGCCGTCAGCGAGCAGCTCTTCCGCAAGCTGGGCCTCGATCTCGTCAAGGTCGATACCAGCAAGAGCTTCGTCGGTCCTCTCCGTGATCTCTTCGCTCGCCGTGCCCGGAGGGCCCGCTCATGAAGCGCTCTCGCCTCCTCGTCGCCTCGCTGCTCGGTGCTGCCCTCGCCGCCCTCGCCGGCCTCGCCCTGGGGCAACCTGCCCCTCCCACGTCCGCCTCCGCTGCCCCGTCGGCATCGACCTCCGCGTCAGCCCCGGCAGCCTCGGCCCTGCCTGCGGCTCCGGCCCCAGCCTCGGCCGACCCGGGGGCCGACGGCGGGGTCGACGACGGCGGCAACGTGTACGCGTCGTGCGTCGAGCACATCCCCGAGGGGGCGAGCCGGCCCCGGCTTGTAGAGAAGTTCCCTACGGTCGGGCTGGCGGGCTACGCGCTGCCGCTGGAGGTGTGGATCGAGCATGGGGCAGGGGAGACGGTGCTGCCGCAGGGGTTCTCGCTGCAGAGCCGCGGGGTGGAGGCGGAGGCGCTGCAGAAGAGCGGCTTCATGGTGCCCTCGCCGGACGGCGGGGCGCCGCCGTCGCTGGCGCCGATGTCGGCGGACGGTGGTGCGAGGACGCGGGTGGTGGTGCAGGTGGTGGCGCTGCCCAAAAGCGCGGGTCGCCACGAGATGGTGCTGCCGCCGCTGCCGCTGGCGGTGTCGCGGGCGTCCGGGGAGCTGATGACGCTGTGCACCAGCGCGCACCGGGTGGTGATCGACGATCCGACGGGGAACACGCCGGACGCGAGGCCGAGGCCCAACCCGCCGGCGAGGCGCCAGCCGGAGCACTGGGAGGCGCTGGAGCGGGGGGTGCAGCTCGGGCTGGTGGCGCTGGTGGCGGCGATCGCCGGGGCGCTGCTGTACCGCTGGTGGCGCCGCCGTCCGAGGCCTGTGCCGCCGCCGCCGCCGCCGAGGCCCGCCTGGGAGGTGGCGCTGGAGGCGCTGGAGGCGCTGCGGGCGGGGAAGCTGCTGGAGGAAGGGCGCGGCTCCGAGTACGTGGATGCGATCTCGGACATCCTGAGGCGCTACCTCGGGGAGCGTTTTGGTTTCGACGGTCTGGAGGCGACCACGCGCGAGATCCGGAAGTCGCTGCGCGCGGTGGTGCCGCCGCCGCCGGTGCTGCCGGAGATCGAGCGGTTGCTGGATGAGTCCGACCTGATCAAGTTCGCCCGGGTCACACCGACCCGCGAGGAGTGCGAGGCGCTCTTTGCGCTGGGGGAGACGATCGTGAAAGAGACGATCCCGGCGCGTCCGGCGCTGGCGGATGCACCGGCGAAGGAGGGGGCATGAAGGGGCGACGCTACGGCCTGCTGGCGTTCTACGTGGCGCTGGCGCTGATCCTGGGGCTGGCGTGGCCGCTGGCCTCCCGCGGGGGGGAGTGGCTCCAGGTGAGCTTCCAGCAGAAGTGGGCCCTGGGGCTGGCGTTGCTTGCCCCGGCGGTGCTGTGGCGGGCCACCGTGGGGGCCGACGCGAGGCTGCCGAGGCTGCTGCTGGGTACGACGGCGCCGTTCCGGCAAGGGCCCCGCGGGCCCCGGGCGTGGCTGCGGGATCTCCCCGGCGCATTCCGTGCGGTGGCGGTGGGGCTGCTGGCGCTGGCGCTGGCCCGCCCCGTGTCGCTGCTGCGCCCCAGCGAGACCAGCGAGTCCGGCATCGACATCGTGCTGGTGCTCGACCTCTCCGGCTCGATGAAGGCCGTGATGGACAGCCAGGCCAAGCCCGGTGGCAAGGCCCCCAAGGGCAAGCGACCCACGCGGCTCGACGTGGCCAAGGACGTGATCCGTGACTTCATCGGGCGCCGGAAGACCGACCGGATCGGCGCCGTCGTCTTCGGGCGCAGCGCCTACGTGCTGGCGCCGCCGACCCTCGACTACCAGCTCCTCGATACCCTCGTCTCGACCATCGAGCTCGACATGATCGACTCGACCGGCACCGCCATCGGCGATGCCCTCGGCGTCGGCGCCGCGCGCCTGCGCCGCAGCACCGCCCGCTCCAAGGCCGTGGTGCTGCTCACCGATGGCGACTCGAACGCCGGCAGCGTCGCCCCCGAGTACGGGGCCCGCCTCGCCCAGTCCGTGGGCTCGAAGATCTACACCATCCAGATCGGCTCCGGCGACGACGTGGACGTGCAGGATGGCGTCGATATCTTCGGTCAGCCAAAATATGTCCGGGCCCACTTCCCGGTGAACCCGGAGCTGCTGCGGAAGATCGCCCAGACGACCGGGGGAGAGTCCTACGTGGCCACGGACGCGGAGGCGCTGCGCAAGAGCATGCATGACGTGCTCGACAAGCTGGAGAAGACGCGCTTCGAGGCGCAGCTGGCTTCTTACGAGGATCTGTTCCCGCTGCTGCTGCTACCTGGCACCTTGCTGCTGGCGCTGGACGCGCTGCTGCGCTCCTGGTTGCTCCGGAGGTTCCCTTGAAATTTGCGGCACCTTACTGGCTTTTCGGCTCATTCTCGGCGCTCCTGGTGGCGGTGTTGCTGCTGCTCGGCGGGGTCGGGCTGCGGCGCGCGGTGGCGCGCTTCGGTGTGCCGGAGCGTGTGGCCGCGCTGACCACCTTTGATGCCTCGTCGAGGCGAACCATCAAGGGGGTGCTGCTGGTGCTGGCGGTGGCGCTCTCCTTCGTCGCGCTGGCGCGACCGCAGTACAGCCGCGGGCAAAAGCTTGTCCCGGCGACCAACCTGGACGTGGTGATCGTGCTCGATTTTTCCAAGAGCATGTACGCCCGGGATGTGGTGCCCTCGCGGGTGGCCCGGGCCAAGGCCGAGGTCGCGCGGATGGTGCGTGAGCTGAGCGGCGCGCGCTTCGGGGCGGTGGCCTTTGCCGGCGAGCCGCTGGGCTTCCCGCTGACCTCGGACGGCGCCGCCATCGCGCAGTTTCTCCGTCAGATCGAGCCCAATGACATGCCCATCGGGGGCACCGCCATCGGCCGTGCGCTGGAGCGGGCCCGCGAGATCTTGCTCAGGGATCCCAAGTCCAAGGATCATCGCAAGGTCTTCCTGCTGATCACCGACGGGGAAGACCTGGAAGGGAACCCGGTCGAGGTGGCGCGCACCGCCGCGGCGGATGGCATCTCGGTGCATGTCGTCCAGATCGGAGGCCGCACGCCGGAGCGTATCCCCGAGGTCGGGCCGGATGGCCGCGTGGTCTCGTGGCGCACCGACGAGAACGGGCGCCCCCTGACTACCCAGCTGTCCGCGGAAGGAGAGGCCCAGCTCGCGGAGATCGCCCGGATCTCCGGCGGCAAGCTGGTGCGCTCCGAGCGAGGGTCGACCGGCATCGATGAGATGACCCGGCACCTCAAATCGCTGATGACCACCGAGCTCGCCGAGCGCGTGGAGACCGTCTACGACGACAAGTTCGCCTGGCCCCTGGGGCTCGCCCTGCTGCTGGTGCTTCTCGAGACCTTCCTCAACGAGGCGCCCCGGCGCCGACCTGCCACCCCGGAGGCCCGCCGTGCGGCGTTACGTCAAGGCATCCATGCTGGGCCTGGGGCTGGCGTGGATCGCCGCCTGTGGTTTCGACCCCAAGAACCCATTTCAGCGCATGTCACCCGAGGTCGACAAGGCGATCCAGGAGCTGGAAGCGGGCCTCGCTGACGCCTCCACGGGGCGCCTCTCGGAGTACCTCCGGGCTTCCCGTTGCGACGCCGGTAGCCTCGCCTTCCCGGGCCCTCCGGACGCGCAGAACGCGGCCTTTGACCTGGGCCTGGCGCTCTTCAAGCTAGCCGAACAGTTTGGCCGACGCTTCGAGGAGGGTCCCCTTCGTCTCGACGGTGGGCCCGACGAGGAGGCGAAGCGCCTCGCGGTGCTTCGAGGGGATCAGATCGACTGCGCCAAGGCTGCCCTCGACGCGATCCTCGCCCGCAGCGACCTCACCCCCGAGCTCGAAGCACGCGCTCGCTACCTCCGGGGTAACCTCGCCTTCCTGGAGCAACAGTGGGACGAGGCCGTCAAGGACTACGACCGCGCGCTCCACCTCATCCCTGGCCTCCCCGCCGACGCCGGCGATGGCATCGGCCGCGATGCCGCCTGGAACCGTGCCCTGGCGCTCCGTCACAAGGAAGAAGACCAGCAGGATGCAGGCGCCGACGCGGACGCGGACGCCGATGCGGACGCCGATGCGGACGCCGATGCGGACGCCGACGCGGATGCGGATGCCGATGCGGATGCCGATGCCGATGCCGACGCCGACGCGGATGCGGATGCGGACGCCGAGCCTGATGCTCCGGATGGTTCCAAGGATGGGCCAGAAGATGGCCCCAAGGAGGCGCAAGCGGAGGCGGGGGACAGCGGTCAGGAGGGAGGGGAAGGGGATGCGGCCGGGGATGCGCCGAGCGACGGCTCCGATCAACAACCAGCAGGGCCTGATGGGGGTCAGCCGGAGGCGGGGCCGTCCGGGGCTTCGGCGGGGAGCCAGGACGAGCGGATGCTGGATCAGTTCGAGCAGGCTCCGACGTGGCAAAAAGAGGAATCAAAGGCCCGCGCCGGGAGCCGCAAGGTGCGAGGTATGCAGGACAAATGAGCCATGAGTAAGGCGCTTCGAGGGGCATGGCTGGCGGTGTGCATGGCGCTGGGGAGCGCCGTGATGATGGTGCCTTTGCGTGACGCGCTGGCCCAGAGCCCGGGGGCCCCCGAGGTCTCGCTCCGCGCGGACACGGAGGACGTCGAGATGGGCGAGGCGATCACGGTCACGCTGACGGCGATGGGGGATCCGAGCAGCGCTCAGCCCGGCGATCCGCAGCTCAAGGCGCCCGCGGGCTGGGTGGTGACAGGGCCGATGATCTCGACGCAGACGCAGATGAGCATCGTGAACGGCCGGGTCTCGCAGCGAGCGGGGTTTCGAGCCACATGGCATGTGGTCCCCACGGGTCAGGGGTCCTTCGAGCTGGGGCCCGCCAGCTTCGCGCTCGACCGCCGTCGCGTGAGCGCAGGGAGCCTGCGGGTGCGGGTGCGTCCGCCCTCGCCAGGAGGGCCCTCGGCCCGGCCCCGAGCCCGCCGGCCTCGCGACCCTTTCGGAGGTCTCTTCGGGCCCCTTTTCGGGGACGATGATGACGATTTTCTCCCTCGCGCGGCCCCCCAGGAGCCCCCTCCTTCCAGCCAGCTGTCGCTGGCGGCCCCCCAGGAGCCCCAGGCCTTCCTCCGGGCCGTGATCGACAAGGAGAGCGCCGTGGTCGGGGAGCAGGTCACGCTGACGCTGTACCTTTACTCGCTCCCTCGCTCCTACCAGGTCGTGGATCCTCACGAGCCTTCGGCCCCTGATTTCTTCCAGCGTGTCGTGTCCACCGGCGAAGGAGAGGCCCACCCGGTGAGCGTCGGCGGCGCTCGCTGGATGGTCCAGATGGTCCGCAAGATCGCCCTCTTCCCCCTGCGTTCAGGCCCCCTCACGGTCGGCCCCATGACCATCACCATGCTGGGCCAGGGGCTCCGCGGCAGCGGTATCCGCGGGGGGCTGGTGCGCGCATCCTTGCCGCTGCAGGTCCAGGTCACGGAGCCACCCGCGGCCTCCAGGCCCGCCGGCTACGCCCTCGGCGACGTGGGTTCGTTCAGCATGCAAGCCCAGGTCGATCCAAAGAAGATCGAGGCTGGCGGCAGCGTCGCGGTCACGGCCACGGTGCGCGGCGTCGGGAACCCGCCCACCTCGCTCCGACTCCCGGAGCGCAAGGGCGTCACCTGGCTCGAACCGGATGTCCGCGAGTCGGTCGACACCGGAGATGGGGTCGTTGGTGGCTCCCGCACGTTCACGTACCTGGTCCGCCTCACCGAGCCTGGCAAGGTCGATCTGGGCGAGCTCTCGGTCTCCTTCTGGAACCCCAAGCTCAAGGAGTACCAGACCGCTCGCTCTCGCCTGGGCGTCGTCGATGTCACCCCTTCCTCCGCTCCTGCCCCTTCCGCCAGCGCCCCGGTCGCCGCGGATCCTTTTGCCCGCGTCGGCCCTTCGAGGCCCTCGCCCGGCCTGTACCAGCCCCCGCGCCAGATGTTCGCGGACCAGCCCTGGTTCTGGCTTGCGCTGGTGGGTGCGCCGGGGTCGGTCCTGCTGGCGCAGGGAGGCTCCGGCGCGTGGCGGCGCCTGCGGCGGCGGCGCCAGGAGCAGGATGAGTCTGCCCTGACTCGATCTCGGCAGGCGCTCCAGGAAGCCAGGACCGCGGAGAAGAACGGCGATCTGCGGGCCGCGGCGGCGGCTTGCGAGCGGGCCCTGGTGATCGCGGTGGAAGGGAGCTCCGGGGTCAAGCTCCGGGCGCTACGGGAGCACGAGATCAAGCCCGCGCTGGAGGGGAGCGGCATGGACACCGCCCAGATCGATGCGCTGCAAGAGCTGCTGCAAGCCTGCGCCCAGGCCCGGTTCCTGCCGAGTGAATCGGAGGCTCACGAGTCGCTGTCGCAGCGCACCGAGGCGGTGCTGCGGAGGCTCGGGTGAAGGGGCACAGGTGGGTGCTCGGGGCGGTGCTGTTCGCGTCGACGCCGTGCTGGGGGCAGGACGCCGCGCAGACGCTCCGGGAGGGGCATCAGGCGCTTGCGCAGGGGGCCATCCGCGAGGCGCTGGAGCGGTACGAGGGGTTCGCCGATCAGGGCGGTCTGCACCCGGATGTGAGCTACAGCCGCGGCGTGGCGTACCTGACCCGCTCGCGGGAAGGGGGAGAGAAGCCCGGAGACCTGGGGCGAGCCGCCGCGGCGTTCGAGGAAGCGTTGCTGCTGCGACCCGAGGACGCCGGGGCCGAGGCGGCGCTGGAGGCCGTGCGCGCCGAGGTGGCGCGGCGGCGCGCGCGAAGCGGGGCCTCGCCGGAGGTGGCGGTGAGCCCCGGAGCACTCCGGGCGATGGCAGGTTTGTTCCCGGAGAACGGGTGGGCTGCGCTGGCAGCGGTGGGGTCCCTGCTCCTGTCCGCGGGGCTGGGGCTTCGCCGGTCGAGCGGCGCCCTGCGGCTGGCCGGCGGCGTCGCGCTGGGGCTGGGGGGGCTGCTGCTGGTGCCAGGCGCGGCGATGGCTTCGTACGCGCGTCATCTGAGGCAGAACGTCGGGGTCGGGGTGGTGGTCGTGGATGAGGCCCGCCTCGTCGATGATCGCGGCATCCCGGTGCCCGGGCAGGGGCTCCCGGAGGCCGCCAGGCTCGACATCCTGGAGCGAAAAGGAGGGCTGTTGCGGGTGCGGTGGGGGGAGGTTTCGGGGTACACTTCCGCACAGCATGTGCGCACCCTCGGGCCTCGCCGCTTCTTAGCCATGAACGAACCAGAAGCCTTCGCGGTGGACCCGGCGCTGCTGGAGCGGTGGATCCCTGAAATCCCGTGGCTCGGCGTGGTGGTGGTCGAGCTGGGCACGGGCCTTGTCCAGCGGGGCAACGATTCCTTCTACCAGCTCCTTGGCTACAGCCCGGAGGAACTCTGCGCCGGCGGTGTCACCCTGCGGCACCTGCTCACCCCCACTTTTTTTGAGAAGATTCTCCTCGCTCTGTTTGAGCTCAAAGCAACGGGCACGACACGACCGATCGAGGGAGACTATGCCCACCGCGATGGGTCCCTTCGCCACGCCTGGATCACCGGCGCCATCCTCAAGGAGCACCCGGGCCTGGTGGTGGCCTACATCCTCGATCAGACCATGCAGCGGGCCACCATGCAGGCCCTCCGGGAGAGCGAGGAGAGGGCGCGTCGGTTTGGTCAGGCGAGCTTCGAGGGGCTTTTTGTGCACCAGCGCGGGGTAATCCTGGATACCAACGAGCTGCTCCCCGCGATGTTCGGGACGACCCGCGAGGCCATGCTGGGCCGTCATGTCTCCGAGTACACCGATCCAGAATGTCACCCGTTGATGTTCGAGAACCTGGCTCGACAATATGAGTTCCCGTATGAACTGATGGGGAAGCGAGTCAGCGGAGAGACCTTTCCGATCGAGGTGCTGGGGAAGCCGTTGCCAAATGAAGGGCGCGCCCTCCGGGTGACCGCGGTGCGCGATATCTCGGAGCGAAAGCGCACCGAGGCGACGCTACGGGAGGCAGAGGCCGCGCTGCTGCGGGCGCAGAAGCTGGAGAGCCTGGAAGTGCTCGCCGGAGGGATCGCTCACGACTTCAACAACCTGCTGGCGATCATCGCGAGCCACCTCGCGCTGGCGCAGCAGCAGGTGACCCAGGGGGAGGATCCAAGAAGGGCGCTGGTGGAGGTCGATCGGGCCGTGGCCCGCGCCTCCGACCTCAGCCGGCAGATGCTGGTGTACTCCGGGCGAAGCCCCAGGAAGATCGTCTCCTTGCAGCTCAACGAGCTCATCGAAGAGCTCTGCAGGCTCCTGGCGCCGACGATCTCGAAGAAGATCCGTATGTGCACCGAGCTTGACCCGTGCTGCCCCCCGATCGCCGCGGATCTTGCCCAGATCGAGCAGGTGTTGCTCAACCTCCTGAGCAACGCTGCCGAGGCGATCGGCCCGCATCACGGAGAAATTTACGTGAAAACTTCGGTCCTCGACGCCCCCGAACGCACCTTGCCTTCGGTCGAACCCGGAGGGTTCTTGCCCGCGGGCCGCTACCTGGGGTTCGAGGTCAAGGACACCGGCTGTGGCATGGATGCCGCGACCCTGGACCGCATCTTCGACCCTTTCTTCTCGACCAAGCAGAACGGACGCGGCCTCGGCCTCTCGGCCATCCAGGGCATCTTGCGGGGCCACCGGGGAGGGCTCCAGATCGCCAGTATCCCCGGTCAAGGTACGTCGTTTCGGCTCTTCCTGCCGGCCCTCCTGGATGGGCTCCCAACCGCCCCGGTCAACGAACCAGAGGGGGTCGGCCCCGCCCGCAGTTCCTCCTCGTTCCTCCTCATCGTCGACGACGAACGCGCGCTGAGGCAGGCCGTGAAGATGCTCCTCGAAGGGGACGGCTACCAGGTGCTCGATGTCTCCAGTGGCCATGAGGCCGTCGAACTCCTGCGGTCCCGGCGCGGCGAGATCGCCCTCGTCTTGCTGGACCTGGTCATGCCCGGGATGAGCGGTGAAGAAACCCTCGACGCTCTGCGCGCCATCGACCCAGGGCTCCGCGTGCTCCTCTCCAGCGGGTTCGACCCCACCGAAACCTGGGCGCGTATGGAGGGCAAGGTGCAAGGGGTCCTCGCCAAACCCTTCCGGGCTCACGAACTGCTCCAGGCTGTCCAGGATGCCCTCCGGGGCTGATGCTGGTCTCTGCCCGAGAGATAGGCTGCCTACGCCCCGGTGATGGGGTCGGGGGGTTGTGGGAACGGTGGGCTTGCGCAGCCCACGCCCGCGGCAAGGGATGGGTGGGGCTGCGCCCCGGGGCTTTGTGGGAACGGTGGGCTTGCGCAGCCCACGCCCGGGCAAGGGGGCCGATGGGGCTGCGCCCCGCGCGGCCCCCTTGCATCCCCCGGCTCCCCCCACGGTGTGAAGAGGGGCTTCCACGCGAGACGACAAGACC
>JALOQB010000361.1 GCA_025453595.1 Polyangiaceae bacterium
TCGACGACTTCCTCGAGCTGGTCGGCGAGTGGTGGGGGCTGCGGAGCAAGGCCGGATGACCCCCGACCGAAGCCGAGGAGGCCGTCCGCGCAAGAGCGAAGGTCCAAGGGTTCCCTACGAGGAGGTCGACCGCCTGCTCGTCTTCGGCGAGGTCATCCCCTGCGACGACGGGAGCGACAACACGCAGGTCGTCTTCCCCAGCTACCGCCAGCTCGGTGACCGCTACGGTGTCTCGCACACGGTCATCGCGGAGTACGCCAAGAAGCACAACATCCAGCGTCGCCGCAAGGAGGTCCAGGCCCGCATCCAGAGCAAGGCCGAGCAGAAGCTGATCGAGCACCGGGCCACCGCGCTGGCCCTGTCGAAGGACGATGAACTGCGCATCATCGACCGCTACCTTGCTGGCTTCGAGGAGGCCCTGGGCGAGGGACGCGTGCGCTTTGACAACCCGGCCGACTTCAACACGATGGTGCGGCTGAAGGAGTTCGTGCAGGGCAACGCGGACTCGCGGCAGGAGATCCATGCGTCGCTGTCGCTGGAGGCGCTGCAGGCACGGCACCGCAAGATGGTGCGGACGGTGGAGGCAACCCCCGCGGAGCGAGGCGAGGTGCAGGCGCTGCCGAGTGGGCGGGTCGAAGGGGACAGCCCGGAGCCCGCCGCCGGCCCACCTCGAGGCTCGTTGCAGGAACCCACCGGAGGGTTCGGGGAGCCGACCGTCGTGGGCCAGCGGGCGATGGCCGTGGTGGCGCCACGGGCCTCGGGGCCTGCCCCCCGGCCTGCGCCGGCCCTCGCCCCGCCGCCAGCCCCACCGCCGGCCGCAGCAGGCCCGCCCGCGGGCTTCGGGGCCTGGGAGGCGCCGCTGCCCCCCGGCCGCCCTGCCGGCCCCGCTGCCGGCCGCCTGGTGCCTCCTCGCGCTCCGGACCCCTGGGCCGCCCTGCCCCCGGCCGAGCCGCCCCCGCCGGCCCCTCGCGCTGCGCTGCCTCCCCCAGCGCCGGGCCCCGCCGAGGAGGTGTGCGGCTGGCGCGTGGGCTCCGTGTGCGCGGTGACCCCCACCCGGCTTCGCGACACGGCGCGTGTCGAGGTCCCCGGCGCCCGCGACACCAGTCCGCTCGCCGACACCCTGCCTCCGCCCCCGGACGACGACGCGTTACCCCGCCTCCACCAAGTCCTTGGCCCACACCTCGACCGTGTCGGCGCCCTCGGCGGTCTCCAGCGAGTCGGGCAACACGAGTGACACCAGCACCCGGGCCTCGGGCCCCTCGCCCTGCCGGCGCAGTTCGGTGCCCCGCACCCAGCCCTGGCCGGGCGGGTCGTGGCCGTCGACGAAGATCGGCTCCTTGTCGAGGATGCGCACCAGCCGCCCACCCGCGTCGGCGAAGCGCGCCTCGACCCGCGGGGGCTGGGCATCCGCGTCGAGCATCATCAGCTGGCAGCGCATCAGGACCACGGCGCCGCAGTCTACACCCACCGGCAGCGCTTCGCAGGGGAGCCCCAGCGCTGCCGCCCTCGCGGATCGGTGGGCTTGCAGGGCAGAGCCGCGGGGGGTGGGGGGAGGTTGAATTTTCAGCGAACCGCGGCCCGCGCTGGACGTCCCAGGGGCCCATTTCGAGTGGGGCTGGTTCTGAAAACCGACCGATGGCAAGGGCTGGTCAGGTGCGTGCGGTTCTGTGGTTACCTCGCTGGTCGGTTGCGTTTTGCGAGTGCTCGCGGTCATCGCCCCAGGAGCCCCATGGCTGGCGCCTCGCAGTCCGGATGTGTCCCTGCTGCATGATCGAGGCGCTTTGCCCCAGCAGAGGCCCACCCATGCTCGGCATCGTCAAACGCTCCGAAGAGGATCTCGCCGCCTGGCTCGCGACCGAAGCCGGCTTCATCGGCGGCCTCTGCTCCCTCGACGGCGAGCCCATCGTCCTCGAGCCCTACCAGGTCGCCTTCCTCGAGAATCGCTCGCGCTTTCGCTGGATCACCAAGAGCCGCCAGGTCGGCTTCTCCTTCCTCATGGCCCTCGAGGCCCTGGCCCGCTGCCACCTGCGCGACAGCCACACTACCGTCTTCGTCAGTTACGCCCTCGACGATGCCAAGGAGAAGGTCCTCGTCGCCCGCCAAGTCTTCGAGGAGCTGCCGCTCGCCTACCAGAAGAAGCTGGTCGTCGACTCCAAGACCGAGCTGGCCTTCGAGTCCAACAGCGGGCACCGCAGGCTCTCGCGCATCCTGTCGGTCCCGTCGAAGGCTCCCCGCGGCAAGAAGGGCGATATCGTGCTCGACGAGCTGGCGCACTACGTCAATGACCGCGAGGTCTATCGCGGCTCGACGGCGCTCATCCTGCGCTCGAGCGGGCAGCTCTCGGGCTGCAGCACCCCGCTCGGTCGCCGCGGCATGTTCTGGGAGATCGCGACAGAGGAGCTGCGAAAATACCCGCACCACAGCCGCCAGGAGGTGCCCTGGTGGCTCTGCCGTTTCTTCTGCAACGACCCCGCCCGCGCTGCCGTCGAAGCTCCCGACCTGCCGACGGAAGAACGCGTCGCCCGCTTCGGCCTGCCCACCATCCAGGAGCAGTTCGACTCGCTTGCCCTTGACGACTTCCAGCAGGAGCTGGAGTGCCGCTTTGTCGACGAGAGCTACAGCTTCTACCCCTACGAGCTGATTCTGCCCTGCACCAGCGACGAGGTGGCGCTGGTCGATGACCCCACCGACCTGACTGCGCCGAAGGGCCGCCTGGTCGCCGGCTTCGACGTCGGGCGCACCCGCGACCGCTCCGAACTGGCCGTGTTCGAGGAGGTCTCCGGGCGCTTCACCTGTCGCCTCCTGCGCAGCTACGTTGAGGCCCCCTTCGCCGAGCAGGAGGCCGACCTGCACCGGCTGCTCGAGATCGCCCCCATCGCCCGGCTGTCCATCGACAAGAGCGGCATCGGGATGAACCTCGCCGAGAACCTCGCCCGCGACTTCCCGCAGGTGGTGGGCGAGGTCTTCTCGAACGACACCAAGGAGCGATGGGCGACGGACTTCAAGATCCTGCTCCAACGCCGTGAGGTGGCGCTGCCCCGGGAGCGCGGCCTGGTGGCGCAGATCCACAGCATCAAGAAGCGCGTGCTGGGCTCGGGCAAGGTGGCGTTCGACGCGGAGCGGACGGCGAAGGGAGGGCATGCTGACCAGTTCTGGGCGGTGGCGCTGGCGTGCCAGAAGGTGCGGGGGGCGCCACCCGGACGCGGCGAGATCGGGGTGCGAGTACTCGGGTGAAACGCCCGGGAGATGTGCCGAGCGCGGGGCCAAGGGCCCGGCAAGCGCCGTCGTGGCACACTGGAGGTGTGGCGCCCCCAAGGACAACACCGACGCAGGCCCCGGAGCCCTCCGTGGAGGAGCAGGTCGCCGCGCTCCTGTCTCGGTGGGAGGCGGACTGCGCCCACCTCTCCAACTCGACCCGGCGCCGTCAGCACCCGGCGCTCCAGCAACTCGTGGCCCTGGGTATGGCGGGGGTGCCGGCGCTCATCAAGCTCCATCCCCACGCTCCGCGGACCGTGGAGGCCCTGCTCCGGCAGATCACCGGCGCCTCGCCCACTGATGGCCTCGTGCGCATCGAGGGGTGGCAAGCCACCTGGATCGACTGGGCTCGTTCCCGGGGGTGGATGGCCTGACGCGGCTCGCCTGAGGAGGGCGTCGGGTGGCAGAAAAAAACACGACGCTTCGCGCGTCCCCCTCCGACGGGTTGGGGGCTTTGCCTTGAGAGAACGCTGTTTCTTTCTCGAAAGGCGACCCCTTGAACCTCCCGCCTCACCCCGTCTACGGCCCCCTCCGCTCGCACCAGCACCAGGCCCTCCTGCTCGCTGACCAGATCGCACACGGCCTGCGCTCCTCCAAGGTCACCACGGCCAGCGTGGTGCCGGGTGGAGGCAAGACCCTGCTCGCCAGCCTCTTTGCCCATGAGCTGCTCCGCACAGGCATCGTCGATAACGTCCTGGTCGTCGTCCCGCGGGACGCGCTCCGGGGCCAGATGCGCGCGGGTTTCACCTGCGAGGAGCGCGGGCTGGGGCGCTCCCTGCTCATCAACCCCCACCAGTCCCTGCGCCAGCGCCACGCTTACGAGAACGCGGCTGGCTACGTTGTCACCTACCAGGCCTTGCTCACGCCCCAGACGCGCAACCGCCTCCGCAAGCTGATGAACCAGGGTCGCTGGCTGCTCATCCTTGACGAGCCGCATCACCTCTCCTCCGCGCCCGACCCCAACCACCCCGACGGAGCCCGCTGGACCGCCGCGCTCCAGCCGCTCTTCGAGGCTGCCACCCAGGTGCTGGCCATGAGCGGCACGCTCCGGCGCCACGATCGCCAGCGGATTCCGTTCCTGCTCTACGACGAGGACAACCGCCCTGTCGTCGACATTGAGTACTCGCGTGCGCAGGCCCTCGCCGAGAAGGCCATCCTGCCGACCACCTTCGTGCTCATGGACGGCAGCGTGTCATGGGTGCGCCGCGGGCAGTCCCACACCACACAGCTCAGCGAGGCCACCCGCAAGGAGCTCTCGGATGCCGTCCGCACCGCGCTCTCCGAGGGAAACTACCGCGACGAGTGGCTCTTCTACGCCCTGAACGACTGGCTCCGCTACCGCAGCGCGGTCTATGCCTCGCGGGCCATCGTTATCTGCCACAAGCAGAGCGCTGCCGTGGCCGTGGCCAGGGCCATCCGGCAGGTACTGCGCCTGGATGTGGCCCTGGCCATCTCGGACGCCCCCGACGCGCAGCGCCAGCTACAGGGCTTCCGGGAGCGGCGCGAGGGCGAGGTGCTGGTGACGGTGGGGATGGCTTACGAGGGCCTGGATGTCCCTGACTGCACGCACCTGGTGTGCCTGTCGAACATCACGTCCGAGCCGTGGCTGGAGCAGGCCTTCAATCGCGTCACCCGCTTCAACCCGCGCTGCCGCTTCCCCTGGGAGAACCAGCATGCCGTGGTCTACGCCATCGACCACGAGAAGATGCGCGCCTTCGTCAACCGGCTCAAGGACGAGCAGGATCTGGCTTTTCGAGAGCTCGCGCTCGGTGACCTCGAAGGCCACGGGCGAGGAGAGTCGTCCTTCGAGTCGCTCGACGCCAGGCGAGGCGATGCCACGTTTGGCATCGCCGGCAAGCTCTTCTCCCGGCAGGAGAGCGACGGGATCGAGCGGGCGACGCGGGAGTTCCCCGTCCTGAGCATGATGACCCCGGGCGACATCCTGCCGATCGCCTCGCGGTGCGGGTTCGTCCCCGCGGCGAACGCCGAGGTCGCGCCGTGAAGCCGATCCCGTTGATCGAGGACGCCGGGGTCGGCCGCGCAGGCGCCCCGATCGGGACCCGGGACTGGGCCGATTCGCTGCGCCTGCACTCGCACGGCGTGGTCAAGCGGGCGAACGAGATCCCCGCGGAATTCAAGCAGCTGTGTGACTTCCTGGTGAAGCACCGGGCGTGGACGCTGATGAACAAGCCGGATGGGACGTTCTTCGCAACGTTCGAGGAGTTCTGCGCGCACCGGCGCCCGTGGGGGTGGGGGCACCCGTACGAGAAGCTGAAGCGGATCCTGGAGCTGGTGGCGGGCGAGACGACGGTGAAGACCCCAGCCGGGGAGCTGCCCGCCGAGGGGGCCAAGGTGGTCGCTCTGGCGAATCTCCAGGCAGATCGCCGCGCGTTGCGGGAACGTGACGACGGAGGACGCTACGTACCCACCGGCGAGAATGGCGAGACCAGCCAAACTCCCCCCGGGGGGGAGTTTGGTTCCAGTGCCGGCGGAACAGACCAAACGCCCCCCCGGGGGGCGTTTGGAGAAACCCCGACAAATCGTGGATCTGACCTTCAAGCAGAGCCCCACCACGGCGAGGAGACCAGCCAGCAAGGCACGAACACGACAAGCCAAACTCCCCCCGGGGGGGAGTTTGGTCAGGCTCAAGGGAGAGGGAGGCCAGCCCGTCTGCGAGCCGTCCTTCGCGCATCGGCCGAGGTGCAGTCGATGTTTCAGGCGGGGTTGATCGGTGAAAAAGTGGCAGCTCGCCTTGGCCCCCGCGGCTCCGAGTCGACTCCTGTGCCCGAGGAACTCCAGGCCAGGGTCGAGGAGGCGACGAAGGCCGCGCGCCGCCTCGCTGCGGAGGCAGGCCCTCTCGATACCCTGCGCCAGAGGCTCGAGACCCAGAAGAAGATCAACGCCGAGGTTCTCCGCATTCTGGGCCCCGGAGATCCCGTGCGCGCCGCACGAAGCCGTGGCCTGACGCGTCCTCTGGAGCGCGCCCTGGCTGAGGCCCACAAGCTCGACGCCGGGGATCTCAAGGAGCTGGTGCGCAGGTGTCTCGAACGGCTTCCTGCAGAACACGCCTGGGAGCTTGCTGGGGAGGCGCAACAGCGAGCCTCCACCGCGACCATGCAACCCCAGCCTGGTGCGGCCTGAACCATGACAGAGCCCCCCGCGCACCACACCGCCAGCGAGGCCCACGAGCAGGTCCAGGTGCTGCTCAAGGCCGTCGTCCTCGGCCAGCGCACCGCCCAGCAGGCCAGCACCGGCGGAGGCGAGAGCATCACCGGCCTCTTCGGCGCCGCGGGCGCCCTGGAGCCCCCCTACGACCCGGAGGCCCTCTGCCTCCTCTTCGAGCACTCCAACGCCCTCCGCCAGAACGTCGACGCTTACGCCACCAACATCGACGGCTTCGGCTTCCGCCTCGAGCCCGCCATCGATTTCGACGCCGAGGACGCCGACCGCCGCGTGGCCGAGTGCCTCTACCTCGAGCGCCTCGCCGCCCAGGAGCGCGGGGAGCTCCCCGCCGACGCGGAGCTGGAGCCCTCC
>JALOQB010000072.1 GCA_025453595.1 Polyangiaceae bacterium
CTGAAGTCCTGGGAGAGGACCTTCTTCTCGAAGATATCGTCGAGGAGGCCGCGGTACCGGGGCCCGAGGAGGATCGTGTGGTGAGCGATGCTGTCGTACTTCTTCCTGGTGCCGAAGTACCAGACGAAGAGGCTCATGCTGAAGCGAGCCTTCTCGACGCGCTCGTTGGTCCAGTGGCGGCGGTAGGTCTCGGGGACGAGGTGGCGGTAGGTGAAGGCGGCGTCGGCGTTGGAGACCACGATGTCGGAGCGGAGCACCTCGCCATCCTTGAGGCGGACGCCGCAGGCCTTGCCGTTCTCGACCAGGATCTGCTCGACCTCGGTGTTGTAACGGATCGTGTTGTCCTGGCCCTCGATGAGATCGGCGAGGCCCCGGACCAGGGCCCCGGTGCCGCCCATGGGGAAGTGGACGCCCCACTTGCGCTCGAGGTAGGCGATGAGGGTGTAGATGCTGGTGGTGGAGTAGGGGTTCCCGCCGACGAGGAGCGGGTGGAAGCTGAGGACCTGCCGCAGCTTGTCGTTCTTGATGTAGAGCGAGACCAGCTGGTACACCGTGAGCCAGCTCTTGAGGACCATCATCTCCGGGGCGATCTTGGCCATGTCGGTCCATCGACCGAAGGGCACGTGAGCGAGCTTGGTGAAGCCCACGTCGAAGATACGCTTGCTCTCCGCGAGGAAGCGCTCGTACCCCTCGACGTCGCCCGGCGACAGCTCGCGGATCTGGCGGCGCATGGCCTCGGCGTCGCCGGTGTAGTCGAACACGTGGCCGTCATCGAAGCGGATCCGGTAGAAGGGGGCCACCGGTCGCATGTCGATGTGGTCGCTCATCTTCTTGCCGGCGAGCTCCCAGAGCTCCTCGAAGAGGAAGGGCGCCGTCACGACGGTGGGCCCCGCGTCGAAGACGAAGCCGTTGTCGCGGAAGACGTAGGCGCGCCCTCCGGGCTGGTCGCGGCGCTCGAGCACCGTGACCCGGTAGCCGCGGGCGCCGAGCCGCACCGCGGCCGCGAGGCCCCCGAAGCCGCTGCCGATGACCACCGCGTGGGGGCGGCCGTCCTGGCGGCTGGCCACGCTGGAGGAAGACGAGGAGGAGGAGAGTGACGCCTGAGCCATGCCCTCGCTCGGATGCCGCGACCCAACCCCCCCGTTGCGCCCCTACCTCCCGGGTCTCCCGCGCAAAAAAATCGCGATCTTCCTGGTGCGAGGCTGGTTCAGGCGAGGCCCGAGGCAGGAGCGCCGGACCCGCGAGAACCCGAGGGAGGTGGGCGCGAGGAGGGGCCTGGCCCGGCGTCGAGGCCCAGCGGGAGGGTCTGCCAGGCGGCCAGGGCATCGAGGGCAGAGGCGTGGCGCTGGGCCGGGTCGCGGGCGAGCATGCGGGCCATCCAGGCCTCGAGCTGGGGGTCGAAGGTCAGGCCAGAGGCCGCCGTGAGGGAGCGCGGCGCGTCGTGGCGCTTGCGCGTGAGCATCTCGGAGAGCGTCGAGGACGGGAACGGGAGCGTGTCGGTGAGGGCCCGGAAGACGACGGTGCCGAGGGCGTAGAGGTCGGCGCGCCCGTCCACCTCGGCGGCGCGCTCGAACTGCTCGGGGGGCATGAAGGCCAGGGACCCGAGCGACTGGTGGGGTTTGGTGAGGGGGGTGGTGAGGAATTCGGCCAGCTTCGAGATGCCAAAGTCGAGGAGCTTGACCTGGAACGGCGCGCCCAGGCGCTGCTGGAGGAAGATGTTGGCGGGCTTGAGGTCGCGGTGCACGATGCCCACCGCGTGAGCGTCATGGAGGCCCCGGAGCGACTCGCGCACCAGGACATCGACCGAGGCGAGATCGAGCCGGGGCATGCGCTTGAGGCGCTCGTGGAGGGTCTCGCCCAGGAGCAGCTCGAAGATGATGGCGGGCCCGTGGATGGGGTCTTCGACCATGTCAAACATGCGCGCCACCCAGGGGGAGGATAGCATGCCCACGGCCCGCGCTTCCCGCTGGAATCGCTTGTAAATCGCCTCGTCCTGGCGCACGTAAGCATGGAGCAGCTTGAGGGCGACCACGAGGCCGGTCTGCTGATGGCGAGCCTCGTACACCTCGCCCACACCACCGCGTCCGAGGCTCTTGATGACCTCGTACCGGTTTGCGATCAACGAGCCAGGAGGCAACGGCACGAAGGTGAGTCTAGCCTACTCTCCAGCCCGGCGACACGCCTGAACCGGGAAAGGGCCCCCCTGGTGCTCTGGCGCCGGTCCGCGGCGTGCTACCTTCCCTGCTTCCATGGCCCAGCCCGTCGAACCGACCATGATGCTCTCGGCCTCCGGGGTCCTCCCGGGGGGCGGGGGCGCCGAGGTGCTCCCCACCGGGAGCCTTGTCACCGCCCGTTATCGCATCGAGGCCCTGCTGGGTCAGGGCGGCATGGGCGCCGTCTACCGGGCCTACGATACCGAGCTGGAAGAGCCCGTGGCGCTCAAGGTGCTGCACCGCGGCGACCCGGAGAACGAGGGCCTGATCGAGCGCTTCCGGCGCGAGGTGAAGCTCGCCCGGAAGGTCACGCACCCCAACGTCGCCCGCACCTTCGACCTGGGCGCCTGCGGTGGCTTTCGCTACATCACCATGGAGCTGATCGACGGCGTCTCGCTGGCCCGACACCTGGCCAGCGGTCCCCTGCCGCTCTCCGAGGCCCTGCGCATCTGCACCGACGTCACCCACGGCCTGGTGGCCGCTCACTCCGCCGGGGTCACCCACCGCGACCTCAAGCCCGACAACATCCTGCTGGCCCACCCGGCTCCGGGCGCCTCCGCTGGATCCGAGCGGGTGGTGCTCACCGACTTCGGGATCGCTCGCGCCGACGAGAAGGCCGGCGCCGACGAGCGGCCGGAGAGCCAGCGCAACCTCACCGTCGGCGCCATCGTGGGCACCCCGGCGTACATGGCCCCGGAGCAGATCCTCGGCGAGACCCCCGACGGCCGCACCGATGTCTTTGCCCTCGGCGTCGTCCTCTTCGAGATGCTCACGGGTCACCTCCCCTTCGAGGGCGCCAGCGCCATGCAGCAGGCCACCGCCCGCCTCACCCGCCCGGCCCCGGATCTCTGCGATCACTGCGCCAACACCCCGCCTCCCCTCGCGGCCTTGCTCCGCACCATGCTGGCCCGCGACCGCCGCGAGCGCCCGGACGCCCGTCAGGTCCTCGACGCCCTCGTTCGGCTCCGTGGCGAGGGGCGCGCCGCCGATCCCCTCGCCGAGCTCGCCCCGGTCCCCTCCTCCACCTCTCCGCTCTCCCTCGTCGCCCCTCGCATCCGCAGCGTCGCCGTCCTCCCCCTCCGCAGCGCCGACCCGGCCCTCGCCGCCGCGGGCTTCGAGCTCAGCTCTTCCCTCGCCGACTCCCTCGCTCGCAACGCCTCCCTCCGCGTCGTCCCCCCCGCCTTCGCCCCGGCCGAGGCCTCCCCCGTCGCCGACCTCCTCCTCGCCGGTAGCCTCCGCTCCGAGGACAATCGTCTCCGCGTCAACCTTCGCTACCTCGACCCTTCCCAGAAGACGCAGCGCTGGTCCGAGCGCTTCGAGGGCCAGCTCGGTGCCCTCTTCGCCCTCGAAGACACCCTCCTCCGCGCCGCCGAAGGCGCCCTCCGTTCCCTCACGTCTGGGTCGGAAGACACCCTGTCCGGCGGGCCCAAGGATCCGGCGGTGCGGGCCCTCTACGATCGAGCGGTGGCGCTCTCGCATCGCATGAACGATCCGGAGCAGCTGGCCGAGGCGCTCTCCCTCGCGCGCCGGGCCCAGGCTCAGGCGCCGGGGGACGCGGCGGTGATGAGCTTGCTGGGGCTGGTGCTGGTGCGCAACGGCCTGGCTCACCGGGAAGGGGACCCGGGCGCGCTGATCGCCGAGGCCGAGGACTGGGCCCTGCGCGCCCTCAACGCGGACGCCTCCGCCGCCACCTTCGCGACCCTGGGGCTGGTGCGGTTGCACCAGGGGGATCACCGGGCCAGCGTGCGGGCCTTCCGGGAGGCGCTGACGCTGGACCCGAGGCAGGGGGAGGCGAGCGCGTACCTGGGGCGCTTCTTGCTGGAGAGCGGGTACATCGAGGAGGGGACCCGACGGCTGGAGTTTGCCCTCAAGATCGAGCCAAGCATCCAGCATGCTTGGTGGAATCTGGCGCGGTCCTACGCGCTGCAGCGCCAGTGGGAGCGCTCGGAGGAGGTGTTCCGCAAGGCCCTCGCCGCCACGGGGAACCAGATCTCGCTGGACATCGTGCGCTCACGGATCGCCTTCTGGAAGCAGGATCCGGCCTTCGCCCAGGCGGTGGCGGACAGCCTGGATCGGACCGCAGCGCCGGGGCATTTCAGCCGCGCCATCATCCCCTCGCTGCGGGCCTACGCCGCCGGTGAGCCGCTGACGACCCGGATCGAGGAGCTACGGCTGGCGGGCAGCAAGGTGGCCTCGCCCTCGCTGCGGGCCTTCTGGTTCCAGCTCGAGGCCGAGATCCTCGGGCTGATGCGCCGCGTGGACGCGGCCCTGGACGCGATCGACGCCGCCGTCTCGCTGCCGTTCATCGATGTGGGATGGATGGATCACTGTCCGGCCCTCGACTCGATCCGGCGCACCGGTCGTTTTGGACAGGCCCGCGACATCGTGGCCGCCCGGGCCGAGAGCCTCTGGCGCTGAGCGCGAGCCGTCCGGTATCTTCGCTGCAGGGTCCTACCATGAGCGCTCCTTTGCAGCCTCTCCAGACGCCGCTCCCCTCTTCGCGCATCGAACTGCAGGGGGCCACGGAGGGGTACCTCCGAGAGGCGCTGGCGCAGCACTCCAGCTTGCCGCCATGGCTGCAACACGCCCTCCCCTCTCTCTCCGGACGGCTCCTCGGGGCGATGCTCCGCCCCCCTCCCGCCAAGGCCCCTTTCGCCTCGGATATGCATCCGGCGGATAATTTTCCCTCGTTGGCCTGGACCATGGTGCTGGATCCTTCGCCGACCCCTTTCTCCCGGGAAGAAGCCGCCGCGACGCTGGCGTTTGCGATGCTCCGGGTCCGGCGCCAGATCTCCGAAGGCACCTGGGAGCAGGACACGGATGCCCACGGCCCCCTGGAACGGGACTCTTACGCGAATTTCTTCTCCCGCGCGCTGGTTCCGGACAGCTCGCAACGCCTCATCCTCAGGGATAGCGAGACGCAGCACATCGGGGTCCTTGTTCAGGGTCGGGCGTTCCAGATCGATCTCGCCACACCCGGAGGCAAGCTGACACGCGGGTCTCTCGCCGCAGCCTTGCGTCAGTGCGTGGCGCTGGCATCCCTCACGCCACCGGCCCCGGGTATCGTGACCGCGACGCAATACGGTGTGATGGCGGATGCGTACCGTATTCTCTGCACGGATTCGCAAAATTTTTCGAGCCTGCGGGCCCTCAGCGAGGCCATTTTTGTCATCTGCCTTGACGAGCAGAGCCCTGACTCCGACGAGGAGGCGGCTTTCCAGCTCCATGCAGGGAATCCGTCCAACCGCTGGTACCTTCAGGCGATCCAGCTCGTCGCATTCCAGGGAGGCAGGCTCGGGGTCGTCGGTAACTTCGCCGCCGGGCTGCAGGGCCAACCGGCGCTGCGTGTCGTCCGTGAGCTGGCGGCCTCGGTCCTCGCGGCCTCCCCGGTCCCTGCATCGACCGGGGCCCCGCTCAAGGTGAACCCGCTCGGCTGGCAGCTGCCTCCCGGGTTCCTCGATCCTCTTCGCGAGGACGTGGGCTCCAGGCTGCGACGCGCCCCCGAGCGTATCTTGCGTCTCTCTTTCAACCGCAAGGACGCAGCCCTCCTGGGCCTGCCCATGAGTGCAGCCTTCCACCTGGTCTTGCTGGCTGCCCTGGTGGAGGAGCATCAGGGGCGCCTCCCTGGCATGGTCCTCCAGCTCGTCAGCCTGCGTCACCTGGAGGGAGAAGGCCTCCAGCAACAGCGCGTTGACTCGCCGGATACCCTTGCCCTCGGGGAGGCTCTCCGTGCAGGTCTGCCTGCGGCTGCCTTGCGGCAGGCTGCCCGGCGCGGGGGGCAGGCTTACCGGGCCCAGCTCGCCGACATCAAGAACCTCATCTCGCCCGAGCAGCTCTTCCAGCAGAGCCTGCGCCGATCCCCGCCCCTGCTCCGCCAGGCACTCTCCTCGGTCTTGCGCCGGTTCCCCGAGCCCCCGGAGCTCTTCCGGCTCTCGATCCTCCCCAGACCCCCGGGGATCTCCCTCCTGGGTCGCTTCGGCGTCCCCAGCCTCGTGCCGACCAGCATCTGGGCCCACCCTCTCTTCGAGGACGAGCGCACCTCCATGGTCTGTGCTCCGGGAGCCCGGTCCATCGTGGACCCCCTCCGGTTCCAGACCCACTTCGAGCGCGTTCTCGAGCACCTTCGCACCAGGCTCGCCTTAGCCGCTGCCCCCGTGGCAAGACTGTCACCAACATTCTCCTGAACCTTGCCCGGGCGGTGCTATCGAGGCACCGCCATGCGCTCGTCCCTTCTCCTCCTTTCTCTCCTCCTCCTCGCCTGCTCTTCCGAGCCGACGAACACCGTGACCCAGGGCACCCCCGCAGGCGCCGGCTCCGGAGGCGCCGCCGGGGCGACCGCAGGCGCCGCCGGGCAAGCTGGCCTCGGAGGCGCCCCCTCGGGCGGCGCATCGGGGGGCGCCGGCGCCGGCGGATCCGCGGGGGAAGCCGGGGCCGGAGGGGTGTCCGGAAGCTCCGGACAGGCCGGTGCGGGAGGTGATCCTGGAGGCTCCGGACAGGCCGGGTCAGGAGGTATATCCGGAAGTTCCGGACAGGCAGGGGCCGGCGCTGCGGGCGAAGCGGGGGTGGGGGGTGAGGCAGGAGCCGGAGGAGGGGCCGTCGTTTGCCCTGCTTCCATCGACGAGCGCATCGCGTCCTGCATCCAGGATCGGCTCGCGGATCCGGAGCTGAGCCCGCAGGAGTTCCTGCTCGACACGCTGCTGGCCTGCGCCGACGCCGAGCCGGTGGCGGCCGGCTGGGACGCCCACTGCGCCGCGGCGCCCGCGGACCCCATCTGCGCGATCGGGTACCCGGCCTTCGTGGAGCAGGTGCTCCCGGAGTGCGTGGCGCGTGTTCAGGCGAGCGTGTTCGAGGGGCGCTGCGTCCTGCCCGCGGTGTTTCGCGAGGTCCGCTTCACCCGGGCGCTGTCCCCGCTGGGTCGCCAGGTGTTGACCGCGCCGGACGGAGCGAGCGAGGTCGAGCGGGCCCAGATCCTCGCTGCGGGGCGCGTCGCCAGCGCCGATCTGGCGTCCGCCGACGCGGTCTTTGCCTACGCTGACGAGGGCATCCTGACCCGGGAGCGCTGGCTCGAGCTGGGCACCAACAGGGTGCTTGTGTCCCTCGTCTTCCATGCCGGCGACAACCTCTTCGGCGCCTTCTTCTTCGACGGGACGTCGACCCGGGTGGCTCGCGTTTACGACAGCGATGTCCTCGATTGCACCGTCGAACGCGTGGCCCGCATGTCCCCGTGCGCCGCCCAGTCCGAGTGCGAGGCAGGCCTCTCCTGCCAGGGGGTCGTGGCGTCCGGCGGGCAGGTCATCGGGCAGGGGCTCTGCGTCTCCACGACGCCTGCGGAAGGAGAAGGCTCCGCCTGCGGTGCTCCTGATGCCTGCGACGCCGCCGCGGGCCTGGTTTGCCTCGACCTCGGGGCCCCTCCGGCGGACGGTCAATGCAGGCCCGGGTGGCAGCGCGGTCGCTTCCCTGGCCCTTCGGCAGAGCTCCCGCCAGGGGCCACGACCCACCAGGTGGAGCAGGTCCTGTCGGGCCTGGCCACCGTCGCGACGAGCGTCCGCGTCAACGCCGTGATCGCTCACCCTGCGCCTGCCTCCGTGCGCGTCTGGGTCCAGAACCCGGCCTCCAGCGAGGCCCTCGTGTTCGACGGCGCCAAGCAGGAAGCCCCGAACGGCGAGATCAACCTCGCCGGCGTGCCGGTCCCGACCCCCGGCGACGAGTCTGCAAATGGTGTATGGAAACTCCGGATAGAAGACGCCTCATCGAGCGGCGGGACGGTGCTGTTCTGGGACCTGGAGGTCTCGACACGCTTCGACTGAACGCCTCGCACCTGGGGTCTTATTTTACCGACAGGACGACGCCGTACTCGGGGATCTGCTCGCCCCCACTGGCCCCTTCGCTGCGAGCGACGCGCACGCAGTACTTCCCGCCTTGCCCCGGCGGCACCGTGTAGGTGACCCGGGAGCACGAGGTCCCCTGGTGATCGTCGTTGCAGACAAGCGCCGAGCTCACCAGGCACGAGAAGGAGTTCACCTCGACGGGGGGGCCTTTGTAGATCTCCGCGATGGTGTTCGCTGGTGTCTTGGTGCAATGCCCCGGGATACCGGTGTAGGTCTGCGCCACGATCGTCCCCCCCCCTGCGACCTCGGCGCAGTACCAGTCATCCTCGGTCAACGAGGAGAGCTTGGCGGGGAAAAAGTTCATCGTCTTGCACTCCTTGAGGCTCTCGTTCGAGGGGCTCTGCTCCTGCTTTGTGCAAGCCGCGGTCACCTGGCATGCCTTGCAGCCGTCGCTGGCGAGGTTGTTGCCGTCATCGCAGGGTTCGGTCGGGTCCAGCACGCCGTTGCCGCAGGTCGCGGCGTTGTCCGGTGTGAGCGTCAGGGTCAGCTGGAGCTTGCTGCCCCCTTCTGCGATCAGCGCAAGCTCTTGCCCCTGCCCGATCGGGAAGTTGATCTCTGCTTCACCGGGGAAGAGTGGCTTGCTGCAGGCCAGCTCGGTGTCCTTCATCCCGCACTGGGACCTCACGTACAGCGAGCCTCCGCTGAGCGGGCTCCCCGGGATTTCTGCGTTCACCTGGCCGGACTCCGTGGCCGAGAGCGCCATCACCAGGTCGCTGTTGAACAGCAGGGGGGTATCGCACCCCTTCGCGCTGTGATCATTTTTGCTCCCGGTGAAGTCGAGCGTCACCTCGTTCTTCCCGGGCTTGAGCAGCACCGGGACCCCCGGACACTTGTCCGCCTGCACCCCGCCGACCTCCACCGGACCTCCCCCTCCGGCGCCCCCCTGGCCGCTCCCCCCGCCTTGTCCTGAGCTTCCGGACATGCCCCCGGCCTGCCCCCCGCTCCCGCCCTCCCCGGCCTGTCCGGAGCTTCCGGATATCTCGCCGCCCGCCTCCCCTCCGCTCCCCCCGTCGCCCCCGCTCTGTCCGGAGCTTCCGGATACACCGGCCTCGCCGGCCTCCCCCCCCGCACCAGCGCCGGCTCCGGCCCCTGCGGCTCCGGCCTCCCCGGCCTGTGGGGCGCCGCTGCCCCCGTTGCCCGCGGTGGCCGCCGCGGCCCCTGCGCCCCCTGGCTCGCCGCCCTGGCCACCGACGCCGCCCTGGTCCTCGCCGCTCGCGCCCGCGTTGCCCCCTCGACCGGCGAGGGTGAACCCACCCCTGCCGGAGCCCTGCTCGGAGGTCTGTTCGCTCCCGGAGAAAACGAAACAACCCGAGGCAAGGAGTACAAGAACCCCATACACCCGGGGCATCTTCGCGAGTGTCTCCACCGGGCAAGGATGCCCCTGTTTCACGCGAGAAGCCAACCTTCCCCGAGCCGCTCCTGGGTTTCGGAGGGCGTAGGGCCCTTGTCGTACCGGTGGGGGGCTACTTTCCGAGCCCCATCTCGGAGAAGGGCGGCGGGGCAAAACCGGGCAGCGACATCGCCGGGGAGTCAGGTCGGATGGACAGATCCCCTGCTTCTTCGTTCACGAAGAGCGAGCCCGCCTCCGGGAGGTTATCCTTGATGGAAGAGTAAGCCCCGAACGTGGCCTGCGAGCCCTGCCGGAAGTAGCCCGCAGCCAGCCCGACGTTGCGCTCGAAGACGCACCCTTCCGGCCTGCGCCAGGGGCTTTCCGGGGCGCTGATCGCGGCCCAGTCGTTGGGGATCGCGGCGCACTCCGGGAAGCGAGAGAGCCATGGTTCCTGCTGGTACCCGACGCTGTTGAGCTTCTCCAGCAGGTTCCAGCTGTCACCGGGGATGTTGTTGGGGATCCCCTGGGACAGGCCGACGACGCACCGGCTATCGGCAACGATGCCGCGGGCGGTGCGGGCAAACACGTTGTTCACCATCACGTTGTCCCGCCCCCCACCGTGGAGGATGCCCATGCCGGTGAGGCCACGGATCACGTTGCCCTCGACCCGGACCCCGGACAGGCAATCATCGAGGTAGATGGCATGCACGCCGTAGCCCTCGAAGACCGAGGAGATGTCGTGCAAATAGTTGAATTTGACCTGGTTCCCCCGGGCCCCCCAGTCTCGCCCCGAGTAGATCGCCCCCGCGTCGCTTGTCTGCTTGCAGACGCTGTGGATCTCGTTCTTCTCGACCAGGTGGTCGTTCCCCTCGAACAGGACCGCCGAGTGCGGCGCGCCATGCATCAGGTTGTGGCTCGCCCGCTGCCCTACCCCGCTGAGGCGGACCGCCGGGTGATACATGTACTCGAAGCGGGAAAAATCGTGGATGTAGCAGTGCTCCGCGAAGTTCCCGCCCGGGGTCAGGCTCTTGCGATCCCCCCCGGAGAGCAGCACTCCAGCGGTGCCGGGGCCTGTGATCTCGCAGCCGCGGATCCCGTTGCTGGTGCCGGAAATGCGCGCGGCGTCGGTGCCCGCCGCCAGCAGCCTCACGTGCGACAGCAAGACGTTCGACCCCCCCTCCACGTTCACCAGGGAGCCGCGCCCCGACTCCAGCGTCAGCCCCTCGATGGTGAGGTGTTCAGCCCCCTGGATCGACAGCAGCGGCTCGGACAGGAGCGAGACCACAGGGCGCCGCCCCGCCAGGGGGCCCGGCGGCAGGAAGTAGAGCGCCCCCTCCGTCCGGTCGACGTAATACTCCCCTGGCACGGTGATCTCCTCGAGCAGATTCTCCGCGTACCAGGGCTGCCCGATCCCGATCCCGAACGGCGGCGGACTCGCCAGCGTCAGCCGCTGGTTCAACACATCCAGTGTCGCCGGCGTGTGGCAGTCGGCCCAGTCAAACTGGAAGAAACCATGGAGCCAGAGGTCCGGGGCGTTGACCCAGCGGCTGGGCCGCTCGGAGTCGTAGGTGAACGCCGTGTCCGATTCGGCCTGGGCCACGGCCGCATACCCGTGATGGATCCAGGCCGGATCACGGGCCAGCACCTTGCCCACGGCCCCCGCCGCGGGGGTGAGCGCGGCGAGCTTGCTGGTGAAGACCCACCACCACGGGTCCTGATCGGAAGGGTACCCGCTTGTCCCGGTGGTCAGGAACCACCCCTGAAACTGGTATCCATCGTGCTCGAACTGGTGGCGATACAGGTGGTACTGCTTGCCATCGACGAGCCCCTTGCGCGCAAAGCTCGAGACCCCATCCGAGACCCCATCCTTGACCCAGAGGCCCGAGACATCCGGGGTGGTCGCGCCGAAGATCTCGATCTGGTCAGCCATCTCCAGAGCCTCGGGTACCTCGTGCTCGGTCACATCTGGCCAGCGCCCCGGCTGCATCGGCACCCCGTCGAGGGCCAGCTCGAGGGCCGCCTTCTGGCCCGACGAGCAGAACCCTCGCCGCTCCAGCTTCCCGAGGTCCGTGACCCCCTGGGCCTTGAGGTCCACCCGGAGCACCTGGTCGCGCACCGAGGCGTCCAGGCGCCCGTAGACCGCCGAGGAAGACGGGACCGGCACGAACGCCGCAGGATCCAGACGGCGCCCTCCGAGCAGGCGAACCGAGGCCCCCGGGGCTGCCCGGTACACCACCGGCGCCGACGCCGTGCCCGAGTCCTCTGAGGTGAGCACGAAGCTGGCGTCCCGCTCGTAATCCCCGCTCGCCAGCAGGACGGCGACCCCACCGGCCGGCAGCCCCGCCTTGCTCAGCGCCCGCACCGCGCTCCTCGCCCCCTCCAGCGAGAGAGGCTTCTCCTCCGAACCCTCTGCCCCCTCCTCACCATCCGGAGCCACGTGCAGCACCGCCCCGTACCCCACGCACTCGCAGTCACCAAATCCCTTGCCCGAGAAGCTGCAGTAGCGTGTCCCGATCGCCCCTCCCTCGCAGGAGCAGGCCTCCGTCTGGGACGCCTCGCACGCTTCTGTGCCCCCCGCCCCCGCGCCGCCCGTCCCCGCGCCGCTTGCACCGCTCGTCCCTGCCCCGCCCACGCCCGCTCCGCTCATCCCGCCCTGTGCCCCTGCGCCCGCGCCACCCTGGCCTGCTCCGCCTTGCCCTGCGGAGCCACCTGCGCCCGCGCCCCCCTGCGCGTTTGTTCCACCTGCGCCCCCGGCAGGCTGTTCGGTGGCCTTGCCTGCTGTGCCCCCCGTGGACGCCCCGGGGGCATCCTCGTCGGCACAGGATGCAAGAGAAGAGAGGGAGATTCCCCCGAACAATGCCAGGTTAAAGAGCCTGGAAAACAAGGAAATATGTCGATAAATCATCAGGCATTTCACGTTATTGGAATCATGCTACTCCTGCAAAGGCGAACTGCTCCCTGGTGGCCGGGGTGCCCCTCCGCAACCCGTGGACGCTGCGGTTGCTGCGGGAGGTGAGCGCCTCAGGGCAACGGCAGGATCCAGCGGCGAGGGCCGAGCCCCTCCTCCACCTGGCCCAGATCCAGCGTCGGATCCACCAGCCGCGCCGGAGGTCGACCGTTGAGCGACACCCACGCGTCCGCATGCACCGCGACCTCCTTGCCCTGCGCCCGGTGGTGGCGCGCCAGGTGGTGCGCGAAGGTCAGCAGCAGATCCGGCTGCGCGGCCATGGCCTTCTCCTGCACCGGCGTCAGGTGCTCGCGGTTGCGGACCACCTCGCGCCGACCGGTCCTGCGATCGACCACCGTGAGCTCGACGGAGCCGGTCTTCTCGATCAGCATCACGTTCCACGCAAAGCGGAACCCATCCTCCGTCCACAGCACGTTCCCCGGGTAGACACAGTGCCGCAGCGGCACCAGCAGCTGCACCCCCACGTAGGTCACCAGCAGCGCTCGCCCCCACCCCGCCAGCGGTGCCCCCTCGATCGCCGCGACGGCGGGCCTCCCCAGCCAGCGCCGCGGCCAGGAGGGCGGCAGGAACAGCAGCGAGGCCCCCACCATGAACAGCGGGAACATCCCGATGTTGAAGAGCATCCCGGTGGCTGTATGGAAGATCACTACGGCCGCGTAGGCGGCAGGGCGCGTCCGCGCGTGGAGCAGCAGGAAGGGGATGCTCAGGTCGTAGAGGGCGCCGGTCCAGCTCATGACCCAGGGGGCCTGGGGGAGCCGGAGCAAGGGGCCCAGCAGCGGGACATCCTGGGCCGCGGGGAGCCAGATCTTCAGGGGCTGGGCCCGGAGCAGCCAGTCTCCCTTGAGCTTGGCCACGCCGCCGAAGAAATACACGCAGCCCACCTGGAAGCGGAGCAGCGCCAGGGCCCAGGCCGGGACGGTCGGCTCCGGGGCGCCGCGGCGCCAGGCGTCGACGGACCAGAGCCCGCCCACTGGCAGGATGGCCATCAGGGCCGTGAGCAGCGAGACCAGGTGGTAATGGTTGAGGTAGTGGGTCCTGTCGATGCCGTGGGCGTAGGTGAACAGCAGGCAGAAGAGCGCGGCGGAGGCCCGCGTGAAGAGGCCCACGGAGAGGGTCACCCCCAGCGCCGCCAGGGCCCACCAGAGGGCGTACATCCCGGCCCCCGGCAGCGGTTTCCACCAGAGGAGCTCGCCCCAGGGGAAGAACACACGGGGGGCGAGGTAATGCTCGTGGACCGCGCCCTTGAGCACGAAGCGCGCCGAGGCGATGGCCAGCAGCGCGCCGAAGATCACCCGGAACGCCGCCAGCGAGGACCCGTCGACGCGCCCCCGGAGCAGCCGCTCAATCGCCGTCTTTGTCGCTGATCCCAACGCTCACCCCGAGGGCATTGAACACCTGGGTCGCCATCGTGGTCTTCACCTGGCGCAGCCGGGCCAGCAGCTCGTCCACCTCGGCCTGGCGCGAGGCCGCGGCCCCCCGGAGCGGCCCCTGGAAGCCCGCCAGCGCCGCCAGCGCCGCCGCCACCGCCGCCTTCATCCCCTCGTCCGCCCCCCGGTTCACCTCCGCCACCACCGAGGCGACGGAGGGCCCGCTCTTGCCGTCCCGGCTGCATGTATAGAGATTCTCTATTCCCCGGAGATCGTCGCGCAGGTCATCGAGGGTACGGTCGCTGCGATCCGCGACGGGGGTGAGGGGGTCGTCGGTGGTGATGCCCGCGCTCTTGCGGAGCACATCGAGGGCGCGATCCGAGACGGAGAGGGCGCGGTTGAGCAGCACGTCAAAGGCGTCCCGCTGGGCCTTGAAGACCGAGCTGCCGCTGCCGGCGGAGCGCACCTGCCGGGCGAAATCCTGCTCCCAGCCGGTGACGATGGCGAGGAGCTTGTCGCGCAGATCGGCGCCGAGGGCCTTGAGGGTCGATTTGTACCCTTCTGCAAGAGGATCGGTGGAGAACCGGGCGAGGAGCTGCTCCCCGGAGAGCGCGGGGTCGAAGAGCAGGGCCTCGATGGCCAGAAAGCCACGGGCGCTGGCGGGGGCGCTGCGGACGGCGGTCAGGTCGACCGGGGGCTGGGCCTGGAGCAAGGCGTCGAGCTTCTCCGGGTTGGTGGGCTCGTCCAGGATCCCGCCGGTCACCAGGATGTCGTCGGAGGGGCCGATGCCAAAGGCGAGGGTGCGACGGAAGGCGCCGCGGGCCTCGCTCCAGGCGGCGCGGGCGCCCTGGAGAGAGGCCTCGGAGGGCTGGGTGGCCAGCGCGTCGAGGGCCACGGTCATGGCCTCGGCCCGGGTCGCCACCTCGGCCAGCGAGGGGAGCACCACGACATCGACCAGGGCCACCAGCACCGCCCCCCGGTCCGGGGCCGCGGCCTTCTCCTCCTCGCAGCCTTGCATCAGCGAGGCGCCGACCAGCAGGCCAAGCCCGGAGAGCGAGGCCCCGAGGAGCAAGGCCCGGCGAGCGATGCCGCGGCTCACAGGGACCCCAGGAAGGCGAGGAGGGCGTCGCGATCGGCCCGGGGCAGGGCGACGAAGGCATCCCGGGAGGCCTGGGCCTCGCCGCCGTGCCAGAGGATCGCCTCGGCCAGGTTCCGGGCCCGGCCGTCGTGCAGGTAGTAGGTGTGGCGGTTCACGGTCTTGAAGAGGCCGATGCCCCAGAGCGGGGGCGTGCGCCATTCGGAGCCGGTCGCCTCGTGATCCGGGCGACCGTCGGCGAGCTCGGGGCCCATGTCGTGGAGCAGCAGGTCGGTGTAAGGGCGGAAGGTCTGGAACGCCAGCTCCGGGACCTCCGGCGAGGCCCCCGTCGTGAGCTGCTCGACATGGCAGCCGGTGCAGCGCGCCCGGGCGAAGAGCTCCTTGCCCTGGCGTACCTGCGGGTCCTTCCAGCGACGGCGGGCCGGCACCGCGAGGGTGCGCATGTAGAGCACCACGGGGGCGGCGAAATCTTCCCGCAGCTCGGGCTCTCCGCCGCTCGTGGCGTCGAGGCAGGCCTGCTGCGCCCCGGTGCAGTGATCCTTTGGGAACAGCGAGGAGGTGATGCCCATGTCCCCGTTGAACGCCCCCAGGGTCTGCTGCCGCAGGTCGGGCTGGTTGGCCTTCCAGCCGATGCGCCCCAGGGCCATGCGCTGCGCCGTCGCGTCCCAGACCCGGTTCGGTCGCCCGGAGACCCCGTCTCCGTCCTGATCGTCCGGGTCCGCCAGCGCCAGGATCGTCTCTTCCGGCACCGCCTCCAGCAGCCCCAGCCCGATGACCTGGGGCGCCACCCGGGGCGAGATCATCACCGCCGGATCCAGCGCCCCGTAGCCCGGCGAGTCGATGGTGTAGGTCGGCACCCGCAGGCTCCAGGGCTCGCCGTCGGCGTAGGACCCGGCGCGCTCGGTGTAGCTCACCCGGGCCCGCCCCTCGGGCTCGACCCCGAGGATCGCGGAGCCCTGTAGCTGACCTCCATACACCGGATCCCCCACGGGCTCGCCGTGGGGTCCGGCGCCCGGGATCGAGAGCCGGAGCAGCATCGACAAGAACTCCTCACCGGGCTTCTCCGGGGGGCGCCCCCGGCCATCCTTGAAGTGGCAGCCGGAGCAGTTGCGGGCGTTGAAGAAGGGGCCGAGGCCGTCCATGTCGACCACCGAGGCGGGGGCGGTCACCCAGCTGCGGTTGAAGATCGCGTTGCCGATGAAGAAATCGTCTTCACGCTCCGGCGAGAGCCCCGGGACCGGCTGGGCAAAGGCCAGCACGGAGGCGTTGAAGACCGTCGCCTTCCCTCCCAGAAATGCCTCGTCGTCCCCCTGCTCGGTGGTGTCCGGGGGCGGGGCCTCCTCGTCGGCGCAGGCGCCCAGGAGCGCCGCCAGGACAAGGCCGCGGGAGAGAAGGCGCGTCATGTCACAGCTCCTCGCTCGGCTGCTCGAGCTCGATGCTGAGGCCCAGCTTCGAGGCGCCGAGGGAGAGCCCGTCGGCGGCGCGCTTGAGGGCCTTGATCACCTCGGCGGTGGCCAGGCGGCTGGGGGAGCCATCAGGCTCCGCGAGCATCACGTCGAAGGGCACCGTGGCCTGCGCGGCCTGCAGCGCCTTGAGCTTGCTGACCGCCTCGTTCAGGTCCGCGGTGATCGCGTCCGCCAGCGCCCCGTCGACCGCCCGGAACACCGCGTCCAGGCCCGGCCCCACCTTCTGCCCCCGGTACTGGCCCAGCCACACGTTCTGGATCCCCAGGGCGTTGCCGTGGAGGTCATCCCAGGTGGTGTCGCTGAAGCAGGAGTGCTCGTCCTCCTGCGAGCGGTTCTTGTAGGCCACGGTCATGCGCTCCCCGGACAGCTCGGCCTTGGCCAGCGAGCCCATGCCCCGGATCATGTTCGCGACCGCATCCTTCACCCCATCGTTGCTCGTGCTGTTGGCGTCGGGTTTCACGCCAAAGTTCGCCGCGTAGTTGTCGGCGACGCCGGGCTTCCACGCGGCCTCCACCGCCTCGAGGTGGGTGATCAGCAGATCCGTCGCGGCCTGCAGGTAGGCGCGGCGCCGCGCCTGGTTGGCCGCCGTGCCGCCGTCGACGAAGTCGGTCACCGGGCGCTTGCCGGCGCCGGTCCCCGGCGTCATGTCGTCCTGACCCCACAGCAGGAACTCGATCGCGTGGTAGCCCGTCGCCAGGTTCGCCTCGCCGCCGACCTCGTTCTGATCCGCCAGCGTCGCGCCATCCAGCGTGGGGAACTTCTCCGGCAGGTTGATGATGCCGGCGCTGGCCTCGTCCCGCGTGTAATCGACGTAATTCTCGTCGAGAGGCCACCCGTTGATCGCCCCCTCGGGGCCCGTCTCTTCATTGTCGATCGGGCCGTTGTAGAACCGGAACACATCGTTCTGGTTGTAAGGCAGCCGCGCGCTCACCCACGCCTGCTTCGCCGCCGTCAGCTTCGCCTCGTCCGGCGACGCCGCGAACGCGTCGATCGCCCCCTTGAGCGACCTCGCCCCCGCCACGCTCTCCCCGTACACCGCCTGGGCGATCGTCTTGTAGGTCGTGATCGCCTGCTGCGCCTCCGCGGTCGGGAAGGTGACCGGAGCCCCCCCGGCTGGGGTCTCTTCTGCCTCATCGCTGCACCCACCCAGCGCCATCACCCCCATCAAACCAAGAATTCTCAGCACACTTCGCATGGGTCTTTTTCTAGAGAAGTTGAAAGTAATTTTCAACATCTATTGCTGCAGACCCACGAAGGTCACCCTGCACTCCCCTGTTGCAAGGGGTCACCGAAGGGGGGGAAGGTGGCTGGGGAGCGAACATCCATGAGCACGAAGGATCACTGGGAGCAGGTGTACCGGACGAAGGAGCGGACGGAGGTGAGCTGGTACCGGCCGCACCTGGAGCGTTCGCTGGAGCTGATCGACGGGCTAGCCTTGCCCGAGGAGGCGCGGCTGGTGGACATCGGAGGAGGGGCCTCGACGCTGGTGGATGACCTGCTGATGCGAGGTTTTTCGAAGATCACCGTGGTGGATCTGGCGGGGGCGGCGCTGGAGCATGCGAGGAGGCGCCTGGGGGAGCGCGGGGCGACGGTCACGTGGCTGGAGGGGGACGTGACGCAGCCGCTGCTTGCGCCGTCGAGCGTGGACCTGTGGCATGACCGGGCGGTCTTCCACTTCCTGGCGGATCCGGAGCACCAGGCGGCGTACCGTGCACAGCTGGCGAGCGCAGTGCGGCCGGGTGGGTACGCCGTGGTGGGCACCTTCGCCCTCGACGGACCGGAGCGGTGCAGCGGCCTGCCTGTGGTGCGCCACGACAGCGAGGGGCTTGCGGCCGCGCTAGGCCCGGATTTTTCGATGGTGACGGAGGCCCGGGAGATTCACCGGACCCCGGCGGGGAAGGAGCAACCCTTCAGCTACGTGCTCTGCCGGAGAAGAACGCCCTGAGGGCCCTGCTCAGGTACGGGCGCCCTTGGGCAGATCGGAGGACGGCTTGGGCTCACCGAACTGGAGCTGGTGGCGGTCGAAGCCGGGGCGGTTCTTGTGGAGGGTGACCTGGTAGGTGAAGCCAGCGCCCATCTCGCCGGCGAGGGAGGCCCAGTGCAGGAAGAAGAGCCAGAGGCGGTACCAGCGCTCGCCGTAGGCGGCGACGATCTGGTCGTGGTTGGAGATCCACCGGTTGCGCCAGTCGCGCAGGGTGAGGATGTACGAGGCGCTCATGCGCTCGACCTCGACGATCTCGAACCCACCGTCTTCGGCCGCGCGCAGCATGCTCGACAGGGGCAGGCTCGCGTCGGCGCCGGGGAAGATGTAGCGGGCCATGAACAGGGCCCAGTTGAGGTCCTCGGCGGCCATCGCGTGGAGGGTGGCGACGGGGTTGTGGGGGTTGTAGAGCTTCCGGATACCGGTCCACTGGATGACGAAGAGCCCGTCGTCCTTGAGGAGCGAGTGCACCTTGTCGAAGTAGACAGAGAGGTTCTTGACGCCGACGTGCTCGACCATCTCGAGGCTGACGATCTTGTCGTACTGGCCGGTCACGGCGCGGTAGTCGCGCACCTCGACGCTGGCGAGGTCGCTGACGCCGTACTGCTTGATGCGCTCGTTGCCGAAGGCGACCTGCTCGTGGGCCAGGGTGACGCCGTGGGTGCGGACGCCGAACTCGCGCGCGGCGCGGGCGACGAAGGTGCCCCAGCCGCAGCCGATGTCGAGGAGGCTCTCGCCCTTCTTCAGCTGGAGCTTCCGGCAGGCGCGGTCGATCTTGCGGTACTGGGCGTCCTCGAGGGACATCGCGGGCGTCTCGTAGGAGGCCGAGGTGTAGACCATCGACTCCCCGAGGAACCAGCCGAAGAAGTCGTTGCCGCGGTTGTAGTGCTCGCCCACGATGCGGCTGTCCTGCTGGCGCGAGTGGATGGCCACCTCGGGGAGCAGGTTGGTGATCGCCCACTTCACGAGCGACTCGGTGATCTGGAACGAGATGACCTCGTCGCGCGCATCAAAGAGCGCCTTCCAGCGTTCGGCCGGGATGTCGATGCGGCTGTCGATGTACGCCTCGTAGACATCGGGCATGGGCACGCGCTTGCCCGCCCAGGCACGCGCGAGCTGCGAGTCGTTGACGGTGACAAAATCGAGAATGCTGGCAGCCATGAGCCGCCTTGTAGTCCCTCTTGTGCCAGCAAGAAAAGGTAGATTACGCCGGCCGGGCCAGAAGCCCCGGAATCCACCCGCCGCCGGAGGGGAGAGATCGTCGGCTTGTGCCGACCCGTCACGGCACACGATGCATTCCGTCTTCTTCTTCGAGGCTTGCACAGGAAGGTGGTGGAAGAAAGACGCTGCGCACTAGCATGGGCGTTATGAGAAAATTTCTGCCTCTGGCAGCCGCGATGTTCCTCTCTGCTCCGGCCGCCCAGGCCGCCGGTGGGCGTGTCATCGCGCTGGGCGACGAGTGGGTGATGTCCAACGATGCGTTCACCAACCTCCCGACGGAGACCAAGACGCTGGCGTTGAACCTGGCGTGCTTCTCTGCCCAGGGGAAGGCGGGGGGGAAGATCCTGCTGAAGTCGAACAACTTTGGCCTCACCGGGAGCTCGCTGACGACGGCCCTCCAGGGGGCAGGCTACGCGGTCACCTCGGACACGAGCACGACCCTCACCGCGACCACGCTCGACGGGTTTGACGCGGTCTGGCTGGCAGGGCCCATCGGCTCGGGGGCCACCAGCGCGCCTATCCTGGCCAGCTTTGTCGCCGCGGGCGGCACGGTGCTGGTCGAGGCCGGGACGGGCAACTTTGGCTCCGCGGCCGGCGAGGCGGCGGCGTGGAACCCGCTGCTGGCGCTCCACGGGCTCTCTTTCCAGAGCGTGTGGACGGGGCCCCAGTCGGTCGTCAACGTCACGCTTCTCCCCGGGACGCACCCGCTCCGCAAGGACCTGCCCCGGGTGAGGTGGGGCTACGGCAACGCCCCGACGGTCACCGACCCGGTGCTGTTCCCCACGGCGACGATCGCGCTCCGCGAGGACGGGGCGCAAGGGCTGGGGAACGGCGGTGCGGTGGTCGGCGTGTGGACCGACGTTCCTGTCGTTGATACCGACACCGATGGGCTGGAAAACCCCTGCGATGATGACGACGATAACGACGGCATCAAGGACGACAAGGACAACTGTCCGCTGGTGGCCAACCCCGATCAGAAGAACACCGACGGGGACAAGCTGGGTGACCTCTGCGACGACGACATCGACGGCGATGGCGTGCTGAACAAGGACGATAACTGCCCGACCATCGCCAACAAGGACCAGAAGGACACGGACAAGGATGGCGCCGGAGACGTCTGCGACGGCGACAAGGACGGCGATGGCATCGAGGACGCCAAGGACAACTGCCCCGATGTGGCCAACAAGGACCAGAAGGATCAAGACGGGGACAAGATCGGTGACGTCTGCGACGACGACATCGACGGCGACAGCATCGTCAACACGGACGACAACTGCCCTGTCAACGCCAACAAGGACCAGAAGGATCTGGACGGGGACAAGATCGGTGACGTCTGCGACGACGACATCGACGGCGACAGCATCGTCAACACGGATGACAACTGTCCGCTGGTGATCAACGGGGACCAGAAAGATACCGACGGGGACAAGCTGGGTGACCTCTGCGACGACGACGACGACAACGACGGGAAGCTCGACGCCGAGGACAACTGCTCCCTCGTCTCCAACCCCGATCAGAAGAACTCGGACAGCGACGCGCTGGGCGATCTCTGCGACCCGGACGACGACAACGATGGCGTTGATGACACCGACGACAATTGCCCCCTCGCCTCGAACCCGGCGCAGACCGATACCGATGGGGACAAGCTGGGCAACGCCTGCGACGATGACGATGACAACGACGGGAAGCTCGATGCCGAGGACAACTGTCCGCTGGTGGTCAACCCCGATCAGACCGACACCGATGGCGACAAGCTGGGGGACGCCTGCGACGGCGACCTGGACGGAGATGGGATCGTGGACAAGGACGATAACTGTCCCAACGTCCCCAACGCGGATCAGGCCAACCTGGATGGGGACAAGCTGGGCGACGTCTGTGACGATGACATCGACGGCGATGGTATCTCGAACACGAGCGACAATTGCCCCGTTGTCGTGAACGTTGACCAGACCAACAGCGACGATGATGCGCAGGGCAACGCCTGCGATGACGATGACGACAACGACGGGAAGCTCGACGCCGAGGACAACTGCCCCCTCGTCTCCAACCCCGACCAGAAGGACACCAACAACGACGGCGTGGGCGACGCCTGCGTCGATGACATCGACGGCGATGGCGTCAAGGACGCCGAGGACAACTGCCCCGCCGTCGCCAACCCCGACCAGCTCGACCTGGACGGGGACAAGCTGGGCAACGCCTGCGATCCGGATCGGGATGAAGACGGGGTGAACAACGAGCAGGACAACTGCCCCGACAGCGCCAACAGCGACCAGGCCAACGCCGACAACGATGCGCAGGGCAACGCCTGCGACGACGACGACGACAACGACGGGAAGCTCGACGTCGAGGACAACTGTCCGCTGGTGGTCAACCCCGACCAGAAGGACACCAACAACGACGGCGTGGGCGACGCCTGCGTCGACGACATCGACGGCGATGGCGTCAAGGACGCCGAGGACAACTGCCCCGCCGTCGCCAACCCCGACCAGGTCGATACCGACGGGGACAAGCTGGGTGACCTTTGCGACGATGACGATGACAACGACGGGAAGCTCGATGTCGAGGACAACTGTCCGCTGGTGGCCAACCCCGACCAGAAAAACACCGATGGCGACACCGCCGGGGATGCCTGCGACGCGGATGACGATGATGACGGTGTCCCCGATGACGTGGACAACTGTGCCATCGTCTCCAACGCGGATCAGTCCGATGCCGACGGCGACGGCGTGGGAGACGCCTGCGACGGCGGCGCTGGCGGCGCCGGCGGCGCTGGCGGTGAGGCCGGGGCCGCAGGGGAAGCCGGAGCCGCGGGGCAGGCGGGCTCCGGTGGTTCTTCTGGCGAGGCCGGGGCCGCAGGGGAGGGCGGTGGAGCCGGGGAAGCCGGTGCGGGTGGCGAGGCCGGTGTATCCGGAAGTTCCGGACAGGCGGGCGCAGGCGGCAGCGGTGGTGGAGCGACAGCAGGTACGGGGGGGATCGCCGGGGCAGCTGGCCAGGCGGGCTCCTCGACCATCAGCGGGGATGCGACCGGCAACGCTGCTGACCTGCAAGGGGGTTGCAGCTGCAGCGAGACCGGCAACCGCGCGAGCCCGGGTGGATCTGCGCTGGCGGGCCTGGTCGCGATGATCGCCACCCTCGGTCGTCGCCGCCGTCGCGCGGGCTGATACGACGCCCTTCCCGGCGCTACCTCGGGAGCAGGCGCCGGGAGAGGGCCCTGGGGAGCCCCTGGCGAGGGGCGATAAGGGCCTTGTTCGGGAGCGCTGTCGAGGGCGACCAGCTCTGGGCCAAGGCCCTTGCAAGGTCAGCGTTCGCACAGCGCTTTGCTGTCAGGGTTTGAAGCCAACATCGCAGCCGTAGGTCAGGTCGATCTTGGCGCCTGGATCGGCCTGGACAAGCTGGCAAGCGGCGGGGCAAAGCTTGACCGTCTCGTTCTCGATGTAGAACTGA
>JALOQB010000362.1 GCA_025453595.1 Polyangiaceae bacterium
TGCGAACGGCGTCAGGTCGGGGAGCGTGGGAGCAGAAACAGTCACCGTGCGTGAAGGATACCTCGGCAGGGCGCTGGAATAAATACCGTTGTAGTACTAATTGACCTACATTATGGTGCCTTTGTGCACGTCTTGGTCTCCTGAATCGGTACCACCGAGGCCCGAGTTTCTGCAGGCAAGGATGTCGGAGGGGGCCATTTTCACGGTCTTTCAATGTCGTACTTTTGACCATGTCCGCTTGCATAGCAACTACGAACCAGCCCCAAATACGAGCCTCCTACATCATGGAAGTTGTCGCCTCGACCGAGGGCCTGAAGCGCCCGGGGTCGAGGTCCTGTGTTTGAGCCCTGCGCCGGGCCGCGCGGTCAACGGAGCGCCGCTCGCTCCACCACCACCTTCGCGGCGGGCTCAAGGAACGCCTCCGCCGCCAGGTCCCAGGGCGCGATCGTGGTCTGCACTCGGGAAGGACGCAGCACCCCCGCGCCAATCGCCGCCAGCACCTCCGGCAGCACCGCCCGGGACGACACCCGGCTGGTGTGGAACGTGATCCCGTTCATGAAAGCTGGCAGCAGCGGGAACGGCGTCGTCGGGGCCAAATAGATCCCAACGCTGGTGCAGACCCCACCGGGCTCCGTCGAGAGAACCGCGCTTTTCAGCCCCTCTGGTGCTGCGCTTGCATCAACGGTGATCGGATAGCCCTGCGCTGCCTTCCGGTACCTGCGCCCGATGGATCTCGCCCCCAGCGACTCCGCGATCCGGGTCCGCGAGGCGTCCGGATCGAGGTAGGCCACCTCCGTCGACCCCAGCGCCACCGCTGCCAGCACCGCGTACAGGCCCACGCTCGCTGCTTCTCCTCCCACCACCAGCACCGGCGCCCCGGGCCTCGTCCGGAGCGGCCCGGCCACCGTCCGGTAGCCATCCGCCACGTTGTCCCCGGCGCTCGCCAACTCCACAGACGCCACGCCAGCCGGCGCTGCCAGCAGCATCGCGTCCGCAAAGGGCACCCGCACCACGTCCCCCAGCACTCCTCCCCACGCTCCGCGACCCAGCCCGTAGGTCGCTGCGTGGGGGACCGCCGTGCAGCTCGCCGTGACCCCTCGACCGCAGCGATCGCAGGCCCCGCAGGCGATCTGGAACGGTACCACCACCCGATCCCCGGCCTTCACGGTTCTCACCTCTTCCCCCACATCCAGCACCTCGGCCACGCACTCATGACCGAACGGAAAGGGGCCAGCGAAGGGGGCATCCCGGAACAGCCGGCGCTGCCCCACGCTCCCCGGGAGTCGATCCCTCAGCCAGTGCAGCGCGGCCCCACGGAACGGGGCTCGTCCCTCCACGATGGCTGCGTCCAGATCACAGCGCGCCACCGCGAGCGGCCTCACCAGCGCCTGCCCGGGCCCTTCGATCGTCGGCGTCTCTACAGTGCGCCAGCACAGGCGCCCAGGACGCTCAAAAAATAGCTGTTGCGAGCTCTCCATGACCCCTCGGAGGGACCCACTCCGCTGTTTGTGACCGAAAAAATGGCGTCACAACGACCCCTCTCCTGTCCTCCAATCCAGGTATGGATGATCCGATCAAGGTGCTCGATGACCCCATGGCGGCCCTCGCTGCGCAGGCGCTTCGCGGGGACACCCGGGCGACCGAATCCCTCTGCCGCGAGCTCCAGGGGCCCCTCTATCGGCTAGCGGTCCGCTTGCTCCAGGACGTGGAAGATGCCCGCGAGGCCACCCAGGAGGCGCTGATCCTGGTGTTGACCCACCTCTCGATGTTCCGGGGCGACAGCCGGCTCCTCACCTGGGCCTACCGGATCACATTGCGCCATGTGCTCCACACCCGCCGTGATCGGGAGCGGAGCCGGAGCCGGCTCGCGCTGGAGTGGAAGATCCGGGCCGGGCTGCTGCTCACCGCCGGCGAGCTCGCCGAGGTCGAGCGCGCCGCCGAACACCGGGAGACGAGCCTGGGGTGTACTCGCGCGATGCTCCATTGCCTCTCGATGGATGAGCGAGCGACGATCATCCTGGCGGAGATCCTGGGGGCCGACGACGAGCTCGGGGCCCAACTCTGCGGCGTCCCGGAGGTCACCTACAGGAAGCGTCTATCGCGGGCCCGGGCCAAGCTCCGCCCGATCCTTGAGGGGCTCTGTGGCCTCGTGGACGAGATGAACCCTTGCTCGTGCGAGCGACAACGCCGCGCGAAGGCGCTCGTCGGGCAGAAGAAGAGGGCGCTGCCCCTGGTGAGGGAGGGGGAGGTAGTCGCGGTGGCCGAGCGCCTCGGTGAGGTGCGGCGACTGGGGGCGGTGCTGGCTGGACCGGGCGTGATCATGCCGCCGGAGGAGCTGTGGAAGCAGGTGAAGGCCCGGCTTGCTCCGGTGCTCGGCGCCTGAACAAGTGACTCTCCGCGTGGCCATCGCACCCGCCGCGCTGCAAGATGGCCATTCGAAGCTGCCGAGCGTGAGTCAACACCGGGGATGAGCTCGCGTGCGATCGCGACGTGCCTGGTCTGGATCCCACCAGCCTTTCCACGCAGATCTCGGCCAGCGCATTGGTCCGTCACGCGTGCCCCTGCGGACCGCTGCGAGCGTCACTTGCTCTTCGAGAGCAGCCAGGCCAGGGCCTCGTCCATCTCGGGCGCAGGCGAGGGGCTGTGGCATTCGTCGTGCGTGACCACCTTCACGTCGTACCCGATCTGGGTCAGGTAAGCGGTCCCCTTCTCGAGCATCTTGAGGCTGTTCGGGCACGGAGGGCAGAAGGTATCCGTGGGGAAGCAGCCGCTGTTGTTGCTGTCCTCCAGGTTGAACGTGAAGGCGACCGCTGGTGAACTGGCCGTCGCCTTCGCTATCCCTCCCGGGTTGTCGCCAAAGTTGCCCGAGGCAAACAGCATCCCGGCAAACTCGTTGGCAGGGGCGACGTCAAACAGCAGCAATGTACCCAGGATCGCTCCCTGGGAATGTCCCCAGAAATAGCTGCGCTTCAGGTCGACGTTGTACAGCTTGCGCAGGTGAGCCAGCATCGCGCTGGCCCCCGAGTCGCTGTTGCCATGATCGGGCGCCGCCAGGAGGAAACCGCTGGCGTACCCCTTCGACAGGAAGAGCTGCACCATGCTCTGCCCGTTGCCTCCCGCACCGTGGGCCAGCACGATCACCGGGATGGGCGCGCCGCTGTACTCCGGCGGCACATGGAGCGCGAACTTCCCCCCCGGGAACACCTGATCGCTGTAGGTCCCAGGTCCGGGCCCTCCGCTCCCGTTCGATCCCTCGCTGGACGCCCCTCCCCCTCCCGCCGTCCCACCTCCGCCGGACGCTCCTCCAGCGCCGGACGCGCCTCCGCCTGCTCCACCGCTCCCTGCTCCGCCTGCGCCACCGGTCCCCGCTGCCCCGCCGCCCCCCATACCGCCCTGTCCGACCGTCATGCCGGCGGTGCCGCCCTGCCCCGCGCCGGAGCTTCCCCCGCTGCCTGCAGCCCCGCTCCCGGCCTGCCCGGCGCCAGCACTGCCACCCTTGCCGGCGCTGCCGCTCTTGCTCCCCCCGAGGTTGCCGCCCCCCTGGTCGCTGGAGACCGTCTCCCCCTCGCTGCAAGCGAGCACTGCAACCACCAGACCCAGCAGCAACACAGGGATCGACGTCCGCGCCATCCCCAGGGAGGTACCCTACCCCGGCAGCACACAACAAGCCTCCTCCCCGCGGCCCCGTTCAGAGCGAGGGATTGCCCGCTTCCGGAGGCGAGGACCGGGGCTCCGATGGACGCAGGCGCAGCGCCCGGATCGCCCGGAGCCCGACGCGCCGGGTCAGCACCTTGTTGACCCCGGCCCCCACGCCCACCCCCACCACCGGGATCGCGCGCAACAAACCCTTCCCCACGCTCTGCGAGGCCTGCACCAGCGCCACCACCCCGAAGACGTGCAGCACCAGCTTCGAGATCTCACGGGGAGAGTAGTTCCATACAGCTTCGAGGCTCGACGCCCCCAGGTCCAGCAGCGGGTCGCGCCCCGTCATCTCCTCGCTGGTACCGACCGCCGCCAGCAGGAACGCCAGCTGACGGTTCTCCCGGCGCCGGATGTCCAGGCCATGATGCGCCGCCAGCGCCAGGCACATCTCGACCTCGAACTTCATCACGTACGTCATCTCCACCATCATCATGCCGGCCGCCCCCAGCAGCCCCCACCCCGGCACCAGGCTCGGAGCTCCCGCCAGTGCCCCCGCCACCGCGCTCTGGTTGCTGAAGCGCGACACGATGCGCTCCGATGCCCCGGGCCCCTTCTGCCGCTCCTCCCACACGATGTCGTGGATCTCCTCGTTCGAGCGCAGCAGGCGCTCGACCGCCGAAAGAAACCGCTGGCCATGGTTCGTGGACTGCGTCGTCGTGGTGTTCATCGTGGTGTTCATCTCGTGGACCTCTCTCCCCCCCTCCATGCGCACCTCGTGCCAGCCCTGGACTCGCCAAAATTCCAGGATTTTTCCCCTGTCTCCGGCCCCGTGAGCAACCCCCCACGCCCCCCGCTGCTCGCGCCCTCTTCACAGGCCGGCGTCAGGGTCAAAAGATACCATTTGCAGGCTCCGCCCCCCCGCTCCTCTCCGCGAGAAAGCACCCGATCATCACGAGGCAGCGCGGCGTGATTCTGGCGTAGCCTCTCCGGATGCAGCACCGTCTCCGTCCGCTCGTCTTCTCGGTCTCGTTGCTCCTCTTCCTTGCCTGCGGGGAGGACGCTCCGGGGCCATCCCCTGCGTCAGGTCCTGGCGGCACCACAAGCGGAGCTGCCGGCGCTGGCGGCACAGGGCTGTCCGGGGGCACCGGTGCGGCCTCCGGAGAAGCAGGTCAGGGGCCCGGCGGGGCCGGAGCAGGAGGCTCCAGCGCCGGCACCGCGGGCAGCGGCGGGACCGGCGGGGCCGGCGGGGCCGTCGCTGGCCAGGGCGGGGGCGGATCAGGTGGAGCCGGTGAGGGCGGTGCGAGCGCGGGGTCCAGCGGCGGGGGTACGGCGGGTTCGGGCGGGACGGTCCTGGGGTGTGACTGCGGCTCGACCTCGGCGGACGCCCCCTGCCTGGGCACGACCGTCTCGTACACCCGAGGCGTCGAGGGCCTGCCCTCCTCGACCATCTCCTTCACCTTCTCGTGCGACGGAGGCCCCTGTGCCTGCGGACGCTTCGCCAACGCGTACGATCACTGGGTAGCCCCGCTGACCCCGGGAGGGACCGTCGCGATCACCGGCATGAGCCCGGCCGCGACCGGAGCTGCGGATGCATCCTTGCGCAACGGCTGGGTGGCCAACCCCTCGGCCACGGTCACCAGCACCTTCATGGATGGCCGCCTCGGCAAGATGGATGGCACCGGCCTGCCCCTGAACCCGACCACGGACGCCCCTTTTGCCATCGACACGGGCTCCTCCGTGGTGACCACGGTGGTCAAGTCCCATAGCATGCTCGAGACCGGCGACAGCTGCGGCGGCACGGACGAGGCCACCAAGCTCTCGCGGCACTGCTTCTGGCAGGCGGGCGTGCTCACGGTGCTCCGCGATGTCCCGCCTGGCGCCGGCTCGACGGTGCTACGTCCACCGCTCACGGGCACCGACAAGCCGCTCGTCCCGGTGGAGGACATCGATTTCACGGCGCTGCCCGATCTCCCTGCGCCAGTTCGCAAGGACGGCACCGCGGTGGAAGGGCCCTCGTGGCAGCGCGCCCTCGACCTGATGGGCCCTCCCAAGGTCGAGTGGGGAGCCAGCGGGAACTACATCTACTGGCAGTACATGCCCCCCATGCTGAACTTCAGCGGCAACGTCAGCGGGTACCCGCCGCGCTCGATGGCGGGCCTGCTGGACGCGATGCAGCTCCTCGTCCTCGACGGGGCCGGTCACGAGGACGAGAAGAGGCTCCTGACCCTCCGCTCGGTGCAGTGGGGGCTCGATCTCCATGCGATGTGGAAGGCCCGTGGCTACGGCAAGATGTACACCCCCAACGGAGGCCATGCCGTGGGTCGCTACCTGCCGACGGTGATCGCCGCCGCCCTGCTCAAGGGGCCGCTGGGTGACCAGATGAAGCAGGACCTCCAGCGTGTGAACACCGAGCCCACCGACAAGTGCGCGTTCGATATCCCCGGCGAGATCTCCCGGTGGGAGGACACCGGGCGCACCCTCTACGGCTACGTCAATACCGTCGGCTGCGGCCCCTACAACGACTACACCAAGCAGACCAACTCCAACCTCGTCGACCCTGCTCACCTCGGCGACAACGGACGCCTGGCCGTCAACGAGCACAACTCCGCCGGTGACGTGAACAGCTGCTTCGGTGCCTACCAGGCCATCACCGCGGGGCCCACCCACGCCACCGCCAACCTCGTGCGCGCCATCCCTGCCGCGCGGGCCCTCGCTTACCAGCACCTGATCCCGTACATCGAGCGCATGTTCTCGGACGGCGCACTCTGCCGGCCCGACCATACGCCACCCGCCTCCCACGCCACCGCCTTCGCCACCTGCGAGGGAGGCCCAGCGCAGGGCGAGCAGTGCCGGAACAAGGCCGACTGCCCCGGCTCCACCTGCGTCGGCTCCACGGTCCAGTACACCTCCTGGCTCGCCCGCAACCTGTGGGCCCGCTACGCCGCCTGCTACGACACCAACTCCTGCCCCGGCATGTGAGCCATGCTCACCTCTGGGAAACGATGCGGGGGCGCGCCGCAGGCCTCCCTGATGCAAGCGCTCGCCTCAGCGCCTGGCATCGCGCCATCTGCTCCTCTCTCGGCAGCGGTGGTGGCTGCGGGCGCGCCTCCTCCGCCTTTTTC
>JALOQB010000363.1 GCA_025453595.1 Polyangiaceae bacterium
AGCAGCGCCGCCGCCGCGGGGGGGAGCCCGTTGCTCCAGGCGATGATGCCCCGAAGCGCCGCCTGCGCCGGCGGGTCGAGCTGCCACGCGTTGCGGAAGGACGCGAGGCCCAGCGGGGCCGCCGGCTCGGCGGGGGGCAGCAGGGCCTCGTGGGAGGCCGGGTACACCAGGGCGCTGCGGCCCAGCGCCCCCAGGCGCGAGGCGAGGGCGCTCCGGAGGGCCGGCAGGTGGGCGACGTCGCGGGCGGCGTAAGCCAGCTGGGAGGCGTTGAGGGGGCGCTTCCTCCAGTCATCCATCTGGTGCCCCTTGGCCGGCTGCACCCCGAGGACCAGGAACTCGAGGTACGCCAGGGCGACGCCGCTCTCGGGGCTCTGGAGCGCCCAGCCGATCTGCGTGTCAAAGAGCAGGCTCGGGGCCTGGATCCGCAGCTGGGAGCAGAGCAGCGCCACGTCCTGGCGCCCCGCGTGGAGCACCCACTCGACCCCCGGCGCCCCGAGGGCCTGCGCGAGCGGGGCCAGGTCGACGGCGAAGGGGTCCAGCAGGAAGATCCGGTCGCCGTCCGAGAGCTGGAGCAGGCACAGCGTGGCGCCGTCGCGGGTCGAGTCAAACTCGGTGTCGAGGTAGAGGATGCTCGCCCCCTGCAGGTGGCGCAGCGCATCGCGGAGTGTGGCCTGAGAATCGACGTGGAGGGGTGGTATCAAGGTGCGATCACGGGGCGGGCGCGGGGGCGAGCCAGCGCTCGACCAGCCGGACCCAGTAGGTCGCCCCGAGGGGGATCAGGGCGTCGTTGAAGTCGTAGCTCGGGTTGTGCAGCGAGCAGGGGCCGAGGCCGTGCCCCGCCGCTCGATGGGCCCCGTCGCCGTTCCCCAGGAAGACGTAGGCGCCGGGGCGCTCCTGGAGCATGAACGCGAAGTCTTCGGCCCCCATCGTCGGCTCGATGTCCCGCAGCACGCCCGCCGGGCCCACGATCTCTTCCATGACGGAAGCGCAGAACTCGGCCTCCCGGCGGTGGTTGAGGAGCGGCGGGTAGTTCCGGTGGAACGCCAGGCTCGCGGCGGCGCCGTGGGCCAGCGCCACGTGCTCGACCACCTCGCGCATGCGGCCCTCGATCAGGTCGATGGCCTCGACCGAGAAGGTGCGCACCGTCCCCTGCATCGTCGCCTCGTCGGGGATCACGTTGGTGGCGCTCCCCGCGTGGATCTGCGTGATCGACAGCACCGCCGCCTCGATGGGCTTCCGGTTGCGGGAGATGATGGTCTGGAGCATCTGCGCGATACCCACCGCCACCATCACCGGGTCGACCCCGAGGTGCGGCATCGCCGCGTGGGCCCCCTTGCCCTGGATCCGGATCTCGAACTCGTTGCTCGACGCCAGCTGGGCCCCCGGCCGCACCCCCAGCTGCCCCACCGCCAGCCCCGGCCAGTTGTGCAGCCCGAAGACCGCATCACACGGGAACTTCTGGAACAGCCCCTCCTGGATCATCCGGCGAGCCCCCGCCCCGCCCTCCTCGGCCGGCTGGAAGATCAGGTGCACCGTGCCGTCGAAGCGCCGGTGCCTCGCCAGGTACCGGGCCGCCGCCAGCAGCATCGCCGTGTGCCCGTCGTGGCCGCAGGCATGCATCTTCCCGCTGTTTCGAGACCGGTGCGCGAACCCGTTGTGCTCCTCCATCGGCAGCGCGTCCATGTCGGCCCGCAGCCCGATGGAGCGCCCCGACGACCCCTGCCGGATCGAGGCGACCACCCCCGTCCCCCCCAGGCCCCGGTGCGGGTCGAGGCCCAGGCCCGCCAGCTGCGTCGCCACCAGCTCCGCGGTGCGGTGCTCCTCGTAGCGTAGCTCCGGGTGCGCGTGGATGTCGCGACGGATCGCCTGAAATTCCCCGGCGTGGGCCAGGATCTCGTCGATCAGCTTCATCGCCGCAGCCTATCACCGCTATGGAGGGAGGCCATGCGCGAACGAGCCCTGCTGTTGGTCCTCTCGCTGGCGGCCGCCTGCACGGTCGAGCAGCCCCCGCCCGAGGTCCCCCCGCCGCCCCTGCCTCCCCCTCCTCCGGCCTCCTACGTCCCCCCCCCGGTCGCCGATGAGCCCCCGCTCCCGCCCCCGGGGCCCAAGCCCGCCTTCGAGAACCCCGGCGGCATGTGGATGCCCCAGCAGCTCCGCGACCACGCCCCTCGCCTCAAGGAGCTCGGCCTCGCCATCCCCCCGGAGCAGCTCTCGGACCCCACCTCCAGCGTCCTCGGCGCCGTCGTCAGCCTCGGCGGCTGCTCCGCCAGCTTCGTCTCTCCCGACGGCCTGATCGTCACCAACCACCACTGCGTCCAGCAGGCGCTGCAGTACAATTCGACCCCCGAGCGCAACCTGATCCGTGACGGATTTCTCGCCAGGACCAGGGCGGATGAGCCCTCGAATGGGCCCACCTCCCGGGTCTACGTCACCCGCTCCTTCCGGGATGTGACCCGCGACATGCTCGACGGGCTCGAGAAGAAGAAGAGCGACAGGGCTCGCTTCGACGAGCTGGAGGCCCGCTCCAAGAGGCTGGTGAGCGCCTGCGAGCAGGGCAAGGTGGGCGTGCGCTGCTCGGTCAGCAAGTTCTTCGACGGGGCCCAGTACTTCCTGATCGAACAGCTCGAGCTGCGCGACATCCGGCTGGTGTACGCCCCGCCGGAGGGCATCGGGAACTACGGCGGCGAGATCGACAACTGGCGCTGGCCCCGCCACACCGGCGACTTCTCTTTTTACCGCGCCTACGCCGCCCCGGACGGGACGCCCGCCGATCACGGCCCCCAGAACGTCCCCTACCGGCCCGCCTCGTACCTCAAGCTGGCCTCCCAGCCTCTGGAAGAGGGCGACCTGGTCTTCGTCGCCGGGTACCCGGGCCGCACCTCCCAGTACAAGACCGCCGCCGAGGTCCAGGAGGCCGTCTCCTGGTGGTACCCGCGGCGCCTCAAGCTCTGCGAGGACTACATCGCCACCCTGGAGGAGGTCGGCCGCTCCGACAAGGACGCCCAGCTCCGCGCCGCCCCCCTCCTCCGCGGGCTCCACAACGCCCTCACCAACGTCAAGGGCCAGCTCGACGGCCTCGTCAAGGGCGGCCTCGCCGCGCGCCGCGAGCAGGAGGAGCAGGCACTCCGCTCCTGGATCAAGGCCGACAAGGCCCGCCAGCGCCAGTTCGCCGACGTCCTCGAGCGCATCGCGCGGCTCCAGAGCTCCCAGGAGAAGACCCGGGAGCGGGACGCCCTCCTCGACGAGCTGCTCCGCTTCCCCAAGCTCCTCGGCGCCGCCATGCACATCGTCCGCATGGCCGAGGAGCGCCCCAGAAGCGACGAGCAGCGCAAGCCCGACTACCAGCAGCGCAACTGGAAGCAGCTCGAGCAGGGTATGGAAACCCTGGACAGGACCTACCACCGGGCCGTCGACGGCGCGGTGCTGCGCCGGGCGCTGGCGCGGGCGGCGGCGCTGCCTGCGGGCGAGTCCGGCGAGCTGATCGCGGCCTTCACGGGCAAGGCGCGGCCCTCCGCCGACGAGATCGAGCAGGGCGTGAAGAAGATGCTGGAGGGGAGCCGGCTGGAGCGGCGCCAGGAGCGGCTCTCGTTGCTCCAGGGGGCCTCCACCGCGGAGCTGCAGAAGCTGGGCGATCCGCTCATCGACGCGGCGCTGCGGCTGCGGGCGCTGCAGCGGGCCCAGGAGGAGCGGCAGGAGGCGTTCTCCGGGGCCATGAGCCAGCTGCGACCCCGTTACCTGGAGGCCCTCCAGGCCCAGGCGCAGCGGCCCTTGCCGCCGGACGCCAACAGCACGCTGCGCATCACCTACGGCACGGTCCGCGGGTACCGGCCCACGCCCGAGGCCCCTCCGCACCGCGCGTTCACGCTGCTGCCCGAGGTGGTGTCAAAAAATACCGGCAAGGATCCCTTTCGCGCCCCGGAGCGGCTGCTGGAGGCGGCGGCGCAGAAGCAGAAGAACCCGTACCGGGACCGGAGGCTGGGGGAGCTTCCGGTGAATTTTCTGGCGGATCTGCACATCACCGGGGGTAATTCGGGGTCGGCGACGCTGAACGCCCGGGGGGAGCTGGTGGGGCTGGTGTTCGACGGCAACTACGAGGCGATGGCGAGCGACTGGGTGTTTGTGCCCTCGATCACCCGGAGCATCCACGTGGATCTGCGGTACATGCTGTGGGTGATGGACGCGGTGGATCAGGCGGATCACCTGCTGGTCGAGCTCGGGGTGAAGCCGCAGCTACCGTGAGCGCGTGCAGGTGAGAAGTTGGGGGGTGGGCCGGGGGGACGTGGTAGCTTGAGGCCATGGGTTCGGTGGATCCCAAGGTGAAGGAGCGGGTCATCGGGCGCTACGCGCTCTACGGGGTGATTGCCTCGGGGGGCCTGGCGACGGGCCAGATGTTCCTCGATGAGGCGCGGCTGGCGGCGCGGATCCAGCACCCCAACGTGGTCCAGACCCTCGACGTGGTGTCCCTGGAAGGGGAGCTCTTCATCGTCATGGAGTACGTGAAGGGCGAGGCCCTGGCGCGCCTCTCCCGGGCGGCCCGCAAGAGCGGCGAGCTGGTGCCGCCGCGGGTGGCGGCGACGATCCTGTCGGGCCTGCTCCACGGGCTCCACGCGGCCCACGAGGCCTGCGACGAGCACGGCCGCCCGCTGGGCATCGTCCACCGGGACGTGAGCCCCCAGAACGTGCTGGTGGGCACCGACGGCGTGGCCCGGGTCCTCGATTTCGGCGTCGCCAAGGCCGCGGGTCGCCTGTCCAACACCCGCGAGGGGCAGCTCAAGGGCAAGTTCGCCTACATGGCCCCGGAGCAGATCCGCGGGGGCGAGGTCGACCGGCGCACCGACATCTACGCGGCGGCGATCATCCTGTGGGAGGTGCTCACCGGGCGCCGCATGATCAGCGGCGAGAACGAGGCGATCGTGCTGTCCCGGGCGCTGGAGGGGCAACGGACCAAACCCTCCGAGCTGAACGCCAACCTGTCGAAGGCCCTCGACGTGGTGACGATGCGGGGGCTCGAGATGGACCCGGCCAGGCGCTACTCGACGGCCCGCGAGATGGCCACGGCGCTGGAGCGGGCGGTGGGGCTCGCCTCCCAGCGCGAGGTGAGCGAGTGGGTCGAGCGGGTGGCCGGCGACGTGCTCGCCGAGCGCGCGGGGCGCATCAAGGAGATCGAGAGCCGCTCCACCGTCAGCGCCCCCAGGCCCGAGCTGGTGTCCGAGCTGGTGGCCCACGCCCGCGCCGCCGAGCAAGAGTCGGACGCCCCCACCCAGTTCTACCAGAGCGGCAGTAACTCCCAGGTCTCCGGCGTCGCGGTGCCCCCGGGCAACTCCTCGATCACCAGCAACTCGGTGGTCACGGCCCCCGAGCTCCCCGCGCCGGACGCCGCCAGCGGCGTCTCCCGCGGGAACGCCACCGTGGTCACCGCGTCCCCGCGCCACGTCAACGTCGCCCTGATCGTCCTCGGCGGCGTGGCCCTCCTCTTCGCCGGCATCGCCACCGCGGCCCTGGTGCTCCTCGCTCGCGACCGCGATCGCCCCGCTTCTCTCCCGGTCCCTCCGGCCTCGACCCCGGTCGCGGCCCTCGCCCCCCCGGCCAGCGCCACCGCGCAGGCCCCTGTCTCCGCCGCGCCCTCCGCCTCGACCGCGCCCTCCGCCTCGGCCCCGAAGGCCCTCGCCGCGGGCACCGTGATGGCGCCTCGGGGCGAGCCCCGCCCGCCGAAAGACCCGCCGAAAGACCCGCCCAAACCCCCCAAAACAGCCGGCGACTGCGACGTTCCGTACACCATCGACGCCACCGGCATCAAGCGACCCAAACCCCAGTGCTTCTGATGCAAACCTCCGCCTCCCTCTCCCGCGCCCTGATCCCCTGGTGGGGGGCCTTGGCGGCCATCCTGGGCGCCCCGACGCTGGCCCTGGGCGGCCCCGCCGAGGAGAAGAAAGCCTGCCTCTCTTCCTACGAGAGCGCCCAGGAGCTACGGCGCAACGGCAGCCTCCTGGCCTCCCGGGAGCAGATGGCGATCTGCGCTCGACCCGTCTGCCCCAAGAGCCTCGCGGCGGACTGCACCCGCTGGATCGAGGAGGTCCAGAGCACCATCCCCACGGTGGTCATCGAGGGGCGCGACCGCGCCGACAGGGAGACCACCGCGGTGCGCGTGCTGGTCGACGGCAAACCCCTCGCCGAGCGCCTCGATGGCCGCGCCATCGAGGTCGACCCGGGGCCCCACGCCTTCCGCTTCGAGCACGACGGCAAGCAGCAGGAGCAGCAGGTCGTCATCCGCGAGGGGGAGCGCAACCGCAAGATCTCCGTCTCCTTCGCCCCGCCCCCCGCCCCCGCCCCCAGCGCGACCGCCGCTTCTTCCTCGGCGCCGCCCCCCTTGCTGCCCCCCCCGACCCGCACGCCGGAGGCTCCCGACGAGCCCCGCCGCCGCCCCATCCCTGCCCTCACCTACGCCTTCGGCGGCGTCTCTCTCCTCGGCTTCGCGGGCTTCGCTTACTTCGGCCTCACCGGGCGCTCCAAGGCCCAGGGCCTCGAGCGCGACTGCCTCCCGCGGTGCTCCGACGAGCAGGTCCAGCCCCTCAAGACCAGCTACCTCCTCGCCGACGTCGCCCTCGGCGTCGGGCTCCTCGCCGGCGGCCTCACCGCCATCTCCTACGCCATGCGCCCCGTCCAGCCCGCCCAGAGCGCCCGCATCACCTTCGACCTCGCCCCTTCCCCCCACGGCGGCTCCGCCTGGATCGGAGGCAAGTTCTTATGCGCCTCGCCGCCCTCTCCCTCCTCCCCCTGCTCCTCGCCCCCTCTGCCTGCTCCCTCCTCGAGAACTTCGACCGCTTCTCCGAGGGGGCCGGGGGGGCCGCCGGCTCCGCCGGGTCATCCGGAAGTTCCGGACAGGCGGGGGCCGCGGGGGTGTCCGGAAGTTCCGGACAGGCCGGCGCCAGCGGCGCTCCGGCCCCCGGCGAGCCCTGCGGCGAGGAGGGGGCGCGGGCCTGCGCCCAGGGGCAGGAGCGGCCGCTGCGCTGCGAGCAGGGGGCCTGGGTCGAGGAAGAAGCCTGCGGCGCCCAGCAGCGCTGCGACCGGCGGCCCGGGGCGACGGCCGGGAGCTGCCAGCCGGTGGCGGCGGGCTGCGAGGGGAAGCAGGGGGGGGCGCTGAGCTGCGACGGGGCCACCCGCATCCGTTGCAGCGACGACCTGCTGAGCAGCACGGCGCTCAAGGAGTGCGCGAGCGCCGAGTTCTGCGCGGAGAGCACCGGGGAGAGCTGCATCTCGTGCCTCCCGGGGAGCTTCCTCTGCGCGGGGGCCAAGCTGCTGCGCTGCAAGGACGGCGGGGGGGTGGACCCGGTCGCCGAGTGCGCCAGCGAGGCGCTCTGCGACGCGGGCAAGGGGGCCTGCGCGCCGCCGGCCTGCGAGGCGGGGGCGGTGCGCTGCGATCAGGACCGTCTGCAGACCTGCCTCGAGGATCGAACCGGCTACGACGAGGGCACCCTCTGCGAACCCGGCCTGTGCGACGAGGACGGCGGCGAGTGCGACGTCTGCAAGGCGGGCCAGAGCACCTGCAAGGGGCCCTCGCTCCTGGAGGTGTGCTCGCCGGACGGGCAAGCCCGGCAAGAGCAACCTTGCCCGGCCGATGCCCCCCTCTGCGACGCGGGCGCCTGCGTCACCTGCCTCACGGCCGCGGACTGCGGCGCCTCGAGCAGCGAGTGCTTCGCGTTTGCCTGCATCGACCGGAAGTGCGTCGAGCAGCTCCTGCCGGACAACACGCCTACCACCGCCCAGACCCCCGGGGATTGCAAGATCAGGGTCTGCGAGGGCGGCAAGGTGAGCGACAAGGCTGACGCCACCGACCTCCCCCCGGACGACGGGAACCCATGCACCATCGAGCAATGCAACGGCTCGACCCCGGGCAACAGCAAGGCGTCGGACGGGGCCAAGTGCCCCCAGGGGGCCTGCATCAACGGGGTGTGCAACAGCAACCCGAGCTGCATCGACCAGCTCACCGACTACACCTGCGGTGTCGGTTCTGACACCAATTGCTGCCTGACCAAGACCGCGCCGGCCGGCACCTTTGCGCGAGGCTACGACGTGGCGACGGATCCGGCGACGGTCATCGGGCGCCAGACGACGCCGACGGCGGTGGCGACGCTGGCGCCGTTCAAGCTCGAGGTCTTCGAGGTGTCGGTGAGGCGGTTCCGGAAGTTCGTGGATGCCTACCCGGCGAGCCTGCCGGCGGAGGGGGACGGGGCAGGCGGCGGCTTCCCTGGCTGGCAGAAGGCGTGGGTGGCCCAGATGGCCGAGGACGCCCCCAAGCTGCGCGCCCAGCTCGCCGCCTGCACGGACAGCACGTGGTCCGAGGTGGACGGGGGCCCTGGCGAGGGGCGCCCCATCAACTGCGTGACCTGGTACGAGGCGGTCGCTTTTTGCCAGTGGGACGGCGGTCGCCTCGCCAGCGAGGCCCAGTGGAACTACGCGGCGGCGGGCGGCGAGGAGCAGCGGGCGTACCCCTGGTCCAGCCCTGCGAGCAGCACCCTCATCGACGAGACCCGGGCCAGCTACTTCGTCGACACCACCAAGCTCTGCTTCGGCGACAAGAAGCCCGGCTGCACCGCGGACGACATCGTGCAGACCGGCTCCTTCAGCCCGGGGTTGAGCCGCTGGGGCCACCACGATATGAGCGGCAACGTGGCCGAGTGGGTCCTGGATTCGCTGGTCGACGTGGGCAGCTACCCGGCTGGCGAATGTTCCGACTGCGTGGTGCACAACGGCGGGGCCCTGGCGTTGACCCGCGGGGGCGCCTTCAGCGAGCAGAAAGAGCTGCAGCGCACCGCGTACCGCTTCGGGGTCAACCGCTCCTTCCGCACGGGGCGGCTGGGCTTCCGGTGCGTGCGCCCCTGAGCGGCCTCAGGGGGCGGGGGGTTCGGGGGCAGGAGGGGCAGGGGAGGGGGGCGGCGCGCGGCGCAGCAGGCCGACCAGCAGGGAGGCGATGACGGCCACGGCGCCGATGGCGGCGGCGGCCAGGTAGCGGTAGCCGGCGTGGGCGCGGGCCTGGGGGCTGGCCTCCAGGCGGGCCAGCAGGTCGCGGGGGCGGGGGCTGGCGGGGTCGAGCTCGGCGGCGCGCTTGAGCAGCGAGGTGTCGACCAGGCCCTCGGTGGCGAGCTGCTCCGCCTCCAGCGTCAGGATGTAGGCCTCGGTGGCCCGGGCCTGGGCATGCTGGGGGTCGAGCCGCAGGGCCTTGCGGGCCAGCAGCAGCGCCCGGGGCCGGTCGCTCCCTTCGAGCTTGCGGGCCAGCGCCAGGTAGCCATCGACCATCTCGGCGCGCCGCTCGAAGGTGGGGGCGCGGGCCAGCACCGCGTCGAACTGCGCCGCCATCTCGTCGTGCTTGCCGTCCTTGGCGCTGGCGAGCCCCTGCTCGAAGGTCTGGAGGATCTCCTCCAGCCGCGCCCGGTCGTGGGACTCAAAGAGCTCCAGGGCCAGCTTGTCCCAGGTCGACCCCGCCGGGGGCCGCTTGCCGGTCAGGTTCTCGTAGGCCTCCCGCAGCTGCCAGAGCGCCGCGTCCCCGTAGTTGACCAGGGCCTCCCGGGCCGCGTCCCGCACCTGCGACCGATCGCTGGACGTGAAGCTCACCACCACCCGCAGCGCGTCGATGTCCCGCGTGCGACCGTAGGCCCGCAGCACGTCCGCGAGCACGTCCTGGTCCTGGATCTGCACCGTCTCTCCTGGCACCGCCTTGCCGATCGCGTCCAGCTGCCGCGACGCCCACTGCCGCACCTTCTCGGCGTCGTGCTTGCGCGCCTCCAGCAGCGCCGGCACCGCCCGGTCCCCCAGCATCGCGATCATATGTTGAACGTCGATGCGTAGTAGATCACCGTACTGCACGTACACGTTGATCAACTCACGGACCGCGGGGGTGGTGCCCAGCTGGACGAGGGCGCGCTCCAGCGAGAGCACGGTGACGAGGTCGAGGAAGGGCTGGTCGCCGCGGGGGCGCTCGAGGAGCAGGGGCAGCCAGCCCGGGTCGCCGGAGGGCGGGGGAGGGGGCGCCTTGCCCTTCTTTTTCTTCTTCGGTTCGGCCTCGTCGCCGGATTTCTTGTGGCCCTTGCGGGCCTCGGTGATGTGGATGGCGGCCTGGTCGCGGTTGAGGGTCCGCTTCAGCTCCGAGAGGCGCCGGGCGATGGCGGGGAGGAGCTTGTCGCCGCCCTCCTTGAGGCGCAGCATGCCTGCCTGGTGGTCGCCGGGTCTGGGGCTGAGCACGAGCTTGAGGGCCTGGTCCAGCTCGGCCACGGCGGGCGGGTCCGGGGCCGGGAGGGCGGTGGGGGCGAGCCTGGGGAGGCCGGATTTCCCCGGGGAAGCGGCGGCCTGCGCGCCGAGCAGCGGCAGCGCGACGGCCAGCGCCAGGGCGAGGCGCGCCGGCAGCGCGAGGGGGCGGCGGGGGGTGGATGGCGGGTACGCAAGCACGGCGAGTTGCACTAGCATCGCGCCTCGTGCCCGCCAAAAGTACGATGACCCCCCGGGAGAAGAAGCTCCGGGCCGAGCTCGCCCACGAGCGCCGGGTGTCCGCCGTGCTGCGCGAGGTCGGGCTGGCGATCGGTTCGGTGGTCAACCTCGACCAGATCCTCGAGCTGATCCTCGACAAGATCACCGACATCGTGGGGGCCGAGCGGGCCACCCTCTACCTCCTCGACGAGGGCCGTCAAGAGCTGGTCAGCCGCGTCGTGGTGGGCAAGGCGGTGCAGACCATCCGGGTCCCCCTGGGCCAGGGCCTCGCCGGGGTCGCCGCTCGCACCGGGGCCCCGGTCCGCGTCGCCGACGCCTACAAGGACAAGCGTTTCCTCCGCGACTGGGACGACCTCACCGGCTTCCGCACCCGCTCCATCCTGGCCGTCCCCATGAAGAACCACGTCGGCTGGGTCATGGGCGTGGTGCAGGCCCTCAACAAGCGCGGCGGCTCCTTCACCGCCGAGGACGAGCGGCTCCTGCAGACCCTCGCCACCCAGGCCGCCGTCACCATCGACAACTCGCGCCTCTACCTGGCCGCCATCCAGAAGAACGCCGAGCTC
>JALOQB010000364.1 GCA_025453595.1 Polyangiaceae bacterium
GGGGAGGAGGGGTCGGGGGGGCCGGGGAGGCGGAGGCCGAGGCGATCGGCGGGGGCGGCGGCGGGGGCGGCTCGGGGGGAGGCGTGGGGGAGGGAGCACACCCGACCGCCAGCACCGGCGGGAGGGCAGAGAGACGGCGCAACAGAAGACTTCCCCAGGTCGGCATGGGGATCACGCTAGAGCGTTCGAGGTCAAGTATTCAACCGTTTCCACCCGATTTTGGGCCCTCGCTTTCGAGGTCGCTAGCTTCGGGTTCGATGCTGCGCTCCACCACGAAGACGCAAGTGAAGCCCCTCTCGCCGCCGGACGCCCGGGGCAACCCCCGGCCCTTCCTCAAGTGGGTGGGGGGCAAGGGGCAGCTCCTGTCGCAGCTCTGGCCCCACCTGCCGGAGCGCTTCGAGCGGTACCACGAGCCCTTCCTCGGCGGCGGCGCTCTCTTCTTCGCGCTGCGCCCCCGGCGCGCCTTCCTCTCGGACGTGAACCGCGAGCTGGTGGACTGCTACACCGCCGTCCGCGACGAGATCGACGACGTGATCGCGGCCCTGCGCACCCACCGCTACGAGCAGGAGCACTACTACGAGGTCCGGGCCCAGAACCCCTTCCTCCTCAGCTCCGCCGAGCGGGCCGCGCGCACCATCTTCCTCAATCGCACCGGCTTCAACGGGCTGTACCGGGTCAACCGATCCGGCCAGTTCAACGTCCCCTTCGGGCGCTACACCAACCCCCTCATCTGCGACGAGACCAACCTCCGCGCCTGCTCCGTCGCCCTCCAGGACGCCGAGCTCAAGGTCCAGGATTTCACCCTCGCCGGTGACAGCATGCTCCCGGGGGATCTCGCCTACTTCGACCCCCCGTACGTCCCCGTCTCGGCCACCGCCAACTTCACGGGCTACTCCGCCGACGGGTTCAACAGCAACGACCAGGCTCGCCTCGCCAGGCTCTTCGGTCGCCTCGTTGAACGCAACGTCCACGCCCTCCTCTCCAACGCCGACGTCCCCGCCCTCCGCGAGCTCTACCGCTCGTTCCCCGCCGCCACCCTCCTCGCCTCCCGCGCCGTCAACTGCGATACCTCCAAGCGCGGCAAGGTCAACGAGGTCCTGGTCCTCGGCCGCCCCGCCGCCGCCCCTCGCCGCGTCGTTCGCCTCGCCGCCCAGTGAAGGGGCGGTGAGACAGAGAATGTCCGCACCCCTGTCGCGAAGCCCGGGTCATGTTTATCCGAGCGGTGCGCCTGGCACGAGGCCAGCGACGCCCGAATCTTCCTGGAGACACGAGATGAATCGATCGATGTGGTTGCCCCTGTCCCTTGCGCTGACCATGTTCGCCGCGGGTTGCGGCAAGAAGGATGCGCCGGGGGAGGCCGCGCCAGCGGCCAGCGGCGCGGCGAGCGGCGCGGCCTCGGCGGCGGCGGCGCCGGGGGTGCTGGACCGGCTGAAGGACGCGGTGAGCAGCGAGGTGACGCTGCAGCACAAGGCGCCCGCGGTGGGGGACAAGCGCAAGGTGGAAGAGACCGGCGAGACCACCATGCAGATGATGATGGGCAAGCAGGAGATGAAGTTCACCGAGAAGACCGCGGCGAAGCGCACCGAGGAGGTGCTGGCGGTGGACGGCTCCACGGTCACCAAGCTCAAGGTGACCTACGAGCTGAACTCGAAGGAGAGCATCGACGACAAGAAGACGCGGAAGACGCCGGACCTGCTCTCGGGCAAGACCTTCATCCTGGAGGCCGTCAAGGGCCAGGTCACGGTCACGCAGGAGGGGGGCAAGCCGGTCGTGGGGCCCGCCAAGACCGCCCTGCTCAAGGAGTTCAAGACCTTCGGGCAGCCAGACAAGATCCAGGCGGCGATCAACGGTCGCAAGCTCAAGATGAACGAGCCCATCCCCGAGCTGTCGGCCGCCTTCGACGAGCAGATGAAGGCCACGATGGATGACGGTCGCGGGGGCCTGGTGATGGATTCCTCCCGGATCCTCCTCAAGCGCAAGGACGGAGATTTCGCGATCTTCGAGGCGGTCGTCAACGCGCACCTGACCAAGGGCATGATGCGGGGCGTGGCCTTCCAGACCACCAGCGAGCTCGCGGTGCACGTGACCGACGCCCGGCAGATCAAGACCACCACCAGGGGCACCATCGGGCTGTCCCCCGAGGAGAAGGCCAAGAGCAAGGCCTCCCTCGACGGCACCATCCAGCAGCAATCCGTCTCTTCAGCGCTCTGACGTGGGGGGCCGCTCGCGGGGGTCCGGGGCCCCGTCGATGAGCCCCAGCGCGCGGCACCACCAGCCGACCCGGAGCCAGCAGGCCGCCAGCAGCGCCCCTTGCCGCAGCAGCGCCCCCCCGCCGAGCTCCCCGACCAGCGCCGCCCCCCCCAGCAGCCCCCACGCCAGCGCCGCCCGCCAGGCCCAGGGCCCCAGCGCCGCCCAGGGCCGCCGGTGCAGCACCTCCAGCGCCGTCAGCAGCGCCCCGGGGCCCCGCTCTTCTCGCCGCACCGCCGCCGCCGCCGCCAGATCCTGCAGCGCCTGGATCACCCCCAGCAACCCCAGCGCGATCAGCACCAGCGGCGCCAGCCCCCAGAACCGCACCGGATCGCTGAACCGCGACAGCGACGCCCCCAGCGCCCTCGCCGCCAGCAGGCACAGGGCCAGCGCCACCACCCGCCCCAGCAGCGAGGCCCCCAGCACCACCACCAGCGCCGGCACCGCACGCCAGCCGCGGCCCCACGGCGCCTCGTCCGCCCTCGCCCCCAGCAACCCCAGCGCCAGCCCCTGCGGTACCACCCCCGTCACGACCCACAAAAGCAGGTACCACGGCGCCATCCAGGCCAGCGCCCCGCCGGTCGGCGCCAGCAACCGCAGGGTCTCCAGCAGGTACGCGCCTCCCGGTTTCCAGAGCACCCCGTCGCCCCCCTGCTCCCCCCACAGCGCCCCCACCAGCGAGGCCCCCACCAGCGCCACCGGCGCCGCTGGCAGCAGGTTCCCGAGGTGCAGCACCAGCGTGGCCCACCCCCGTCGGCTCATGGCGCCAGCAGCCGCCCCAGCAGCCCTCCCCAGAACAGACCTCGCTCCAGCGTGGCCCTCCCCACCCGGGTACGCTCCCGCGAGCGTGCGTTGTTGCTGCGATCCTCGTCCAGCAGGATCCTCTGCTCTGGATCCACCTCCACCGCCTGCAACTCCGCGGGTTCGTTGATGTCGAACCTGACCCACTCGGAGGTCCCGTCCCAGCGTTCGTCGCGGGTGGTGCCGTCGACGAAGCGCAGCCGCACGGTGACCGGGAGCCGGAGGGAGCCGCGGCGAGCGATCACGGTCCACCCGGGCTGGAAGGCGGTGACGGCGAAGTCGATCCAGCCGCGGCGGGAGAGGCCGTCGTCGAGGGCCACGGCGAGGGCCGGGTCGACCTGACCGAGGGCCGCGACGAGGTCGGCGGGCTCGGGATGGCGGAAGCGAAAGGCCTGGGCGTAGCGCTGGAGGGCCTCGTCGAAGGGGGCCTCCCCGAAGGCGCCGCGGAGGGTCGCCAGCAGGGTGGCGGTGCGGAAGTAGGCGAGCCGTCCGTAGTGGCCTGCGGTGGGGAACGACGCGGCGCCGTGGGCGATGGCGTGGTCATGGCCCGCGCCCAGGCCCATCCAGCGGCCGGCCTCGAGGAAATCGAGGGACAGGCCCGGGGCCGCCAGCAGCGAGCCGTCGCCGTGGCCCTCGCGGAGGCACAGCCCCTCGACCAGGGTGTTGAGCCCCTCGTCAAGGAACGGATGGCGGTGCTCGTCGCTGGCAAGGAGCCCGTAAAAATACTGGTGACCGTACTCGTGGACGGCGACCGCCTCGGCGGTGCGCAGCCACGGGGGCCCGTACCAGGGGCCGCCGGTGGTGATGAGGGTGGGGTACTCCATGCCGCCGGCCTCACCCGCGCCGGCAGGGGGCTGGACCAGGGTGAGGGAGGCGTACGGGTAAGGCCCCAGGCGGCGGCGCATGCAGGGGATGGCGACCCGGAGCCCGTCGAGCTGGCGACGGACCGCGGGCTCGTGGCCCCGGGGGTAGAGGGCGCGGACCGGGACGCCGTCGAGGGTCTCGGTGCGCTCGAGGAACTGGTCCCAGGCGGTCCAGGCGAAGTCGTGGACACCTTCCTGGAGGAAGCGGGTCGCGCGGACGCCGTTTTCGGTGCGCTCCTCGGCGCGGACCCCGGTGGCGCCCACGACGTAGGCCGGCGGCGCCTCGATGGTGATGTCGTAGTCGCCGAAGTCGGCGTCGAACTCGGAGAGCCGGAGGAAGGGGAAGTGGGACCAGGTCCCGTCGTCGCGGAGCCGCGCCAGCTTGGGGAACCACTGGCCCACCATATGGAAGTTCTCCAGAAACCCGGTGCGCTCGACGAGAGAGGGCAGGGAGGCCTCGAAGGCGAGGTCAAAGACGAGGGACTGCTGGGGCTGGCAGGGGGCGGGGAGGGGGGCGCGGAGGTCGGTCTGGTCGTCCGGGTCGTCGGGGGAGTGAGGGGCGAGGGAAGGGAGCAGATCGACGGCGCGGGAAGGGGCTTCGTCCGGGGAGCGGACGGCGAGGCGGGTGAGCTTGATGCGGCCCCAGGTGGAGGGGAGCTGGTCGCCACGCCCCTCGCCGAGGCGGCTGCGAAGGAAGGCGGTCCTGGGGTGCTGAAAGGCGTTGAGGTAGAGGTGCCAGAAGGTGTCGTGGACGGGGCGCTGGGAGCGGTTGGTCCAGGTGACCTGGCCCTGCGCCTGGAGGGTGTGGGCGACGGGGTCGAGGCGGACGACCAGGCGGGTGCGATGGACCGGCGGGGGAGGCGAGCTGAGGGCAGGCGGCAGCGGCGCAGCGCCGGAGGGCAGGGGCGCGAGGAAGGGGGGGGAGCGCCGCTGGATCGGGGCCGAGGCAGAGGCGGCGGGCGGGTCCGCGGCGAGGGCGCGCGAGGAGCCGAGGAGCAGGGCCAGCGCGAGGCCAGCGGCCAGCCCGCGGGCGAGGAGGGGGGAGAGGTTCATCGCGGCTCAGGCGACGCTGATGACTTTTTGCAGGAGGAGGTCGTGCAGGATCCGGAGGGTGTCCAGCTCGGGCATCCCGGAGACGTCGAGGATCTCTTCGATGGTCGAGTAGCCATCGACGCAGGAGAGAATGAAGCCGGCGCGGTGATCGAGGGAGAGCCAGCGGACCTGCTCCGGCGGCAGGATCACCCGGGGGACCCGGGAGAGGGACCCGAGCTTGGCCTCGTACATGCCGCGGAGACGGCTGCGGCAGCTCTCGGCAAAGCGGAGCGCCTCGGCGTTGCTGGGGCTGCAGATCAGCAGGGCCTCGGCGGCCTTGAGCGCGCCGGAGAAGTCACCGAGGGCGAACTTGTCCCGCATCTCGCGGCCATGGCGCTCGATGGGAGGTTGCTGCTTGCTGGTGATCTGGGCGTCCCCCATCATCGGGGGGCGAGGGCGCTCGGAGGGAGGAGGCTCGAAGAGGGCGTCGAGCTCTTCGAGGGGGTGCGTGGGCGACGCAATGGGGGGGGGCTGCCGGAACTGACCCGCGGCGTAGTTGTTCTCCGAAGGATCGAGGTCGAAGGGGTACGGCGCAGTATGCGGTTCGCCAGAGTCGATCGCGGGCGCCGGAGAAGGCACATCCTTCATCCTGGGGTTCCGGATGATGTCGAAATCGACCTCGAAATCCTCGTCGATGGTCTCGCGCGCCGGGGCCGCGAGGCCGGGGGTATCGAAGGCGAGGGGGTGCTCGACCGCGAGGGTGGCCGCCGGGGGGCGCGGCGGGGGGGGCGGTGGCAGCGAGCTGAACGAGATGGGGCGGGCCTTGCCGGGGCCCCGCTGGGGGGTCGGCGGCGGGGGGCCGAGGAGGTCGAGATCAAACTCGAGGGGGGCTTCCGGAGGGGTCTTTTCGATGACGCCGGAGGGGTGCTCCCAGGCCTCGTCGATCTCGCGGGACGAGGGGGGCGGGCGAGCCGCGATCAGCTGCGCCTCGGTGGGGAGCACCGAAGGGATGATCGTCGGTCGATCAAAGATCTCTTCTTCCAGGTCTTCATCGCCCCAGCCCTCGCCGGGCTGCCCTTGCCCTGGTGGGCCGGGAGGCGAGGCGCTGTTCTTGAGGCTGCGGTTCGAGTTCATGAAGAGGCCAGGGGGGAAGAGAGTACCGCCAGCTTGGGGGCCTAGCGCACCGGGAGCCAGAAGCCAACTTCAAGGAGCCTTGGAGGCGACCCCCTTGAACATGCGCTGGGTGCGGGCGAGCCCTTCCATCTGCTCCTTGAGGGCCGAGATGTCCTTGCGTTCCATGGCCTGGCGAGCCTTCTGGACGATGGCGCGGGCCTTCGAGATGGCGTCGCGCCCGAAGTCGCTGGTGGCGACGATCTGCTCGACCTGGGGGAAGAGGCGCTCGATCTCGCCGATCAGGCGCTCTGCGTCCTGCATGGCGGCCTGCATCTCCTCGCTGGCCTTGCGGTCGACGGCGAACTCCTTGGCCGACTCGATCATGTTCTTGAGCTCGTCGGAGGTCAGGCCGCTGGTGGCGGTGACCTGGATCGACTGCTGCTGACCGGTCTCCAGATCCTTCGCGGAGACGCTGACGATGCCGTCGGCGTTGATCTCGAAGGTCACCTCGATCTCGACCTGGCCCTTGGGCGCGCGGCGCAGGCCGGTGAGGATGAACTCGCCCAGCAGCTCGTTGTCCTGGGCCATCTCGTGGTCGCCCTGCATCACCAGGATCTTCACCGCGGTCTGGTTGTCGCGGCTGGTGGTGAACACC
>JALOQB010000365.1 GCA_025453595.1 Polyangiaceae bacterium
CGTCGTAGACCGGCGCCTCGGCGGTGATCTGGAACTCGAAGCCCTTGAGCTTCTTGGCCTGGATGATCTTCTTGGCGGCGTCGGTCTTCTCGCCGCGGGGAGCGACCGCGTAGCCGTCGAGGGAGCGGAGCTTGCCGGCCATGGCGGAGCGGATCACGCCCTCGAGCTCGGCGTCGGTGCGGGAGGTCTTGTTGTTGATCTTGCCGATGGAGATGTACCACTTGGCGTTGGCCGGGATCTCGCCCTTGTCGCCGGCGCTGGCCGCGGCTTCGAGGGTCTGGATGGATTTGTCGATCTGGGTCTTGACGGTGGCGTTGCTCTCCTTGTCGCGGTGGCTCTTGAGGCAAGGGAGCCCCTCCGGGTTCTTGAGCTTGCCGAGGGCCGCGGCGGACGCGCCCCGCACCGCCTCGTGGTTGTCGCCGAGGGCACCGCAGAGGGGGCTGACGGCGGCGGCCTCCTTCGAGACCCCGAGGGCGAGGGCGGCCTGGGTTCGCACGCGAAAGTCGTCGCTCTCCTTGAGCTGCCGGATCAGCTCATCGGTCTTGCCCGAGGCCTGCGCGAGGCCGCTGGAGACCAGGAGCAGGAGGGACGGGAGCCACCGAGATCCGCGGAGCGAAGGGAGATGCATGGCGCTCTGTGATGCTACCATGGCGAGGCCCTAACCTTCCCAGCCCACCGCACGTCCCCGAGCACGAAACGGCTGTCCCACATGATCCTCCCTCGCCTCCTCTCCGGACGCACCACGCGGCTCCGGGGGGCGCTCGCCGCGCTGGCGCTCCTGTCGCACACCGCCCCCGCCCACGCGATCAAGATCCTGATCAAGGGCTCGACGTCCCTGGAAGGACAGGTGCAGGGGGACAGCGGGAGCCAGCTCATCCGGGGCAAGCTGCGGGACGATCTGGGCGGGCCGATCGCGGGGGCGACGGTGGTGATCGAGCTGATGCAGAGCAACGGGGAGGCGCTGCGCATGCTCCAGGGGCCGAGGTCCTGCAACGGGGGCGGCCCGCTGGCGCGGATGGACGGCGGCTACGCGGTGGAGACCGACAAGCAAGGGGCGTTCTGCATGCAGACCCAGCGGCTGCCGAGGCAGGGGTTGCTGCGGGCGCGGTTCCCGGGGAAGCAGGGGCTCGCCGGGGCCCAGATCGATCTGCCCTTCGACGTCGAGCGGCCGGCGGCGCTGCTCGCCTGGGACCCGAAGCCGGAGCTGCTGGACCTGGACGCGGCGGTCACCTCCGTCAACGTCGCGTTGACCGGAAATTCCATCTACGGAAACTCCATACAGCTGGAGCTACGGGACGAGCGAGGGAAGGAGCTGGGGTCAGCGTCGACGGACGAGCGAGGGAGGGCGCGGTTCGAGGTGGAGACGGCGCGGCTGGGGGCCCCGGGGGCCGGGGAGCTGGTGGTGCGTGGCAAGGGAGAGGGGGCTCCGGAGCTGAGGGCGCAGGTGGTGAGGAGCGCGCGGGTGAGCCTGGTGGCGAAGGGTCCGGAGGGGGCGATCGTGCCGCAGGATGGGTACCGGCTGCCGGTGGTGGTGGGGACGCAGCGGGGAGCGGTGGACGGGGGGGTGGTGGAGGCGAGGCTGGGGAAGGAGATCCTGGGGGTGGGTTCGGTGAAGGAGGGCCGGACGGAGGTGCCGCTGGCGTTCGAGGTACAGTCGGAGGGAGAGGTGGAGCTGAGCCTGCGTTACCTTCCGTCGTCGCCGGGGTGGAAGAGCGGGGAGGCGCTGGTGGTGCGGGTGCCGGTGAGGCCGCCGTCGCCGCTGAGGAAGGCGCCGTTGTTGCTTGTGGGTCTGTTGCTGGTGGGGTGGCTGGCGCGAGGATGGAAGCGGGCGCCCTCGGCGAGGCGAGCGGAGCCGGAGAAGCAGCGGGTGGGAGGGGAGGCGGTGGCGCTGCCGGAGCTGAGCGTGGAGGAGGTGCAGGCGGGCACGAGGTGGGAGGGGCGCGTGCTGGATGCGCACGAGCGGCGGCCGCTGGCGGGGGTAGAGGTGCGGGTGGTGGGTCGAGATTTCTACGGGGAGCGGAGGCTGGTGGAGGCGAGGACCGACGAGCAGGGTCGCTTTGACTTCGAGGTCGAGTGGGCGCCGACGCATGTGCTGCAGGTGTCGGGGCCGTGGCACGTGATGGTGGAGCGTTCGTTGCCGCGAGCCGGGAAAATGACGGTGGGGCTGGTATCCCGGAGGCGAGCGTTGCTGGAGAAGCTGGCGACGGCGGGGCGGCGGTGGGTACCGGAGCAGGCGGTGGAGCCGACCCCGGAGCAGCTGGCGCGGCACCTGGAGAGGCAGGAGCGAGCAGGTGGGGCGCGGTGGGCGAGGGCGGTGGAAGCGGCAGTTTTCGGGCGAGATCCGGTGGGGGCAGGGGAAGAAGCGCGGCTTTCCGAGCTGGAGTCAGATCTCTCTCGCCGGGACCAGATAGATGGGGTACGACGTTGACCGGGTCCGTGGTGCGTTCTTATAGTGCCGCGGTCCCAGAGCAAACCGTGAGGGGGCGAGGACACCCGTCCTTGATTCCCTCACAAGGAGCGACTGTCCACGATGGATCCCACGATACTCGCGGTCCTGGTCGTCGCCGGCATCCTTGCAGCGGTTATTTATTTCAAGGTCATTGCGAAGAAGCCCGCCGAGCTCCCCGAGGGCGACAAGCCCGCGAAGGAGCTCCCCGAGGGCGACAAGCCCAAAAAAAACGAGCTGAAAGAGAAGCTCGAAAATAAGCGGGACGAGCAGCAAAAGACCGAGGAAGACCGCAAGAAGGCCGCCGAGGCGGAGAAGCAGGCGAAAGAGAAGGCTGCCAAGGAGCAAGCCGAGGCAGAAGAGCGAACCGCGCGCAAGGCGGCCGAGGAGGCCCAGCGAGCGGAGGCGGAGGCCAGGAAGCGAGCCGAGGAGGAGGCCCAGAAGAAGGCCGAGGAGGAGGCGCGGAAGAAGGCCAAGGAGGAGCAAGCGGCCCGGGAGGCGAAGCCCTCCGAGGCGCCTCCTGCGTCGGTGGAGCTTGTGCGTCGTCCGCCGCCGGTGGTGGCGCCCAAGGCGGCGAGCGAGCGGGACGTGGCGAAGGTTCGCCGCGGCCTCGCGCGTTCGACGGGCGAGGAAGGCTTCTTCGGGCGTCTGTCGGCGCTGGTGCGGCGCAAGGAGCTGCCGCCGGAGCTGCTGGACGAGCTGCAAGAGGTGCTGTTGACCTCGGACGTCGGGGTGAAGACGACGGAGAAGCTGCTGGAGCGGATCCGCACGGGGCTGGAGCGCAAGGAGCTCACCGACACGGCCCGGGTGTGGGACGCGCTGCGCCAGGAGGCGAAGAAGATCCTGGGGGTAGGCGGCGGCGGCATCGTGGTCGGTGCCAAGCCGACGGTGGTGATGATGGTGGGCGTGAACGGCGCCGGGAAGACCACGACCATCGCGAAGATCGGGACGCAGCTCAGCCAGCGAAAGAAGTCGGTGGTGATGGCCGCTGGCGACACCTTCCGTGCGGCGGCGGTGCAGCAGCTCGAGGCCTGGGGCACCCGCGTGGGGTGTCCGGTGGTGAAGGGCAAGGACGGGGCCGATCCGGCGGGGGTCGTGTTCGATGCGATCTCCAGGGCGAAGAGCGAGGGTCTGGACGTCGTGCTGTGCGACACCGCGGGGCGGCTGCAGACCAAGACGCCGCTGATGGACGAGCTGAAGAAGATCGCCCGGAGCGCGGCCAAGGCCCTGGACGGGGCGCCCCACGAGACGCTGCTGGTGATCGACGCGACCAACGGGCAGAACGCGCTGGCGCAGGCCCGGCTGTTCAACGAGGCGCTGCCGCTGACGGGGATCGTGCTGACCAAGCTCGACGGCACCGCCAAGGGCGGGGTGATCCTGCAGATCTGCGACGAGCTCGGGGTACCGGTCCGGTACATTGGCCTGGGCGAGCGTTCAGAGGACCTGCACGAATTTGATGCGGATGAATACGTCGAAGCGGTCTTCGGCGAGCACGGCAAGGAAGTCGCCTGACCGACCGGCGAAGCGCCATTTTGGTTGTTGCTACGCGAGAAAATCGCGTGATATAGTCGCGGCGCTTCGCTAACAAGGCGATTTTTTCAAGCAGAATCAACCGTTTAGCTGAACCCAGCGTCGAGGAAGCGGAAGGGGTTACGGATGAACCAGGCTCGCATAGGGCTTCTCGTAGCGGCAGCCCTGTTGGCCACGCCCGGTCTGGCTCAAGCGCAGGACAAACCTGCAGCCGACGAGGCAGCGCCCGCAGAAGGGGCCAAAGGCGGCGAAGAGAAGCCGACCGAGGGCGGAGAGGAAGGGTCGAGCATTTGCGAGCTGGATCCGTCCCAGTGTCCGCAGATCGACATCAAGGAGATGGCCAAGCGGCCGATCCAGGCACAGATGTACGCGGTGCAGCAGAAGTACGCGCTGCGCGTCCGTCGCTTCGAGTTCAACCCCTACTACATCACGACCGTGAATGATCAGTTCGTCAGCCACCCCGGGTTCGGGCTTGCTGGCAACTTTTACTTCTCGGACGTGATGGCGGTGGGGCTGAATTTCAACTTCAACAGCTTCTCGATGTTTGGCCAGAACGCACCGAATTTCAACCGAGATTCGGAGTTCAACGCCCAGACGCGGCGGGCGTCGCGTATCGGTGTGCCCCTCACCGAGTACGACTGGTCGACCTCACTGAACTTCACCTACGTGCCCATGTACGGGAAGTTCTCGGGGTTCAACTACTTCATCTTCCACTACGACGCGTATGTGGTGGGCGGCATCGGCCTGGTGTCGAACCGCCCGATCGCGGTGATTGACCCGGACAACCGGAGCTTCCAGTCGAAGCTCCACCTGGCCCCCAACGTGGGTCTGGGCCTGCGCATCTTCTTCAACCGCTGGTTCGCGGCGATCTTCGAGGTTCGAGACTACATCTTCCTCGACTCCCTCGAGAACACCGTCATCGACGCGAACAAGCCCCAGGATGAGTCCACCTGGTACGCCAAGGACTCGACCCTCACCAACCACGTGCAGGCCCAGATCGGACTCTCGGTCTTCCTGCCCTTCTCGTTTGAGTACCGGCTGCCGAAGTGAGCTCGCCTCGCATGACCGAAGGAAGGACGAAAACGATGACCCGTCGATTCTTCCAGGGGCTGGTGCCGTTCGTCGGCATCCTGGCGCTCTCCGCGGAAGCCTCTGCACAAGAAATCCAAGTGACCGGCCCCCTCGCGGGGGCTCCCCCTGTTCGCCAGCTCCGCCTTCACCGCAAGGGTCGGTTCGAGCTGGCGCCGGTGGTCTCTTTCACGCTGCTTGACGAGTACCAGCGAACGATCCTCGTCGGCGCCAACCTCAACTACAACATCACCGACTGGCTCGGCGTCGGCGCGTTCGGTAGCTTCGGCGCCGTCCAGCTCTCCACCGGCCTCTCGGACAAGATCCAGCAGACTTACAACACCCGGTTTGACCGTACCGGCGCCGACTACCAGCGGGCCAGCGAGGAGGCGGGTCGCCGCCTCACGGCGCTGAACGTCGGGGATGATTTCAAGTCCCAGCTCGGTACCATCAACTGGATCTTTGCACCCCAGCTCACCCTTGTGCCCTTCCGTGGCAAGCTGGCGATCTTCGAGAAGCTCTTCGTCGACACGGACCTCCACTTCTTCGTGGGGCCCGCCGTTGTGGGGCTGACCGAGCGCGCCCCCTGTGGCCCTGGCACCGGGGTCGATTGCTCGGCTCGCAATGACTCGCCCGATGGCCCCGGCACCGGGACCGTCAAGAGCAAGCCCACCGAGTCTCGCATCGCCATCGCCCCCACCTTTGGCCTCGGGCTCACCTTCTTCGCCGGCCGCTGGACAAGCTTCGGTCTTGACTGGCGCGCCCTGCCCTTCGCGCGAAACACCGGCGGCTTTGACATCCGCGGCAAGGGTGACGGCGAGCGCTTCCCCGACAACAAGGTGGACGACAAGGATCGCGAGTTCAAGTTCAACCAGATGATCTCGCTGAGCTTCTCGATGTTCTTCCCCCGGGAGCTCAAGAGCTCGGAGTGAAGTAGACCCCTCGTTGTTGCTGAGCATCGGAGGCCCCTCCCGGGGCCTCTGGTGTTTTGTGGGCTCAGTGCAGGATGCGCCCCTGCTCGTCGACGTCGTAGCGAGCCGGGCTGGCGCGCAACGCGCGGGAGAAGGGGCCGCGGAATTCTTCGGGGACCACCCAGCCGCGGCCTGCCATGGCGTCAGCGACCTTGGTCACCAGGCGCATGGATTCTTCTTCAACGGCCTTGCCCAGGATGGCCGGGAGCAGGCTCGTGTCTTCCTGGGAGAAGAGGGCGATGACGGTCTGGAACCGGACAGGCTCGCTCACGTCTTCGAGGAAGCGAAGCAGGACGTCCTTGACTTCCTTGCTCTTCTGGCCTTCGAGAGCGCGGATGAGGTGGAGCTTGGGCTCGACGGTGCGATTCCAGTCGGTGTCGTGGGCATCGAGGAGGTCGACCAGCTCTTCGACGTAGCGCTCTTCCGAGAGGATTTCGCGGAGGATCTTGAGGGGCCAGGTGAGGCTCTCGGCCTTCTCGCAGTAGGCGAGGACAGGCTCGATGGCGGCCTCACCGCAGGCGACGACGCCGTGGAAGGCGACCTCTTTTTCTTCCTGGTCGGTGATCGACGGCTCGATGGCGAAGGAGAAACGCTTGAGGAGGGCGGCCGCGGCCTCACCAGAGTGGATGCGAGAGAGGGCCTCGATGGCCTCCATGCGATCGTAGTTCTGGGCGAGTTTGTCGGCGACGACCTCGCGCCCCTGGAGCTCGACGCGGAAGCGCACGGGCTTGCCCTGGCGCTCGGAGGTCTCTTTTTCGTTGGCCTGGATGCGCTGGACGAAGAGGTCTTGCGTGATGTGGTCGACGGGGTCCCCGATGGAGCGCTTGGCCTGGATGTACTCGGCAAAAAGGCGAGCGTAGTAGGCGTCTGGGGCCTCGTTGCGGAGGGCGGAGATCTGGTTGAAATCGAGCTTCTGGCTCTGGTCGACCCCGATGGCGTCGCGGAAATTGGAGGCGCTGGGGGCCTGGCTCGGGCGCCCCTCGGAGTCGGTGGTGTCTTCTTCAACACCCATGAGGGTATCGAGGAGGGTGTTGATACGAGAGATGAGGCCGCCGACCTCTGCGTGCTCGAGCTCGAAGCGGCGGTTGGTGTCGCCGTTGATGATGGCGAGGAGCCCCTCTTCGAGGGCGACGATGGGGCGGATGATGTACCCGCCGAGGAGCACGGCGCAGAGGATGGCCATGACGATGCCGACCGCGGTGGCGCCGAAGATGGGGAGCAGCATGCCGGTGACGTCGCCGAACATGGCGACAGGGGCGAAGCCGACGAGGACCGCCCGCTTGCCGTCGCCGTAGCCAGAGAGGCCGTAGCCGGCGGTCATGAGCTCTTCGTTGGAGCCGTGGAGGTCGACGGGGCGAGGGGCACCGATGGCCTTCTGGAAGCCGGGTTTGAAGGACTCCTGGGTGATGGCGGCGACACCAGGGGCCGGGGCGTTGCGGGACTTGGCGACGAGTTCGAGCTTGCTGTCGACCTCGGCGACAAGAGCGACGGGGCCGTTGCTGGTCAGCTCGCTGATGGTCGACAGGCGCCCTTCATCGACGGCGGTGCCGACGATGACGGCGCCGAGGACCTTGCCCTTGTCATCCCGGACCGCGCAGAACGAGGCGAGGAGCTGCTCGTTGCGGGAACGGTTGACCCAGAGGTCGGAGCCCGAAGAGCTGCGCTTGATGGCGTCGAGGAGGCTCGGGTACGTCTTGCCGAGGGCCTCGCCGCGCATCAACCCGGAGCCATTGCGCCCCAGAGCGACGCCCTGTTCATCGACGAAGGCGACGAGGGTCGGGTTGGTGCCGGGGAGCGCCGCCAGGACCCGCGAGTAGAGCTCGTTGGCCTGGCTTGTGGCGCTCTCGCTGCGGGCCTGGGGGGTGTCCGCCAGGAATGGGTCGCGAATCCTGGGGGCCATGACCTGCTCGCCGAGCCACCGCTCCAGGAGCAGCCCCTCGACCTGGAGCCGGGCGTTGGCGCCGGCAGCGGCGCGAGAGGCCTCTTGACGGGCGCGATCTGCGTTGGAGAGCACGTCATCCAGGGAGGCGCGCATCAAGGCAAAGGCCAGAAGCCCCGTGATGAGCACAACGATGCTGTAAACCGCGATGAGCTTGCCGCGCATTTCCGAGAGCCCCTCTACCTTTCGCCGGGGAGACCCCTGACCGTTCACCGTGCGGGGGTTGAATCGGGCTCCACGGTATCACCCCCAGCTTTGCTTCGACAAGGACAGAGCCCCCGCAAGAAAGGCTTGCCAAGAGCCGCATGGCCGTGTACACCGTGGCTTCAGTTGCATCTGGTGGGTGTAGCTCAGTCGGTAGAGCACCGGATTGTGGTTCCGGTTGTCGCGGGTTCAATCCCCGTCACTCACCCCAATCATCCAGAACTGGTGATTTCTTGAGCGCCCTACGTTGAGAGACGTAGCCCCTCAACCTCCGGGGGATTCAAGAAGCTTCACCACCTTTCCGGGGTGTTGCCCAGCAGGTCCACCGGCGGACGGAGTGACATCTGGGCCGAATCGTGCGCCGGAAACGTTGCTGCCGGGACGCGGTCAGATAGAGTCTCACAAGACGGAGATGCAGGAAAAATGAAGATCGGAACGCTTGTCTTCAAGGTCGCCTTGCTGGGTGGGGGGGTGCTGTCCTGGGGGTGCGATGATCCGGTGCCGCCGAGCGCGCAGGCGGCGGTGAAGTACCGGCTGGACAACCAGCCGCAGGGGCCCTCCTGCACCGCCACGACGCCCGACGAGACCTTCGGGGCCATCAACACGTCGGATCTGACCAGCAGCACGCCGCTGGTCGATGGGGATGGTGGGGTGCGGGTGGTCTGCAAGATCACGCCGAGCGGCGCGGGGTTCACGGTCAGCGCGAGCGTGAAGCAGGGGCCGAACAACTTCGGGTTGAGGGGGCAGGTGACCCCGGGGCAAGCCTCGCCGGTGTCCGTGAGCATCGCGGCTGACAGCATCAAGGCGGGCTACACCTCGAACCCGGAGAACCCCTGCCAGCTACGCGTCGATGGCGATTCACCGGCCGGGCTGGGGATCAGCCCCGGCAAGATGCGGGCGATCCTGTCGTGCCCGGACATGATCCTGGGCGGCGCCACGACGGACGCTCCGCGCTGCGCCATCGCCGGGGTCGTCGCCTCGGAGCCTGGGGGCTACGTGTTCTTCGACAACTGCGACGAGTGACGCGGGGTGGCGGAGCGCCGGCGGTGGCGTGGCGCTCGCCAGGGGGGATCCGGGGGGAATCCGGCCATAATTGCAGGTTTTTAGCTGGCCCGCGGCTCGCATGAGCAGGGGGCATGGCAACCGCAACCACCACCACGCTGCTGGGCATGGATGCCCACCTGGTCCGGGTCGAGGTCGAGGCCTTCCGGGGCCCAGGAGGGTTTGATCTGGTCGGTCTCCCGGAGGCCTCGGTGAGGGAGAGCCGGGTGCGGGTCCGGTCGGCGCTGTTCCGGGCCGGGGTCTTGCTGGATGAGTACCGGGTGGTCGTCAACCTCTCCCCGGGGGACGTGCGCAAGGTGGGCAGCGCCTTCGATCTGGCCATCGCCGCGGCGAGCATGGCGGCGCTGGGGCGGCTGCCGCCGGGCTCGCTGGACGATACGCTGCTGCTCGGGGAGCTGTCGCTGTGGGGGGAGCTGCGCGGGGTCCCCGGGGCGCTGCCGCAGGTGATGCTGGCGCGGCAGCGGGGACTGCGGCGGGTGATCGTGCCGGCAGACAACGGGGCCGAGGCGGCGGCGATCCCGGGGGTGGAGAGCCTGGTGGCCACGGAGCTGGCCGAGGTGCTGGCGCATCTTCAGGGGGAGAGGGCGCTGCAGCGTGCGGAGCGGGCGGCGGCGCCGGCGGCAGGGGTGTTCCCGGATCTGCTGGACGTGAAGGGGCAAGGGGCGGCGCGGCGTGCGCTGGAGATCGCCGCCGCCGGGCACCACCACCTGCTGCTGAGTGGCCCGCCAGGAGGGGGGAAATCCATGCTGGCGAAGCGCCTTCCGGGGGTGCTGCCGCCGCTGCGCGAGGAGGAGGCGCTGGAGGTGAGCGCCATCCACAGCGTCGCGGGGACGTTGCCGGCGGGCGTGGGCCTTCTCCAGGGGCGGCCCTTTCGTTCCCCGCACCATAGCGCGAGCGACGCCGGGATCCTGGGGGGCGGGTATCCGCCGCGGCCGGGGGAGCTATCGCTGGCGCACCACGGGGTGCTGTTCCTGGACGAGCTCCCCGAGTTCCGGCGGAGCACGCTGGAGGCCCTGCGGCAGCCGCTGGAGGACGGGCAGCTGGTGGTGGCGCGGGCCCGTGCGCGGGCCACCTTCCCTGCGCGCCCCTTGCTGGTGGCGGCGAGCAACCCTTGCCCCTGCGGCCACGCCGGTACGGAGCGCTGCGGCTGCACGCCGGAGCGGGTGCGGCAGTACGCGGCGCGCCTCTCGGGCCCCTTGCTGGACCGGATCGACCTGCACCTGAGGCTCCCGCCGGTGCCGCTGACCGCGCTGCAGGACGGCAAGCCGGGGGAGCCTTCTGCCGCCGTCCGGGGGCGGGTCACCGCGGCCCGGGAGCGGCAGCAGCGCCGGGTGGATGCAGGGAAAACCCGTAACAACACCAACGCGGCGCTGTCGCCGGGGGAGCTGGAGGAGGTGGCGACGCCGAGCCCGGAGGGGCGGAGGTTGCTGCTGGCGGCAGCGGAGCGGCTGGGGCTCTCGGCGCGGGGGTACGGGAAGGTGCTGCGGGTGGCGCGGACCATCGCGGATCTGGCGGCGGAGGAGCGGGTGGAGGCGCACCACGTGGCGGAGGCGCTCCAGTACCGGGGGTCGGAGCGGAGCGGCGCGGCGCAGGCGCGCCCCGAGGCCGCATCTATAGGGAAATTATCTACACAGGAATCATCTACACAGGAAGCCAACAGGCTGTGGACAAGAGCAAGAGGAGTGGAACGATCATGATGGATCTATCGGAGAAGACGAGGGCGCTGAAGAACGCGCTGAGCAGCATCGAGAAGACCTTCGGCAAGGGCTCGATCATGAGCCTGGGAGGGGAAGAGCGGGAGGAGGCGGTGGCGACGATCCCGAGCGGGAGCATCGCGCTGGATCAGGCGCTGGGGGTGGGGGGCTACCCGAGGGGAAGAGTGGTGGAGATCTACGGCCCGGAGTCGAGCGGCAAGACGACGCTGACGCTGCATGCGATCGCCGAGGTGCAGCGCGCCGGCGGCACCGCCGCCTTCATCGACGCC
>JALOQB010000366.1 GCA_025453595.1 Polyangiaceae bacterium
GTCCGATGGCGGTGGCGGAGGCGACGGGGCTGGCGGTGGCGAGCCGGGGCGGGGAGGTGGACCTGTGGCTGCGGCAAGAGGGGAGGATGGTCTGGATCCTGGCGAGGTGCGGGGAGAAGGGCTGACGCGCAGGTGGATTCACCAGAGACTCTCCGGTCTTTCACCATGCTCCGTCGGGGTCAAAGCGTTGGCACGACCTCGATGCTCTCGATGAATGCCGAGAGGAGTGACGGTACCGCGCAGTTCGGGTCCGACTGGGGGTTGAAGGTACCGGTGGGCCCGGGCACGACGAGGAACACCTCGTCGGTGGGCTTCGAGAGCAGGACCACCCGGTCCTTCATGGTTTCCGTCGGCTCCAGATCGATCAACCGAGGCTCTTCTCCGGCGGTCGCCAGCTGCAGGACCATCTGGATCGACTCGGGGGAGCCAGACGACTGTCCCACCGGCAGGCGGTAGCGCACCACGAGCCCCTTCATGCCGGGCTGCGCCAGGCGCGCGGTGAAGCCCGAGTCGGAATCGAGTTTCAAGCACCCTTGCCCCGTGTTGCACAGTTCCGACAGGGGCGGCGGAGTTCCCCAGACTTCGAGATCCGAGGGTAGCCCGGCGATGAACGAGAGGCCGGCGCGGGCCGGGCCAAACGAGAACATCGGCAGGGACGTTTCGCTCATGGATGCGACCCCCTGCGGCGTCTCGGCCTTGACCTTCAATGACACCGTCTGTCCGAGCAACCCGGCCCAGGACGTGAACGTCGCACGGGCCTCGCGGGTGAGCCCCCCTTGTGGGGTCACCTTCCAGTCGAGGGACACGCTCTGCCCTGCTCCCGTCGTGGCCTCGCTGAGGGAGGTCAAGCTGGTGGTGACCGATTTCGACGCTTTCACCGTGACAGGTGACCAGGGCGCGATCCGGTGGGTCTCCAGGCTCAGGAGAGGACGCTCCCTGTCGAGCAGCACTAGACTGGCCCCGGTTGTATCGAGGCTGGTCGTGGTGGCATGAGCTTGTGGGCTGGAGAAGCCCAGACAGGCAGCATCACCCTGACGCACGACCTGGGATGGCCCCTCGAGCGTCCCCGCTGGCGTGAGCGTCAACGCGAGCAGGTCCAGTGGGGACGAGCTGCCTGGCTCGGGACGAAGTTCGACCGGGCCGTGCACGACGCTGTCCCCTGGGTTGCCACCTGGCTTGGGTGTGGCCGTTACCTGGGGGTACTCCGTCAGCTCGATCGTGAAGGGAGCAGGGAGGTCGAAGGCCGGAGCCACCAGCGCCTTGCCGCCCTCGAAGCGCACGTAAACCACCAGCGGTTCGAGTGCCTGAGTGACCCCTTGCAGCACCCAGTCGCACTGACCAGCCGCTCCGCAGGGGGAGAACAACGGCTGTCCACCCTGACCACTACCACCCTGCGCCGAGGCACCGGCTCCGCCCTGACCCGACACGCCCATCCCGGCCTGGCCCGAGGTGCTTGTTCCGCCCTGTCCCGAGGTGGCCGCTCCTGCCCATCCGGCGGCACCCGCGCCGCCCTGGGCCGCTGTCTGTCCACCCTGGCTCGAACCACCCTCGAGCCCCGAGCCTGCTCCGCCCTGTCCAGACGACGCCTGCCCCGCCCCTGCCTCTGCCTGGGCAGGAGCCCCGCTCTCGGCGGGTGTACACCCACGGGCAAAGGCCGCCCCCACCAGGACGAGCAACAGATTTTTCGTGGCCGAGACGTGGTTATTCTGATTTCGGGCAGTCAAGGTGTCACCTTTACTTCGTTGAAGTAGAAGAAGCTGTGAGCGGTCGTGAAAAGAGAGGCGCTTCCTTTATGGTAAAAAGATACCCCCTCTTCTTGAAGTCAACAGCCCCCCCTCGACCGCAGCAATAGCAGGGTGGAGATACCAGATCGTCTGCCTGCAGGCCTCGGCCCCCTCTGCGGCGCCCTTGCCCGGTGGCCTCTTGCCCTGCATCACCCCGCCGTTCAGCCCTGCCGTCTTGCCTGCCTCCCGCCTGCGGCCTGCCCCCCGCCCTCGTCTGCAGCTGCTCGGCGGCCCCCAGCCCGCGCTCGACCCAACTCCAGGGGGCGCTCCGTCTGTGGCGCCCTGCTCCCGTGAGTGGGTGAAACGTTGGACGGGGACGGGGGGCTGAGGTCGGGTCCGATGGCGGTGGCGGAGGCGACGGGGCTGGCGGTGGCGAGCCGGGGCGGGGAGGTGGACCTGTGGCTGCGGCAAGAAGAGGGGAGGATGGTCTGGATCCAGGCGAGGTGCGGGGAGAAGAGCTGACGCGCAGGTGGATTCACCAGAGGCTCGCGTCTGTACTATCTTCGGCCCGTGACCAAGGAAGCAGCGAATCCACCGGAGCCGTCGGTCAAGCCGGGCGACGTGGTGGCGGGGCGGTACGAGATCGATCGGGAGCTGGGGCGGGGAGGCATGGGGGTGGTGTACCTGTGCCAGGATCTGGTCACCCACGACTGGGTCGCGCTCAAGTGCGTGTTCGGCACGAAGGGGAAGTCGAACGAGGCGATCTGGTTCCAGCAGGAGGCGAGGGCGCTGGCGGCGCTGGAGCACCCGGTGATCGTGGGGGCCCGAGATTTTGGCATGCTGCCGGACGGGTCACCTTACCTGGTGATGGACGCGCTGCGGGGCCGGTCGATCCACGTATGGAAGTACCTCTGCAAGATCCCGTGGGGGGTGACCTGGGCGGTGATCGACCAGGCGCTGGCGGGGCTGGCGCATGCCCATGCGCGGGGGGTGATCCACGGGGATCTGAAGCCGTCGAACATCATGATCGACCCGAGGAACGGGACGGAGGAGCCGCGGGCGTACATCCTGGATCTGGGGCTCGCCTGGCTGCTGGAGGACCACCTGGACCCGCGGCTGGCGGTGGGCAAGATCGTGGCCCCCACGCTGCCTTTTGGCCTGGGGACGCCGGGCTGGATGGCGCCGGAGCAGATCCGGCGCGCGGCGCCTCACATCGGGCCGCCGACGGATCTGTACGCGCTGGGGAGCATCCTGTTCGAGCTGCTGACGGGGCGCGAGGTGTTCCAGGGGAGCTCGACGGACATCCTGAGGATGCACCGGGACACGCCGGTGACGGAGGTGCCGCTGGCGCCGGAGGTGCCGCCCCGGGTCGCGGATTTTGTCCGGACCTTGCTGGCCAAGCGCCCGTGGCAGCGCTTCCGTTACGCGGCCGACGCGCGGGCCCAGTGGTCCCAGTTCCGGCCGGTGGGGCCGATCCGCTGGGCGGCGCCGCGGGTGCGGGTCGGCGACGAGAAGGAAGACCCGACGCAGCTCCCGGTGAGGCCCCCCGGGGCCGCGGGGCGCACGGCGCTGGCCCTGGCCCCGGGCATCCTGGCGCTGCGCCCTTCGCCGCTGGTGGGCCGGAACGACGAGCGCTCGCGGCTGTGGGAGCACGTCCAGCAGATGATCAAGGGCGAGGGGCCGCGGCAGCGCCTGGTGGTGCTGCGAGGGCCCGCCGGCGTGGGGAAGAGCCGGCTGGTCGAGTGGCTCTGCCAGGCGGTGCACGAGCAGGGGTCGATGATCCCGCTGCGCTCGCGCTACCGCCGGGTGCCGGGGCCCGCCGATGGGCTCCGTGGGGCGCTGATCGATCACCTGAACATGCGGCAGCAGAGCCGGGACGTGATCGAGCAGGCCTTCCTCAACGAGTGGGAGATCGGCGAGGACGACGACCAGGGGCGCACCTGGGTCGCGGCGGCGGCCACCTGGCTCCGCCCGCGGACGCCCGACGAGCCGGACAAGGTGGGCCCCTCCGGCAAGCGCTTCCTGCTGGACAAGCCCGAGCTGCGCTGGGTCATCATCCGCTACATCCTCGAGCGGATCACCGCCGACAAGCGGCCGTTGTGCCTCTGGCTCGACGACCTGCACTGGGCCTCGGCCTCGGCCTGCGCGGGGCTGATCCAGCTCTGCCGCGAGGCCCCGCAGCTGGGCCTGCTGATGGTCGCCACGGTGCGGGACGAGGCGCTGGCGGGCCACCCGGCGGGCATGGCCAACCTCGAGATGCTGGCGCGGGCGCTCCCCACGACCCGGGTCGATCTGGCCCCCCTCAGCGAGAGCGACATGAAGGAGATGCTGCGGGCCTCGATCAACCTCTCCCCCGAGGGCGAGGACGTGGTGCTGGCCCGCAGCGAGGGGAACCCGCTCTTCGCCCTGCAGCTGGTCCACGCCTGGGCCAGCAGCGGGCGGCTCCAGCTGGTGCGGGGGCGCTACGAGGTGCCCGACGACGCGCTGCAGGCCCGGGCCCGCACCACCGCCGAGCTCTGGGAGCAGCGGCTCCTCGCCATCGACGAGTCGCTGCGCCAGGCGGCCCTGGCCGCAGCGGCGCTGGGCGAGGTGCTCCACCTTGCCCCGCTCACCCAGCTCCTGGCCCTCCTGGGCCTCGACGCCGCCCAGGCGCTCCGGGCGATGCAGCAGGCCGAGCTGCTCGTTGTCGACCGGAACACCCGCATCCGCTGGCCCCACGCCCTGCTCCAGGAGTACCTCTACGCCCGGCTCTCCGGCTCCCCGGATGCCAGCCGCGTCTTCCGCCACGCCGCCGACGCCCTGGCCCTCCACCCGGAGCACCAGAGCCACCGCATCATCCGCCTGCGCGCCAGCAACCTGATCCGCGCCGGCTTCGACGAGGAGGCCGCGGCGCTGGTCCTCGAGCACATCGAGCGCAGCTGGGACCGCGCCCGCGATGTCTACGGCGCCAGCAAGGACCTCGACATCCTCGACGGGCGCCCTATCGGCGCCCACGAGGCGTCCTTCCTGCGCTGGAAGGGCGAGACCGAGCGCCTCCTCGGCAACCTCGACGCGGCCCGCGAGCATGCGGAGCATGCGCGGCAAAAAGCCGCCGGCGATCGCCTCCAGGCCCACTGCCTCCGGCTCCTCGCTCACATCGCCTCGGACCAGGGGGTCCCGGCCCTGGGCCGCATCGAGGCGATCCTCGCCCTCACCAAGTTCGACATGCTCGGCGACCGCGTCGGCCGCGCCTCCTGCGAGCTTCTCCTGGGCGAGATCGATTACCTGCTGGGCAATCACCCCCAGACCCGCGAGTGGCTCGGCAGCGCCGTCGAGACCTTCCGGGCCCAGGACGACCGCCTCCGGCTATCCCAGGCCATCCTGCTCCTCGCCCTCGTCGAGCAGTCTGCCGGCCGCATCGAGCCCGCTCGCGAGCTCCTCGCCCAGGCGCGCTCCGAGCTCGAGGCCATCGGCTACCAGCTGGGCCTCGCTCAGGTCGCCGTCACCCTGGGCCACGTCGAGCTCCGCGCTGGCCACCTCGACGCCTCCTACCGCATCGCCACCGAGGCCCTTGTCCGCTTCCGTGAGCAGATGAACCCACGGGGCGAGGCCGCCTGCGAGCGCCTCGCGGCCATGGGGGCGCTGGGCCAGAACAACCTGGCCTCCGCCTTCCGCCACGCGCTCTCGACCTTCTCGCTTTACGACCAGCGGATCGCGGATCCGTGGGGTCGGGTGGAGGGGTCGTTGCTGCTGGCCCAGGTGGCCCTGGCAGAGGGGTCTCTGGCCCGGGCCCGGGAGCACCTGGCGGAGGCCGAGACCATCCCGCTGGACGAGGCCGAGCCGGTGCAGCACCGGCACCTGACGGCGGCCTGGCTGGCGCTGGCCGAGCAGTCGCCCACGGCCGCCCTGGAGCACCTGCAGCGGGCCCGCCAGACCTTCCCGGACGCCCGGCGCACCGCGGATCACACGCCGCTGCTGCTGCGGCGTCTGGCCTCGTACGCCGGCGGCACCGCCCTGGCCCCGCTGCTCCAGGACTGGCTCGGGCTCCTCGACACCTCGAGCGCGACCGCCACGCCGCTGCCGCTGCCCTGAGCAAGGGAGGTTTCGCTGCGACTGAGCGCGGGCCCGCCCGCCGGAAGGCCCTCAGTGCTCGCAGAGGCTGACGGCGCGGGGGTTGAACGAGGTCTTGTGGAGGCGGCGCTCTTCCATGAGAGCGAGGCGCACCTCGAGGGCCTCGTCGTGGGGGATCACGCCTTGCTGCGGGGGGATCTCGCGGGTGGAGGGGATCTGCACGTCCGGGTCCACGATCCAGAACACGATGACGCGGCGGCGACCCTCGGCGGCGCCGGGGCGTAGCCGCAAGGTGTTGAGCTTGTGGATGTGGGAGTTGGGGAACACCAGCATGCGGCCGGAAGGGGTCCCCACGGTGCCGAGGGGGATCGTCCCTTCGGACACGATGTTTGCGGTGGGCTCGGGGCGTGACTGGCTGATGTTCCAGAAGAGCATGCCCGCCTCTTCCTTGGTGTAAGAGCGCTTGAAGCTGAGGGAGCCCCCCTCCAGCTCTTCGTCGCGATCAAGGACCACGACGCAGGTCGCCACGATGTGCTCGTGGCTCATGCCCTCCACGTGCCACACGCCCTCGTGGGTCTCCCCGGCGCCCAGCCGGTACTCGACGATCTTCGGGATCACCTGGAGCTCCCGGCCTCGCAGCGAGCGCGGCGTGATCTGCACCGGCTCCGGGTCCTTCACGTCCGGCAGGTCAGCCTCCTCGTCCTCCTCGTTGTAGGTGAGCTGGTCGATGTAACCCACCACGCCCTCGATCATCGGGAGCGCGATGCTGAAGAGCTGGGCCAGATCGTCGTAGAGACCGGCATAGCGCGAGCGGTCCAGGTTGTTGATGTACGACTCGATGGTGACGGTCCCGTCGTCGGCGACCTTGAAGGGCGTGGGGAGCCACTGGTAGCGGGACCCCTCGAAGGGGCGGCCAAAGCGATCCAGCTCGTTCTGCTCGGGTTCGGGGAGCGGCGCCGACGCCACCGAGCGCCCCTGGATGTACGGGTAAAGCGAGGGGTGCACCAGGTCGCGCACCCGCGTCCCGGAGCCCGGGTGGTAGTCGATGGGCTCCTGCTCGCTCAGCTGCTGGATGTGCTCCCGGAGCTGCCCCCGTAGCTCGCCCGGGATGGCGCGATCCCGGTACACCACGCCGTCCGGATCGGGCCGCTGCTGGTGCTCCTCCCGCCTCTTGAGGATGGTCGGCGACACCTCCACGTGGGGCGAGAGGTCGAAACGGTTGACCCGGTGCTCGGTCGCCTTGGCCCGCCCCTCGTGCTCCACCCGCAGCGTCAAGGTGTCGCTGTCGCTCGCGAGCACCTCCGCCTTGCCCTGGCGAGGCAGGGTGCCCTTGTGCTTGGGGTCAATGTACGAATACTCGAGGTTGATGACGTCACCGGGCTGCGGGGCGTACTCTTCCCCGTGCTCGAGCAGCATGCGGATAAAAGAGAAGTCAGTGCCCCGTGGCGTCGAATTCGCTTCGCTCATCTGTTGTCCTTGCTCCGGTCGCGGAACCTAGTGCGACCCGGGGGCGAGCGGAACCTGCGAGCCCATGGCATATGTCATTTTTTGTCTCACCATGGGCCAGGGAGAAGCTCGGGCGGGCTGCGCCTGGCTGCCAGGGCAGCGCCGTGCATGAGCCCACCAACCCGCGAGCCGCAGACAGGAGACCGGAGAAGGGAAGAAACCGACCGAGTATGATTTCCCATCGACCTCGGTGTACACGGCCCCGTTTGCTGCGGAGATGAGTACGATCGAAGCGATCAAGCGGTGCCTGCGTTCGGACATGACCCGCCCAGGTGATGATCGTTACCAGTATGCGGTAGATTGCGGTTACGCGGCACGACGCTACTTTGAAGGAGGCGAAACCAGCAACCTGTTCGTCGTGCGGTTGAGCGATGGGCGAGGGTGGAAAATCCCAGGATTGCCCTATGACACCTCGCTGGTGTACTGGGATCAACCCCTCGGGATCTCGTGTGAACATATTTACGTGAGTCTTGCGATTCTGAAGGAGAACCCCACGATAGCCCGGATCCCCTTGTCCTCGCTGGGCCCTGGGCTGCCGGCAGACTGACCTGCCGGGCCGTGGCCGCATCGACCTCGTCATCACCGCTACAACCGCCGCCGACGTCTTCGGCTGACGCGTCCTCGTGGTCGTTCGGCCACTCGAACGCCGCTGGGGCGTGGTATCTCGCCTTCATGGGCAAGCCCGATCCGTTCGGCAAGGACATCTTTGCCGAGGAGACCTCCCTTGTCACCGGCGGCGCTTTCTCCTTCGAGATCCCGCCCGAGCTCCCGGTCTTCGAGGTCCGCATCGATGGCCTCCTTCTCGCCCACGACCCGGACAAGGTCCTGACGCTCCCGCCTCCCTGGTCCCTCGCTTCCCCGCTCGTTCCGGTGATCGTTGACCTCAAGATGCAGCGCGATCACCTCGACCTGCACGCGGTCGAACTGCTGCTGCATCGTCGTCAGTCCTGGCAGGCCGCGCAGCTCCGCAAGGATGGCGCCTACGCCCTGCAGCCGGGGGCCTGGGTCGTCGCTGCCCATGTGCCGGAGTGGTCCACCTCGGCGGAATCGCCCTGGCGCTGGGAGCGGGTGGCACCGGGCTGCTACCGGCTCCAGCCCTGCTGGTTTCCGCTGCTGTGGATAGCGGCTAACGAGCTGCCGCTGGAGGAGGCGTTGCTCCCGTTCCTGGTGACCAGGCGAGGGCGCGCGCTGGTGGACTTCTGTGTGTGGGCGCTGCAGCGGCGCCCGATGGCGTGGACGTGGCGCATGCTACAATACGTGCCCATGACGCAGGCGCAGCGAGAGCAGTTCCTCAGGTACTTCCCACCGACCGATGACCCCGAGGTCCTGGAGAACCGGGAGCAGATCGCCCGGGGTTTGCTCAAGGTGTTCCCCAAACTTCGCGACGAGATGCTTGAGCGAATAGCAGCATCCCCCGGCGTTTAGGCCGGGGGCCATCACGCTTCGGGTCGGACAAGAAACGACACCCCTTCTCTCTGGCTCTCGCTTGCCTGGCCCCACCACCTTCTCTACCTTTCTCTCCGTGCCTCACCGCAC
>JALOQB010000073.1 GCA_025453595.1 Polyangiaceae bacterium
ACGGTGATGTGTACGCCTGACGGCGGCATCGTCGATGATCTCCTGGTATATCGTCTGGGGGCGGAGCAGATATTCTTATGTGTAAATGCCAGCACGCGGGATAAGGACTTCGAGCATATCATTAAATATGCTTCGGGTGAGGCGATGATCACCCATCGCAGCGAGGAGTTTATGCAGTTCGCGGTGCAAGGTCCGCGCGCTGTTGCGCTGCTTGAGTCGATCACGAGCGGGGTTGACGTGTCCTCTATCAAATACTTCTTCGCAGCGACGGGGGAGGTCGCTGGCGTGGAGTGTTTGATCTCGAGGACGGGGTACACTGGCGAGGATGGGTTTGAGGTGTATGTGCCTGCGGCGCAGGGCGCGGAGGTGTTTGACGCGCTGGTGGTGGCGGGGAGCCAGTTCGGGATGTTGATGTGTGGGCTCGGGTGTCGAGACACGCTGAGGCTTGAGGCGAAGCTGCACGGAGACGCGGCCGTGGGAGGGCCGGTCGAGGTGGATGTAGCAGCGGTCCAGGAAGATGTAGGCCGCCCCGTAGATGGCGTCGCGAGGATAGAGGGCCTCGTCAAACTCAAGGCCCAGGGCCCGTTCGCCTTGCGTGATCGCGATATCGCTCATGGAAAGTCTCGTTAGGTGGGAGCGAGGACCGAAGGGGATGACCCCCGGCGGCCCCACAGGATACGATGGACTTCATGCGAGCGTGTGCCTTTCTGGGCCTGATGCTGGTGGCCCTCGGAGCCGGATGCGGAGACACGGGGGGGGCGGAAGGGGCCGCCGGCGCGGCGGGGGCCGCCGGCGCCGGGGGGGCCTCGGGAGGGAGCGGCGGCAGCGGAGGCGGCTGCGACCCCACGCTCGACAGCGACAGCGATGGGATCGCTGATTTCATCGAGGGCGAGCTGGACAGCGACGGGGACGGCAAGCCCGACAAGCTGGACGAGGACAGCGACAACGACGGCTGGACCGACAGGGAAGAAGGGGGCGCGTCGAACCCCTGCCTGCGGCCTCGCGACAGCGACGGCGACGGGGCCCTGGACCACCTCGATCTGGACAGCGACAACGACGGCGTTCCGGACAGGGACGAGCGCGCCTACGACCCGGACGGCAGCAAGGCCTGCCGCGTCAAGGAGAACTGCGACGACGACGTCGACGAGGGCGGTCAGCCGGTGATCGACCTGGTCGAGCTGGCCGCCGGCTCGGACCCGGTGGACCCGAACTCGAAGCCGCCGGACGCCACGCTCTTCTTCGTGTTGCCCTACCAGGAGCCGGAAAAGACCAAGGATTTCGTCTTCTCTGCGGGGGTCAAGGACGCCGATATCTACTTCCTGATCGATACCACCCAGTCGATGGGCCCGGCGATCCAGAACATCAAGGAGTCGCTGGATAGCAAGATCATCCCCACCATCCTCAACGGCGACCCGGACGCCAAGCCCCCCATCCCGGCGATCCCCGGGGCCTGGCTTGGCATCGGCGACTTCCGCGATATCCCGTGGGCTCCTTACGGCGAACCCGGCGCCGACCCCCTCGATCTCGACGCCCCCGACCGGGACTGGGTCTACCGCAACCGCTACTCCCTCCAGGGCCAGCAGGTCCTCGGCAACGTCGCCCCGCCGGAGGGCACCGCCCCCGCCTTCCAGGCCCCCCAGGCCCTCCGCGATATCCTGGGGAGCCTCGAGGCCAAGAACGGCGGAGACGCCCCCGAGTCCACCTCACAGGCCCTCTGGATCGCCGCCACCGGCCTCCCTTACAAGGCGACCAAGGGCGGCCTCTGGGAGTCTGCACCCCGCAGCTGCGCCGACCCCCTCCTGGTCGGGACCCCCTGCTTCCGCCCCGACAAGCTCCCGATCTTCGTCATCCTCACGGACGCCGCCTTCCACAACGGCCCCAACCCCGAGAACGACTACGACAGCACCTGCGCCACCGAGGCCTGCGTCGCCGGCGCGGTCTCCTACAAGCAGACCATCGACGCCCTCAACGCCATCAACGCCAAGGTCGTCGGCGTCACCGTCAACACCGGCGCCGCAGGCACCGCCCGCGCCGACCTCAACGACCTCGCCACCCAGACCGGCAGCGTCTACTTCGATCCGAGCTTCGGCGGCGCCGAGCGCACCCTCGTCACCAGCAAGGACACCGAGAGCGGCGACGTCTCCACCGAGGTTGTCCGCCTCATCGGCCGCCTCGCCGGTCAGGGCATCAACAACGTCACCACCCGCAGCCAGAACTACGACTGCCCCGGCAACGTCGACTGCGACGGCGACCAGAAGCCCGACCCCGAGTACCGCAACCCCTCCTTCCCCCCGGGCTCCCCTCCCCTCGACGGCTCCCAGTTCATCCTCAAGGTGGTCCCTGTCCCCAGCGAGCCCCCTCGCTACGCCAGCCTCGACCAGACCACCTTCTACGGCGTCCGCGGCGACGCCGAGGTCACCTTCCGCGTCCACGCTCGCAACAACACCTACCGCCCCGACTCCCTCCTCGTCGTCCAGGCTCGCATCCAGGTGCAGACCCCCGGCGGCCAGGCCCTCGGCGGCGCCAACGGCGTCAAGCGCGTCTACTTCGTCATCCCCCGCGACCCGGGCGCCCTCATCAAGTGACCCCCCACGGAGCCTCCCCCATGTCGACCCCCAGGACCGCCCTCCCTCGACTCCTCCTCGCGCTCCCCCTGCTCCTCGCCGCCTGCGGCGACTCCTCCGCCGCCCCCGTTGAACCCATCCCCGCCGCCGGATCATCCGGAAGCTCCGGACAGGCGGGCGCCAGCGGCGCAGGATCCGGCGGCGACGCCGGCGCCTCGGGCGCGGGCATGTCCGGAAGCTCCGGACAGGGCGGCGCCGGGCAGGCGGGGGCCGGCGGCGGAGGCCAGGCCGGGTGCGCCCCGGACGAGGACGACGATCTGATCTCGGACGACGTCGAGGGCAAGGACGAGGGCCGCGACACCGACAAGGACGGCACCCCGGATTTCCAGGATCTGGACAGCGACGGCGACACCATCCCGGATCGTTTCGAGGGGCAGATCGAGAGCAACGGGTGCAAGGTCCCCCAGGAGACCGACGGCGACGGTACCCCGGATTACCTGGACACCGACAGCGACGACAACGGGCTGCCCGACGCCCAGGAAATTTACCCCGACGGCTCGGCCTACGACCCCGCCAAGGGCCCCGCCGACACCGATGGCGACAAGTACCCGGACTACGCCGACGACGACAACGACAACGACACCCTCGCCGACAAGGACGAGCTCGTCGATGGCAAGGCCGTGGACTCGGATGGCGATGGCCTCCCCGACCTGGACGACCCTGACAGCGACAACGACGGCATCCCCGATGGCCTCGAAGGGCTCGGCGACATCGACGGCGACGGCCTGCCCAACTTCCGCGACCCTGACGCCGACGGCGATGGGATCTCCGATGCTTGCGAGGTCGGCAAGGGATTCAAGCCCGGCAAGCTGCCCGCGGACACCGACAAGGACGGCAAGTACGACTTCCTCGACCTGGACTCGGACGGCGATGGTCGCCCCGACAGCGTCGAGGACGCCAACGGCAACTGCGAGGTCGAGTTCGACGAGACCGACCCCCGCGACCCGGACACCGACGCCGACGGCGTGAGCGACCTGATCGAGGTCACCCTCGGCTCCGACCCCCGACAGGCCGTCGAGACCCCGGCCTCCCTCGGCAAGATCTTCTTCGAGGTGCCCTACAACCAGCCCGCTCGCCCTGCCTCCCAGCTCCTCTCGGTCAACCTCGGCCTCCAGCGGGCCGACATTGGTGTCATCCTTGACACCAGCGGGACGATGCTGGAAGAGCTGGGGGCGCTGAAGTCGGGTCTGGTGGCGACGTTCCAGACGATCCAGCAAGAGATCCCGGACGCGGCCATCGGCATCGGCAGCCACCAGGATTACCCGGTGGCGCCCTACGGGGTGCAGGCGGCCGGGGACCTGCCGTTCCTGCTGCCCCCGAGCGGTCGGATGACGACGGACGCGCTGACGTCGGCGGCGGCGACGCAGCTGTTCACCATCGGCAGCGGGGGCGACACGGCAGAGAGCCAGGTGGTGGCGATGTGGAGGGCGCTGACCAACGAGCCCTACCAGTGGCCCGGGACCCTGGTCCCCTCCGACGGCCCGGTGCCTCCGGATCGGTACGGGGCGATGTGGTTCCGCAAGGGGAGCCTGCCGATCCTGGTGCCGATCACGGACGCGCCCTTCCACAACGGGCGACGGATCAGCGATCCGGCGACGCTGCACGATCCGTACGCGTTCAACACCGCGCAGCCTTACCCGCAGCCCACCGTGGACACGCTGATCGACGCGGTGAAATTCCGTGGGGGGCGCGTGATCGGGGTGGCGAGCGACGACGGCGCGCGGAAGGACGATCCTTACGAGGATCTGGCTTACCTGGTGGATCAGACCGGCTCCCTGGCGCCGCCCTCGGCCTTCGGAGGACTGTGCCGCACCCAGCTCGGCGGCACGCCGCTCCTGGTGAACGACGGGCCGAACAGCACCTGCCGCCTGATCTTCAACGTCAAGAAGGACGGGACGGGCCTCGGGGACCGGATCGTGGACGGCATCAAGGCCCTGCTGCGCAGCCTGATCCTCGACGTGCGGGTGATCGCTGTCCCGGAGGACCCGGCCAGCGAGAATGGGTTTGTCGACAGCGTGGATGCCTTTGTCGGGTCCATCGAGGTGGAGGCGAGCGGCGGCGAGGACCCGACGGCGCCGGGCACGTTCTGCGAGCTGATCCCGGTGGGCAAGGTGCTCGACCTGTGGAGCGGCCCCAAGGGGGTGCTCCAGAGCGGGGATACCCTCGGCGAGACCATCAACGGGGCGAAGCCGCTCACGCGGGTCTGCTACCGGATCAAGCCCCAGACCAACACCACAGTCGAGGGGACCAGCGCGGCCCAGGTCTACCGCGCCACCCTCCAGGTCCGCGCGAGGCCCACGATCAACGCCCCCGAGATCGACTTCGGTTCGCCCCGCGAGCTGCTCTTCGTCGTCCCGCCGCTGGCCCAATGAAGCTCCTGGTGATCGAGGACGAGCCCCGCATGGGCGAGCTGCTGGTGCGGGGCCTGGGCGAAGAGGGGCATCGGGTCGACCTGTGCACCACCGCCGCCGAGGCCCGCCGCCGGGTCGAGCTGGTCGAATATGAGGTGATCGTGCTCGACTGGGGGCTCCCGGACGGGGACGGCGTCAACCTGCTCCAGGGCTGGAGGGCCGCGGGCCTGGCGACGCCGGTGCTGATGCTCACCGCCCGGGGGTCCTCTGGCGAGAAGGTGCTGGGGCTCCGCACCGGCGCCGATGATTACCTGGTCAAACCCTTCGATTTCGACGAGCTGGTGGCGCGCCTGGAGGCGCTGCACCGGCGCCACCAGGGGGGCACCCTCGATGCGGTGCAGCTCGGGGATCTGCAGTTCTTTCGCCGCAGCCGCCTGCTCACCCGGGGCGCCGTTCAGGTCGAGCTGACGGCCCGTGAATACCAGCTGCTGTCCGCCCTGCTGGAGCACCTGGGGGACGCGGTGACCCGCGCCGAGCTCCTCGCCCGTGTCTGGGGCCCGGACTTCGACGGGGAGCCCAACGTGCTCGAGGTGTACATCGGGTACTTGCGCTCCAAGATCGAGCAGCTCGCCACCGAGCAGGTCCGCATCAGCACGGTCCGGGGCGTCGGGTACCGGCTCCACACGCCCCGCAGCGCCTCGTGAGGCTCACCCCCCGGCTGCTCACGCTGGGCCTGGTGCTGCCGCTCGGGGGCCTGCTGCTCTCGATGCTGCTGGCCGGAGCGCTGTTCCATCGCGCCCTGATCGAGGACGTGGACCAGCGCTTGCTGGCCCAGGCGGCGGTCGAGTCCGTGAGCCTCTTTGACGGCCCGGAGCGCAAGCCTCACATCCACCTGCCCCGGTCGCCGCTGGCCCGGGAGGTCGAGGCGTTCCCCACGATCAGCGCCCTCTACGACCCTGCCGGACGGCTGCTGCAGACCTCCCCGGAGGCGGCCCCGGTGCCCCCCGCGTTGCCCCCGGACCCGGCGGCCCCCCGGACCCGCTTCTCCACCGACGCCAGCGCCCGCACGCTCCTGGTCCGCGTCGAGCGCGCCGGCGACGGCACCTACACGCTGCTCCTCTCCGCGTCCCTCGCCCCCGCGCGCACCGCCGTCACGCTCTTCTACCGCGTCGTCGGCGGCACCGCGGGCCTCCTCGGCCTGCTCCTCGCGGCGCTCCTGGCCAGCCAGGCGCGCCGGCTCACCGCCCGCATGCAGGAGCTGATCGCCATCGTCCCCTGGCTCCGGGACGCCCGACCTCACCCGGGCCCCATCGCGCCTGGCAACGACGAGCTGGCCGAGCTGGGCGCCATCCTGGTCGAGACCTCCCGTCATCTCCACGAGCAACAGCTCTCCCAGGAGCGCTTCCTCGCCAGCGCCGCCCACCAGCTCCGCACGCCGCTCACCATCATGCGCACCGAGATCGACCTCGCCTTGCGCCGCGAACGAAGCCAGGCCCAGCTGCGGGACGCCCTCGAACGCACGCGCAACGAGGTCGACCGGCTGGCCTTGCTCGCCCGGAAGCTCCTCGACTTCGAGAGCCTGCGGGTGCGCCCGGTCCAGCTCCTGCCCGCCGCCCTCGCCCCGCTGCTCCGCGACCTGCTGGCGCGCCTCGCCCCCCGCGCCGCCGAGCGCCAGCTGCGCTTCGATCTCCAGCTCGACGACGACCTCCGCTGCCGCTGCGACCCGCTCCTGCTGGCCCAGGCCATCGAGAACGTCCTCGACAACGCCCTCCGCTTCGCCCCCCCTCACTCGACCATCCTCCTGGCGGTAGCCCGCGAGCGCGACCGGCTTGCCCTCCGCATCCGCGACCAGGGCCCTGGCATCCCCGAGGCCGAGCGCTCCGCCCTCTTCCTGCCCTTCCACCGCGGCTCCTCCGCGGGCTCCCAGACGGGCCTCGGGCTCGCCTTCTCCGCCGAGGTCCTTCGCCATCATGGCGGCGATATCTCCCTGGAATCCACCCCTCCCCCGGGCACCTCCTTCCCTCACCCCCAGCCCTCGCCCTCCCCCCGGGAAGCAAGAAACAGGGCCAACACCACCGCCGTCCCGAGCAGCGGGGCCAGCACCCGCAGGTTGTACGCGACGAGGCCCAGCGCCACGCTGACCCCTGGCACCAGCACCCGGGGGCCCACCCGCAGCAACCAGGGGAGAGCCCGCAGCAGGCGCAGCATCGAGCCCTCGAGCGCCGCCAGGCCGATCCAGATCCCCACGATGCAGCCCCCCCTCACCAGCCAGATGCGCAGCCCCTCGAAGCCCGTCTCGAAGGCGAACGCCTCCACGAGCTGATCCCGATCCCCCGCGGCCCCGTGCAGCTTCCCTTCCCACCGGGTCAGCCGCTCGCCCTCCAGCTTCCCGCTGAAGGTCATCTGCCCTTCGACCGGACGCAGCACGCTGACGCGCGTGCGTTCGCAACCTGGAGCAGGTTGATCAACGTTGCACGTCTTGACAGGGTAGATCAAGAGGTCATCCCCCTCGATCGCGGTGGCGGCGGCCCCACCGCGGAGCTCTGCAGGGGCGGGCGGCACCGGGTGATCCCGCGGGGGCCAGTGCACCTCCGAGAGATCGAGCGAGAGCGCCCGGTCACCGGTCTTCAGCACGACCCCGCCGGGCCACTGATCCTGCAGCTCGCGGGATTTCTTGAAGAAGGGCTCCTTGCGGCACGGGGTGCCCTTGAACGAGGCCGGGTCCTTCGGAGAGCTCGTCCACCGGAGGCCACACTCCAGCCGCTGACCACCCTTGCCGGCAGGCGTGTGGAACTCATCCCAGGCATACACCTCGGAACGCTGGAGGACCCCCCGGTACCGGGCAGGCTTCAGCTCGGCCCCGGAGATCTCCGGCGAGACCAGCCCCCCCGTGACGACGACCGGCTTGCTGGCGTCGCCAGCCGCGAGCGGCCGGGCGCGGGTGTGCAGCGTGGAGGTGCGCTTCTCTTCTCCGGCGATGCCCGCGTAACCGATGGCCATCCAGAGCAGCAGCAGGGCCTGCCAGCGGTGCCTGCGCGGCTCGGTGTTCTCCGGGGTGATCGCGCTCATGAGAGGGGGATTGGGGCCTGAAGATCCATCGCACGAAGGTACCACCGCCGGGAGCGTGAGATGACGGAACTTTCCTCGCCGCGGCCGCCAGGAGAGGGCCTAGCGCAGCATCGTACAGCCGCGGTCGAAGCGGTACGCGTGAGGGGTGCCCTGGATGGTGAACGAGTAGGTGTCGCGCTGGTAATGGATATCGGCCACGGCCGCCGCGGGGGCCCCCTGCGCGATGGCCTTTTCCCAGAGCACCTTGAAGCTGCACGCCGGTGGGCCCTGGGGCGTCAGGACGCCGGCAGGGAAGTCGATGGCGGGCAGCAAGGTCAGGCCACGACTCCAGTCGTAGTAGGTCTTGGCGCCGCTGCTCCCCGTGGCATTCCACCCTGGCCGATCGGCGCGCACGGTGAGCAGGCGCAGGCCGCCCCCGCTCCCCGGGGCCCCCACCGGCAGCTGGCCCCCGGAGCGCGCCGCGAGGAACTGGAACAGCACCGTCGGCCGCCAGCTCGCGGTCAGATCCACGGTGCCGTCGGCGCGGACGCTCCGGGCGATGATCTGCGCCAGGGGGAGGCCAGCGCCGACCCTCCTGCTGATGGCCGGAAATTGCTGGATGGGGTCGAAGCGCTCGGGTTGCTCGATGTCGGTGAGCCGCCCGGTCTTGAACGCCTCGACCCCGAAGAACGCCAGCAGCAACGGGACCCCGATCGCCGCCACGAGCACCAGCGCCACCGCCAGCTGGACCAGGCAGCCCACGCGTGTTCCTGTCGGTTGGGGTTCCATCTGCCTTCAGCGTACCAGCATCAGCGCTTCCACATGGCGCCGGAAGACCAGGTCCCCGTGACCCCCTGGGCCTCCAGCTCTCTGGCCAGGGTCTCCACGCGCTCGCGCAGCGCCTCCCCCTTCACGAAGACCAGGTACCGCTGCCGCAGCTGCCGCAGCAGCGAGTAGCACTCCCAGGCGGCCCCTGGCGCCCCGAGGAGCCACCGCGCTCGCGGCGGCTGGTCTGCGCTCAGCAGCTCCAGCTCCAGGGAGGCGCGGTGCCACTCGGCGCCCCGCGCCGGGCCCGGCGTGAGGTCCAGCAGCCAGCGCGCGTGGGCGCCCCCGTCCTGCAGCTCCTCGGCCCCGCTGTCCCCTTGCTCCCGGAGCCACCGGTCGACCACCAGCGCCTGGACCAGCGCATAGAGAACTTCCGGACCGCCGGAGCGAAACGCCTCGAAGTAAAGCCCCCGGGATCGACGGAGGGCCTCGACCCGGAGGCGCTGGCGCCAGGGCGACGCCCCGGCGACGCCCCCCTGGAGCGCCTCCGCCCAGCGCTTCTCGGCGGAGCCACAGAAGGCCAGGGCCTCGACCCGCGCCCGCCCTTCGCAGCCCTCCTGGAGTTCATCCATGAGCTGCCGGAGCTTGCCCTCGAAGGACCGGGCTTGCTCCTCGGTCTCCAGCTCCAGCGAGGAGCGGTCGCCGCGGCCTGCGATGCCGTGGCCCAGCCACGCCAGCCTCGCGTCGATCCGCCGCTGGAACACGCGGCGCTGGGCCCGACGCACCTGGGGCCCGAAGGAGGCCGAGAGGTCCGCGTAGACGACCAGCGAGGCCCAGTCGAGCCAGCCCGTCGGCCCCAGCGACAGCAGCGCCGAGCGCGTCTTCAACACCGCCTCTCGCGGGTCCTCGCCCCGGAGAATCTTCCGGTAAAACTCCTCGGTGAAGACCGCCGACCCCGCGAAGGTCAGCGGCAGCTGGGAGGCCACCACCAGCGGCACCCCCGCCTGGTGAAGCTCCTGCGCCACCGACCCCCCGGGGTACAGCACGCTCCCCTGGTTGCCGCTGTCGCAGCTCGCCAGCGTCACCACCGACGGCAGCCCCCCGCCGGTCCGTAGCGCGTCCGCCAGCAGCTGGCCGCTCACCAGCTGGCGCCCTTTCCCCTCCGTCGAGGCCATCCAGAGCCCGAAGCGGCGCCCCCACGGCGGCCCCTCCTCGCCCCCGTGCGCCAGCAGGTGCACGTGGGTGTAGCTCCCCTCCCGGCACCGCCGCTGGAGCTCGTGCAGCGACGCCTCCGCCAGCACCTCCACGTGATCGCCCAGCCACTGCCGGGCCGTCATCCCCGGCAGATCCGTCCGGTACGGCAGGAACAGCTCGGCCGCCGCCTGCAGCGCACGCAGGTGGCTCTTCGCCGGCACCACCCCCCCCGCGCTCGACGCCACCAGCAGGATCCGCGGGCAGTCCGGCCAGCTCCGGAAGGGCGCCGCCTGCCTCCGCGATTGCCTCAGGATCAGCGTCCTCCCGGGGAACGGCGAGGCCCCCGCGGGCATCGCCCCGGACCCGGTGAGCAGCTCGAACGGAAGCAGCGCCAGCTCCGAGGCCGAGAGGACAAGTTGGAGCTCAAACAGATCAGCGCCAGAGCTGGCCAGCTCCTGGTGCAGCCCCTTCAGCCCCCCGAGGAAGCGGGCGAGGAGCTGGGCCATCTTCTGCGCCGCCTGCGCCGCCCGCTCGGGCCCCTCCTCGTACCGTAGCTGCCGGTGCAGCTCCAGGAATTCACCGTGCTGAAACGGCAGCCGCAGCTCCTCCGCCGGGCGGTTTTGCACCAGCGCCAGGTAGGGCGTCAGGGGCGACAGCAGCTGGTTCTCGTCCTCGCCGGAGCGCACCAGCTCCAGGCGAATGGACCGGATCTTCTCCTCCCTGCGGGTCATGCCACACCTCCCTCATCCTGGGCCAGGTTCCCGGCCTCGTCGGCCGCCATCAGCGTGGCCCCTGCGGCGTCGACGCGGGCCACCGTTCTTGTCCTTGTACAGAATTTCCATAGACCTGCGAGCCCGGGCTTCGAGGCCTGATCGTAGAATTCGCGGAAGGTGGACCGGTCCTGGAGGATCCGATCGAGGCGGATGAGGGGCATCCAGGTGCCGGTGTTGAGGTAGACGCCGCGGCCCTGGAGGATGCGGCGGCGGAGGTGGGTGTGGCCCGCGATCAGGACGCCGTCGTCGAGGCCGTAGCGGTCGCGGAGGCCGAGGAAGGTGTCGTCCTGGTCGTCGAGGCGAAAGCCTTTCCAGCCGCGGTTGAGGGCGGCGAGGGCGGCGCGGAGGCCCGGGATGAGCAGGGGGCCGCCGCCGAGGAGAGGGGCGGCCTGGGCCCAGTCTCCCCGCTCGTCGGTGGCGAGGTCGAGGGGGCTCCTGGAGCGCTCGCGGAAGGTCTCTTCCAGGAGTGCATCGCCGTCGAGCTGGACGGCGCTGGCCTCGGCGAGCAGGCCGCGGAGCAGGGCCTCTTCCGGGGGTTCGGTGGCGCCGGGGGTCGGCCCCAGGAGGCCCTGGGCGATCCGGGCGTCGTCCTGGTTCTTGCGGGCCCAGAGCCGGAGGAAGGTCAGGACCTCGCCGAGCATCGAGGGGTCGAGGGCGAGGAGCACGGGGACAGCGCCGCTGGTCTCGGGCTTGAGCAGATCGACGAAGCGAAAGCGGCGCTTGGCCTGGTTCATCAGGGAGACCACGAGCGAGGAGCCCGCGTTGATCGGATCGGTGGGGAGCCCGAGGGTCGAGCCCGGGCCCTTGCCGGCCTCGCGGACCCGGGCGGGCGGGATGACGTTCCAGCCGTCGACCTCGTTGCCGTGGTCGACGCGCACTGTCCGGCCGCCGCAGCGCGCCAGGAACCCCTCGTAACGGACGGCGCTGGAGTACGCGGGGTCGAAGGTGAACAGGATCTGCTCCGGCGTTGCAGGCTGCAGACGATCACGGAGCCATTGCTGGTGGGACGCGAGGCCCAGCTCCGCGTCGTGGTTGCCCAGATTGAAGACTAGGGTACGCCCCGGTGTTCTTGCGAAGAGGGACCAGGCCTGGAACACCTCAGGGAAGCGTTGCGCGATGGCGTCGAGGTCGTGCAGGCTGACCTCCGGGTCGAAGGTGCGCTGGGTGTCTCTTGCGATGAAATCGACGATATCGCCATTGACGACGAGGGCCACGCGGGCCGCCTCATCCCGGGTGGCCATCCCCTGTACCGCCCCCGCCAGCGCGGGCCCCTCGTGGAAGGGCTGGAGCCCTTCGTCAGGCCCCAGGTGCAGATCCGATATCGAATAGATCACATCGAAATCTGGAGGTTCTCCGCTCATCGACCCAGCGTATCGTCGTGGTCAGAGCGGAGCCAGGTTGAATCGTTTGCCGCGGCACCTCCCGTCTCTTATACCTCCGCTCATGTACGCAAGGCTGAACGGATTGGGGCTGGTCACGGGCGAGCTGTGGTGACCTCCGAGGCGCCCTCCCCGCGGCTTGCCTGGTGGGCCTCCTGGTTGCTGCTCGTCTCCGCGGCGGGATGCGTGGGGGGTACCGTCTTCCCCTTGTCCCTCGGAGAAGAGGCTGGCGCCGGGGGGCAAGGCGGGGCGGGTGGGGCGGGTGGGGCTGCCGGAGCCACGGCCGCCCCGGTCTGCGAGGGGCTCCTGACGCCCAACGACTGCGCTCGCTGCGTCGAAAAAGCCTGCTGCGACTCACTGCAGGCCTGCTCGGAGGAGGAGCGCTGCGTCGCCTGCATCAACGGCTCCACCTCGCCTCTGTGCGCGGAGAACGAGCGGTTCCTGGCGTTTCGCTCCTGCATCGAGGAGGGGTGCAAGGAGGTCTGCCAAGAATCCGAGTCCAGGCTTTGCAACCCGGTGACGAACGAGGGGTGCTCCGGCGGCGAGGCCTGCGACTACGGAGAGGGGGGGTTTGCCTGCTATCCGCCGCCGAACGACGCCCCGCTGTGCGCGCCTTGCGATCCGGGGGCGGGGGTCACCTGCGCGGGGGGGATGGGCTGCGTTGATTACGTCTGCATGAAGTATTGCTGCAACCACGGCGACTGTGGGGAGGGCTTCTGTGACCAGCGAGCGCTCGCCTCGAAGACCCTCGGGGTGTGCCTCTCGGAGCTGATGCAAGGGGAAGTCGCGGTCCTCAAGCCCATGTGCCAGGTCCCCCCGGAGCCTCCCTCCGGGGGCAGCTGCTTCACCGAATTTGGCAAGGAGAAGCCCGAGCCAGACTGCCTCGCGCCCCTGAACGTGCCCTCCTTTGGCGAATGTGCTCCGCAAAAACTTGGCTGCAACCCGGTCATCTCTGGAGGCTGCAAGATGGGGGAATCTTGCGACAGAAGCGCCACCGGGTACGCCTGCTATTCGTCGGTCAACATCGAGTCCGTGTGCGACGCCTGCGACGCTAACAAGAACCTGAACTGCCGCCCTGGACACACCTGTCTCTCGGGCAAATGCGCCCGGTATTGCTGCGACGACGGGGATTGCAGCCAGGATGGGTCCTGTCAATACAAGGATGAATTTGGGATCGGTGTGTGCGCCAGGAAGAAGCCCTGAAGATCGTGGTGAGCGGCGCCATTTTCGTCGGTTCATCGCCCTGCTCTCCGGGACGACGGTGCTCCTGGGCGCGAGCTGCCCGGCGCTGGCGCAGACCCCGCGCTTTGATGTGTCCTCCCCCGAGCCCTCGTATCCAGGGGACCTCTTCTTCTCCGTCCCGGGTGTCGGGCCTTCCGGGGCCCCTCCCCCGCCGCTCCGACCCCGCAGCCCTGCTCCCTGGCGCCTGGCTGCGGCGCTGACCCTCGAAGACACGACCCGGGTCCTGGTCGCCAGGAGCTCCACCGAGGGCGAGGTGCCGGTCCTCTCCAGGCGCGATCTGGCCTACCTGGGGGTGTCGATCCTGCGAGGGCGCCGCGTCACCCTGAACCTGCTCGCTCCCCTGCTGCTGCATCAGGGTGAGGATAGCTCGCTCCGCCAGCGCCTCGGGATCGCTCCCGCGGGTCGCTGGGGTGATCTGCGGCTGGGGCTACGGCTCGTGGCGCTGGAGCAAGGTACGCTCTCGGTCGCCTTGCAGGTGGACACCCGGCTCCCCACCGGATCCCCGGAGAGCCTCCAGGGAGAGGGCGCTGTGCGCTGGCACCCGAGGCTCACCCTCGGCGGCGCGGTGGGACCCTGGATCTATGGAGGATCCGGAGGTCTTCTGCTCCGTCCAGCTCAGCGCTGGGACCAGGGATCCATCGGCCCGGCGGCCTCCTTCGGGGCGGCCCTGGCGTACCGAATTCCCTTGCTTTCCCGGGGGAAGGAGCCACTGGCGGTCCTGCTCTCGGCCGAGGTTCAGGGGAGCCACACGTTGACAGGCCGGGGCCCTTCCACGCCACTGGAGGGGCTCCTGGGCCTGCAGCTACGCCGGGCAGGGCCTGGTGGAGCGCTCCTGGCGGTGGGTGCAGCGGCAGGGCCCGGGTTGACCTCTGGCCCGGGGACCCCTGGGTACCGGGGTTTGCTCACGCTGCAGGTGGCCCAGGGGGTCTCGATCGAGGAACGCGACAGGGACGGGGATGGGATCCCGAACCAGGAGGATGCTTGCCCTGAATTTGCAGGAATACCGAGCGAAGATCCGGCACGCCATGGCTGTCAAGAGGACCCAGATAAGGACGGAGACGCGATCCCGGACCGGGAAGACCGCTGCCCCTTGACCCCTGGGGTTTCGAGCCGGGAGAGCGCTCGTCACGGCTGCCCACCGCTGCCTCCTCGGCGGCCAGAGCCCCCACCTGCGCCGGCGCCCCGGCAGGTTTGCCCGCGAGATCCGGGCCTCAGCGCCGAGGATCCGGGGTGCCTCCCCCCTCCATCCCCACCGGTGAAGATCCTGGAGGTGATCCTGTTCGGGCGCGCGAGCAGCGTGCTCACGGGGGATGCCATCGCTCAGCTACAGAGGGTCGCGGCGCTGCTCCGGGTGCACCCGGAGCTGGAGCAGATCCAGATCGAAGGGCACTCTGATCCGGTGGGGGACACCTCCTTCAACCAGACCCTCTCGCTGCAGCGAGCAGAATCCGCGAAGCGATGGCTGATCGAGCGAGGCCGCATCGATGCGTCAAGGCTGAGCGCGCGAGGCCTTGGTCCTGCGGCCCCCCTCGCCCCGAACGACAGCGAGGAGGGGCGCCGCAAGAACCGCCGCGTTCAGTTCACGATCCTGGTCAGCAGCCGCCGGTGAGCTGATCGAGGGAGCCCCAGCAGGCGCCCCAGCTCATGGCCTCGGTGCTGCGCGCCAGCGCCAGGCGCCCGTCGGGGGCCACCAGGATGATGCCCCCGCTGGCGTTGACCCGCTCCCGGAGCATGCGGATCGTCTCCACGGCGGCATCCAGGGGTTCTCTCCCCTGCTGGAGCGCGAGGCAGGCGCGGAGGCAGGCGGCGAGGCGCAGGTAGCCCTCGCCCTCGCCGGTGCCGGAGGCCGCGCCGGCGAGGTCGTCGGCGTAGGTACCGGCGCCGAGGATCGGGGAGTCTCCGACACGACCGTGGCGCTTGCCGACGGTGCCGCCGGTGCTGGTGGCGGCGGCGACGTGGCCGGCGAGATCGCGGGCGACGGCGCCGACGGTGCCGCCGGCCCAGTTGCCGTCCTGGCCCTGGCGGGTGGCCTCCAGGCGGGCGCGGGCGGCGTCGGTGATCATCCGGTCCGGCGGCGCGGGCTCGAAGCCCGCGAGGCGGGCGAAGCGGGCGGCGCCTTCGGCGGCGTAGAGCACGTGGCGACCATCACGGAGCGCGGCGCGGGCGACGGCGATGGGGTGAAAGAAGGGGGGCAGGGCGCAGACGGCGCCGGCGGCGAGGGTGGCGCCATCCATGAGGGAGGCGTCGAGGCGCAGCTCGCCGTGCTCGTCGAGGCTACCGCCGGTCCCGGCGTTGTAGCGCGGGTCGTCCTCGAGGAGCTCGACGGCGGCCTGGGCTGCGTCGAGGGCCGAGCCCCCCGCGGCGAGGACCAGGGCGCCGGCGCGGGCGGCGAGGCGGCAGCCCTCGGCGTGAGCCTCGCGGCGCTCGGGCGGGATGAACCCGGCGCCCCCGTGGACCAGGATGCTCCAGCCCTCACCACCCCCCTGCCAGGTCGCGCGCACCGTCATGGCGAGGAGGGGTGCCGCAGGTGGAGGCGGGATGCAACGGGGGTTCAGTAGCCCTTGCGAGCGACGGCGAGGTCCGTGTCCACCAGCTCCACGCGGGAGGTGGTGACGAGGCAGGCCGAGCTCTTCTCCCGGACCCGGAGGATGCGCAGCTCACCGACGATCTCGTCGGGGTAACTGTTGTCTTTCTCGGTGCCGCGGACCGACTCGGTCTCGGGGCCGAGCTGTTCCGTGTCCCGGATGCGCTTGTCGGCGAGGTCGCTGGTGCCGCCGAGGGTGGGCCGCCAGCCGTCGCCGCGGCGCAGGATGAAGAGGCGGTTGCCCGGGGCGAGCCCGTCGTCCGAGCCCTTGTCGATGAAGACCACCTGGTTCTGCACGTGGTAGGCGTGGGGGTAGACGCTCATGACGACGCGGGCGACGACGTCGTTCTTGTTGCGCACCGGGGGGACGACGTCGAAGCGGCGGCCGATGGGGCCGATGCTGGCGCCGCGCTCGATGGCGTCGAGGCTCTCGGTGATGCGACCGCGGGCGATCTTCTTCTTCTGGTCGAAGGTCTCGATACGCACGGTGCCGAGGATCTGCACCGCTGCGCCCTTGCCGGCGCTGCGCGCGGGGCGGAAGATCGAGAGCTCCTGGTTGGCCTTGGGCTCGTGATCGTCCTTGATTTCCATGTAGATCACGTTCCCCTCGGAGAGGAGCATGCGATCCTCGGGGCTGCCGGAGATGACGCCCCACACGTCCCGCCGCGGGTCGTCCATGAAGCCCTTGTCCCGCAGGAACACCGTGTCCATCGGGATGGACGCGCGGCGGTTGACGATGCTGCCGATGGACTGCACCGCCCGGTCGTCGCCGCCGTCGTTCCGCAGCCGCACCTGGTCGCCCGGGTAGATCCAGTGGGGGTTCTGGATCTGTGTATTGTAGCTCCATATCTTGGGCCACATCCAGGCGTTTCGGTAGTAGTAATCCGAGATATCCCAGAGGGTGTCGCCGCGGCGGACGACGTGGAGCGAGGGGACCCGGGCGGGGGTGACCTCGTGGGCGAAGATGCCGCCGGCCTTGCTGTTGCCGCGGACCGAGGGGGTCGAGGTGGAGGGGATGTTGAAGTTGTCCGGCGGGACCAGGGGGGGCGGGCCCGGGTCCACGGGGGTCGTGGTGGGGGCGGCGGGGGGCGGGGCCGGCGGGGGCTGCTGGGCGCCAGCGAGGGAGGGGCCGAGGAGCGCGCAGGAGAGGGAGAGCGCGCAGAGCAGGTGGGTAGGCCTGGGGGACGTCATCGAGCTCACTCCTTGGGGGCGCGGCGAGCGGCGTCGCTCTGGGGGAAATCGCTCCGCAGCCGGTTGCTCAGCTCGCGGGCCTTGTCGTCAGCCCCGCGTTTCTTGTGAAGTTGGATCAGGCGCAGCAGTGCGTCCGGGGTCTTGGAGCCCTGGGGGAAGCGGGCGACCACGGCCTCGTAGTGCTCGGTGGCCTTCTCCGGGTCCCCGAGGGCGGCGTAGCTCTCGGCCATCCAGAAGAGGGCCACGTCGATCCGTGGGTTCGCCGGGTACCGCACCTGGAAGGCGGTCAGCGCCTCGAGGGCCCGGCGGTGCTGCTTCTTCCGCACCAGCTCCAGGGCTTCCTGGTAGTCGCGCTCGGCGTCCGCCTCTGGCTTCCCGCCGTCGCGCTTCGCCTTCTTGCCCTTCCCGTCCTTGCCCTCGGCCTCGGCCCCGTGAGCGCGAAGCACCGTTCGCGGTGCGTCGTTGCCTTCCGGTCCGTCGATTTCGCTGGGTTCGTCCTCGCCCTCTCCGTCGGGCTGCAACACCACGACCTTGAGCGGCGGCTTTTCGCCAGCGGCGGCGGATTTTTCCTCGCCGGGCGTACCGGCTTTCTTGGCTTCCAGCCCGTCCAGACGCTCCAGGATGCGGTCCTGGTCGGCCTGGAGCCTGGTGATGTCGGCTTTCATGGCCTCGTAGTGCTGGTCGGCGGCGGCGCGGTGGGCGCTGCAGCCGAGCCCCGTCAGGGCGACGACGAGCAAGGCGGGGAGCTGGTACGAGAAGTGCACCTTTGCACCATAACCGAGGGCGCTGCCGGCGGCCAAAAGCTTGGCAAGAGCCAGGGGGTTGGCTAGCGTGGGCGGGCTCTTTTACCGAGGCAGGAGCAGGAGCAACCGATGGTTCGTCCCCGAAAGAAGATCGATCTGCGCAAGACGTTGTTCCTGCTCCCCAACATGATCACGCTCTCCAGCGTGTTCTGCGGGTTCGACAGCATCCGTCGATCGGCGACGGCGCGCTCCGACGAAGACTTCCGCGCGGCGGCGCTGCTGCTGATCTTCGCGATGTTCTTCGACATCCTCGACGGTCGAGTGGCCCGGATGACGAAGACGCAGAGCGCCTTCGGGCTGCAGATCGACTCGCTGGCGGACGTCATCTCGTTCGGGGTGGCGCCGGCGCTGCTGGTGTACCAGTGGTCGCTCCACAGCCTGGGGACGGCGGGGCTGGTCGGGGCCTTCCTGTTCGTGGCCTGCGGGGCGATCCGGCTGGCGCGCTTCAACGTGCTGAGCATGGGCGAGAACGGCCAGCCGTCGAAGCCGAGCAAGTACATCCTGGGGCTGCCGATCCCGGGGGCCGCGAGCATCCTGATGAGCATCGTGCTGGCGAACCACGCGGCGGGCTTTGACCTGGGGGCGCCGCGCTTCTCGGCCGGGATGCTGGGGGTGACCCTGGCGCTGTCGTTCTTCATGGTCTCGACGGTGAAGTTCCGCTCCTTCAAGGACGTGAAGCCCAACACCCGGACGCTCCTCTTCGTCTCCCTCGTGGCCATCTCGTCGGTGCTCATCTCGGCGATGCTCAAGCCCGCCTTTGTGCTGGTGTGGCTGCTGGCGGTCTACGTCCTCCTCGGGGTCGGCGAGACAACCCTGCAGCTTGTGCTGCGCTTCTCGCGCCGCCGCCACGACGACACGCCCCCGGCCTCCTGAGCCCCGCGGCCTCGCCTCTCGCGCCCTCGCCTCCCCGGCGGGGGCGTGGCCTTTTTGGCGGTGGATGGGCCGAGTTGCTGCTACGCTTCGCGCCGTGCGTTGCCCATCCTGCAAGGGGCCCGTTCCCACGGAGAAGTCCCCTCACCTCCCCTTCTGCTCCGCGCGTTGTCGGTCCATCGATCTGATGCAGTGGCTCGACGGCTCCTTCCGCATCCCGGGTGAACCGATCGACCCGGAGCTGATGCCCCTCGAACTCCCCCCGACCCGCGAGCCTCGCGAGGGCTCGTGGTGAGGCCCCTCGCGGCCCTCCCGCTGGCCCTCCTGCTGGCCCCCTCGGCGGCCTCCGCCCAGATGCCAAGGCAACCGGGGGCGCCGACCCACGGAGCCCCCACCTACGGGGCCCCTGGCGCTGCCCCGGCGGGGGCTGGCACCCCGGGCCTTCGCCCTGGCGGAGGCAAGACCGAGCGTGACCTGCGGCGCGCCGAGCAGTCCGACTCGGGGCGGGGCCTCGAGTGGTTCTACCTCGGCGCCGAGGGGGGCATCTTCTGGCTGGGCGCCGACACCCTCAGCAAGAGCGGCGGCCCCCTGCTGACCGGCGGCAAGCAGGCCTCCGGCGTGGGCCCCGGGGGCGGTATCTTCCTGGGGGGTCGCTTCTATACCCTCAACGTGGGGGCCCGCGCCCGGACCGCCTGGCTCCCGGATAGCCAGTTTCTCTCGGTGGGGGGCGAGGTGGGTCTACGAATACCCTACGGGAACCTTGAGCCTTATTTCTGGCTGGGCGGCGGGTACGCGGCGCTGCTCGGGGTGAAGGAGCGGGTGCGGGGGTTTGACGTGGTGCTGGGGGGAGGGGTTGCGTATTACCTGTCCAACCATTTCTCGCTGGGGGGCCTGGCCTCGGTCGAGCTGGTGTCGCTGGGGAGACCGGCCTTCGAGGGCTCGCCCAAGAGCTCCCAGCTGGGCCTGGCGGTGGTGGGGTCGGCGGTGCTGGGGCTGCATTTCTAGCGATGACCGGGGCGCTCGGGGTCGCAGGAGCGCTGCTGGGGATCCTGGTCCAGGCCGCGCTGGGGCTGGGGTGGCTGGTGACGCGGCGCCCGAGGTTGCACCGGGGGGCGGTGCTGCGGGTGACGCTCTGGGGAGCGCTGTTCGGGCTGGGTTCGTTGCTGTTCCAACGATGGGGACTCAGCCTGAGCGGGGCGCCCGAGGGGGTGGTCCCGCTGTACCTGGCGCTGGGGCTGTGGGGGCCGCTGGGCGAGGGGGCGAAGCTGGCGGCGCTGTGGCCTGCGTTCACGAGGCGCGAGCTGCGGGGCCCGCTGGAGGCGATCACCGCGGTGACGGTGGTGTCGGGCATCTTTGGCCTGCAACGGGCCCTGCACACGCTGCTGATGGTGCCCGGGCTGAGCGGGATGCAGGTGGCAGGGTTGCTGCTGGCGATGCCTGCGCAGCTGCTGGTGTCGTCGCCCTGGGCCTTCATGCTGGGGCGCTCGTACCAGCGGAGCAACCCGCGGTCGGGCTTCCTGCCGGCGTGGCTGGCGTCGGTGGTGCTGGACGGCGTCGTGGCCTATCTGGTGGCGCAGCAGCGAGGGGCGGCGCTGGCGGCGGTCGGGGTGCTGCTGGCAGGGATGCTGCTGCTGGCGGTGCTCGCCCGGGACACGCTGCGGCCCGGGGCGGCGAAGATGCGGCTGCGCAGGGTCGGCCCAGGCGCCGGGGTCGACCTCCGGGAGCTGCTGGCGCGCAAGGACGCGCCGGTCAAGCTGCGGTGGGTGCTGGTAGGGGTCCTGGTCAACCAGGGGAGCCTGCTCTGCGCGCTGGTCGGGGCGGTGCTCCTGGGGAACTACCTGGGGGTCGATTTTGCGCTGATCGAGGAGACCAGCAACGCCTCCCTCAAGCCCGTGCTCTTCCTGATCAGCGCGGGCCTGCTGGCGTTCCCGACGGCGGGGTTCCTGGTGACGAGGGCGAGCGGGGTGAGCACCCTGCTGGAGCCGGCGCTGGCCTCGGTGCTGGCGCTGGTGGGGCTGGGCCTGGTGATGGGGGTGGCGGCCCCGGTGGTGCTGGCGGTGGTGATCGCCTGCGCCCCGGTGGCGTTGATCCTGAGCTGCGCCGGGGCCTGGTTCGGGCTCCGCTGAAGAACCGGGGGCGCCGCCGCGGCATCCGAGGGGCGACGATGGCGGAGAGCAGCGAGAGCCAGGCCGATGTGATCGTGGTGGGCGCGGGGTTCGGGGGGCTGGGCGCGGCGCTGGGGCTGGCCGAGGCCGGGGCCCGGGTCGTGCTTTGCGAGGCGCTCCGGTACCCAGGAGGGTGCGCCAGCACCTTCCAGCGCCACGGGCACCGCTTCGAGGCCGGAGCCACCCTCTTCTCCGGCTTCGATCCGGGCCAGCCCTTCGCCCGCTGGATCGAGCGTCATCGCATGCCCGTCACGGTGACCACCATCGACCCCACGGTCGAGCTCCGCACCGGCGCCTTCTCCCTGGCCATCCCGCCGGACCGGGACCGCATGCTCGCGGCGCTGGCGGCGCTCCCCGGGGTCCCGGAGGCGCCCCTCCGCGCCTTCTTTGCCTACCAGCGTCAGGTCGCCGACGCGCTCTGGGCGGTCCTCGACGATCCGGCGCTCCTGCCCCCCTGGTCTGCCTCCATGGTGCTGCGCCACGCGGCCCGCGCCGGACACTACCTCCCCCTGCTCACCTGCATCGGCCGTCCTCTCCGCGCCGTCCTCGATCGCTTCGGCCTGGGCGCCTGCGAGCCGCTCCGCCAGTTCCTCGACGCCTCCCTCCAGATCACCGTGCAGACCTCCTCCGCCGAGGCCGAGGCCCCCTTCGCCCTCTCCACCCTCGACTACTACTTCCGTGGCACCCGCCACGTTCACGGCGGCATCGGCGCCCTCGCCGACGCCATGGTCGACGCCGTCCGCTCCCTCGGGGGCCAGGTGCGCTTCAGCGACCGGGTCGTCGAGGCGCAGCGCGACGGTTCTCTATGGAAAGTCCGGACACGCAAGGGCTCGCTCCGGGCCCCGGCGCTCGTGGCCAACGTGCTGCCGCAGGCGCTCCCGGGGCTGCTCCGGCGGCCGTCCCCGCGGGCCGAGGCCCTGGGCCGCAAGGTCGAGGCGGGCTGGGGCGCCGCGATGCTCTACCTGGCGCTCCCCCGCGACGCGCCGCTGCGCACCGAGGCCCACCACCTTGAGCTCGTCGATCATCCGGAACTTCCATACATTCACGGCAACCATGTCTTCGCCTCCATCTCGGGGGTGAGCGAGGAACGAGGGCCCGAGGGGCGGCGCACGGTGACCTGCTCGACGCACGTGGACGCGGCGCACCTGCGGGCGCTGCCGGAGCAGGAGCGAGGCGTCTTCCTGGCGGGGGTCCAGGACGCGATGCGGGCGACGCTGGCGCGGCGTGCACCGGAGCTCTGGTCAAGCAAGGTGCTGGAGATGACCGCATCCCCCCGCACCTTCGAGCGCTTCACGCTGCGGCCCGGGGGCCTGGTGGGCGGGGTGCCCCGGCGGGCGGGTCTGGGGCAGTACACCCAGCTTGGGCCCTTCGAGGCGGAGGAGCAGCTCTGGCTGGTGGGGGACAGCGTGTTCCCCGGCCAGAGCACCCTGGCGACGGCCATCGGGGGCCTGCGCACCGCCGAAGCGGTGCTGCGCTCGACAGGCCTCCGGCGGGAGCGTCGCTCGGCCTGAACCCCCTGCTGCCAGGGAGAACGCCCCCGGACCCAGGAAAGCAACCCTGCGGGGCAAAGTTGCTCCAGCTTCAACAGGCCTTGCCCCTCTGGAGACCCCATCATTCTTTCGGTTAACGTATTCTTTGTTCTCTGCAAAAGAGCCTCAAGCTCCTTGCTTGCCATCAATGCATTCACGCATTTGGAATAGGATTTCTCTGCATAATACACATCGTCAGCAGGGTAACCGGGGCCCGCCAGGGTCAGGTTGTGCTCGTCTCGCAAGCAGGTTTTTTCCTTTGGTCTCTCGAGTTCATCGAGGGCGGCTCGATCCAGGCTCCACGCCCGGAAGTGCTCGGAGTCTCGGCCTTGGTGGTGGAGCTGGCACAGCTTCACCGCCGCTTCTGTGTTCTGGTAGGTCCACGCTTCGATGCTGTAAAAGGGGGCGAGCAGGAACAGCCGCTGGAGGTACCGCTCAGCTTCTCCGGGGCGATTTTGTTCCAGCATCTGACGCACCCGGGTCAGGACAATCTCGCGGTATTTCTTGACGTTTTCGCTGGTCTCCTGCTGTGACCAGGGGCGATCACCGTCGATGTGAAAGAACACGAAGTGATGGTCCTGGAGAAGCCTGGTCGCGATGGTCCTGTACAGCTCGGTCAGAGCGCGTGCATCCTGGGGCTTGGTGCTCTTCCAGCGAGGGCCACGAACGGCATCCTGAGCGTCCTGGTACCGGGGCTCGAAGTGGAGCCGGTGGGTCTGGTAGTCGACCACAACCAGACGGAGCATGCGCTTCAGGATCTCGACGACCGTCTCGTGACCCTTCCCGCCTGAATCCTCGGTGATCACAAGCAGTGAACCAGAGAAGGAGAAGGCCATCACCAGAGCCCACGCACCCGCAGGATCTCCCCGATCTGCTGGATCCCTACCTGCTGATCGTGGAACAGATCCTCCGCGTCTTCGTTCGAGAGGTTCGACCAGACAAACTCCGAACGATCCCCGTCTCGCTCGGTTCTGCATTGAAGAAAGGTCCTGCGTGCATCCTCGACAGATCCGATCGGGATGTAGTCCAGCAGCAGCGGGTTCTGGCTGGTCAGAAAGGCCTGTCGTTGACCGATCCCGTTCAGGCAGATCTCGATCCACCTGTGGTGCATCCCGTTCACCAGCTCGTCCGCGATCACGTAATGGTCGTTGGCGTCCAGGTAGTAGAGGAACGCCAGCAGCCGCTTCTGACCAAAACTCAGATCGCGGTGGGTGAACGTCACGCCCCCGGGCTCGGTGAACAGAAATTCTGCCGCCCCAAAGCGCCACCAGAGGGCTTCTCGTCCTTCTCCCAGCGACATCCGGTAGCTCCCTTCCACCGCAAGGGACATCGAGAACCCTTGAAGCCCCGTGTACTCGGCCAGATGCCTCAGGTACTGGCTGCCACCCAGTTCCACAGGAACTCGTGACTGACCGGGTTGTGGCTGGGTAACAACATAGGAAACTGGATTAAATGGCGCACTGCTCGACGTGAACGATTCTGAACTCAAAGACCCAGGAAAGTCCCATGATACCTCACGGTAGATCGGCTCCGAAATGGAGCTTCTCCGCCTAGCCTGATCCCGCGATTCTGTAATCCTCTCGAATGTTTCGAGGGCTTCATCGAACCGATATGCTGGATCTCCAATCGATTGATAGTAAATGAAATGTTTAAACCAATTACCACCTATTGCCCGGACAGTACGTACGATCGTCCAGAACATCCCAGGAAGAAAAAGATCCACGGAAGCTCCCTTTTGCCATCCCTGTTGCTGGTCCGCATGGAATCGTGTTGAAGGCCCATCAACCTTCAACTCGATCTTCTCTTCAGAAGCCGCGCTGGATGCCATCACGTGGAGCCGTGGCACTGGGTTGTTCTCCCTCCGAGGCAAAGCCTTATCCACATCCAGGGGGGCCCTCTTGCTGATGAAGTGCGCCTGGAGCTTGCTCTTGCCAGTCCACTCCATCTCCCACTCGATGTCGAACTCCTCCTCCCGAAGATCGGAGAAGTCGGCGCGCAGCACCCGGGAGATCAGATCCAGCAGCGAGGTCTTGCCAGAGCCGTTGCGCCCCAGCAGCACGTTGAAGCCAGCGTTGAAGACCAGCTCTGTCCCCGGGCGAACCGTACGAAACCGATGGATCTTCAGCCGCTTCAGCATGGCGTTACCCCTACCACAGCCGCGGCCCCCGGGAGACGCGCGCTGCCAGGATGACCTTGACGGTCGAGTCGTCAGCCTTGCTCGCGGGACCGTCCACGGCACGCATTCTTGGCCTTGGAGACCCTCCCCGCCGAGGCCTCCCATGCTTCGCGCGCATCGCTCCAGCGGAGAACCTTCACCGTACCGGCAGATCGGGAGGGCCGTTTCCCAGCTCCTTGCTGAGCGGCACCGGGAAGCGAGGCTGGACGCGCTCGCCGGCGAGGGCCTGCGCAAGCTCGGAGGCAGCCTCGTCGATGGCGCGTTGCTCCCTCTTGCCCAGCGGCTCCAGGGCGCGGGTCACGACCTGGCCGGAGGGGTCGCAGGCCCAGCCCCCCACGACACGACCGTCCAGCCAGATCGTGGGCCCGGCGTTCCCGTTCCGATCGAAGATCTGCTCGTACCAGCCTGGTTCAAGGAAGAGCGAGCGCTCCTTGCAGGCCATGATGGATGGATCGAGGCCCGGAAGAAGGGAGACCCCCAGGGGTTGGTCGAGGCCGTCGAGGGCCGTGTTTGCGAGCATCCAGAAGGGCCCGGCGAACCCCTCGATCGCGACCTCCTGGACCTCCGCCCCCAGGTCGCGGCGGGCCTGGGTGATGTCGCGCGCCGGCAGGCCGTGCCACCAGGCTGCGTCCGCGGGGGTCGCAGGCCCGAAGGAACGCAGCCACGCCCGCAGCAGGTCGCGGTAGGCCTCGCGGGGAGGAGGGATAGCAAGCCCCGGGTACCACTGATCGACCCGCGCCCAGGTGCACCGTCCCTGGCGCCACCCGCCCACCTCGCGGGCCCGGAGCAGCAGGCCCAGGTTGCCCATGGCCTCCAGGACCACGCGGCCAAGGGGCACCTCGGTGGCGTAGGACTTCCCTTCCCCCACGAGGCACCGGGTCTGCAGCACCGGGGCGCGCTCCCCGAGCGCATCGGTGTCAAGATCGACACCATCGAGAGCAGAGAGCACGTCCTCGAAGATGCGCTCGGTGGTTGCCTGGAGGGACCGGGGGGACGCGAGCCCGGAGGCCAGCAACAGCGGTTCCAGGCGCTTGCGCTGGGGGCCATCGAGGCGAGCGCGGGCGAGGGCCAGGGAAGCCGGGACGAGGGTTCGTGGGACGACGTGGAGGGTCCTGCGCATGGCGAGGATGCGCGCGACGGAGCGCCGATCCTGGAGGGCGGCGCGGGTGGCCAGCACCGAGGCCGCCACGGAGCGCAGGGGGAGACGCGCCCAGACCGAGAGGTGAAGCGTGGCCGGGTCGGTGGCGTGGAGGGCGGTGAGGGCCTCGACCACCGCCTCGGGTGAGGAGGCGGAACGGTCGAGCCGGGCGGCCCTGGCGCGGAGGCGGAGGGCCCGGGAGCGAGGCAGGGAGAGGGCCATCAGCGGAGCAGCGGGGGGCCTGCGTGGAGCATGCGCTGGATGCGGGCCTGGAGGGCGGCGGCGAGGCCGTCGGGGCGCTCGTCGCCGAGGGACTCGATGGGCTGGCCCAGGGTGATGAGCAGGCGCGAGGGGAGCGGGAAGAAGGGCACCGGGCCCAGGACCGGGATGATGGCCTGGACCGCCACCGGGACGAGGGTGGCCTTGTGCTGGATGGCGAGGCGGAAGGGTTCGAGGGCAAAGGGCAGCAGGCGGCTGCGGTCGCGGACGATCTTGCTTGGGGTCAGCAGGCCCTCGGGGAAGGAGAGCAGGGCGTGGCCCTCGCGGAGCAAGGTGGAGCCGGCGACCTCGGTGACCGGGGTGATGCCGGCCTCGGTGAGGGCCGCGGGGATGGGGAAGCGACCGCTCCCGGGGCGCAGGAGCCGGAGGAGCCGGGGCGGGCTGGCGTAGAGCAGGGAGGCCACGGCGATGGAGATGGCATCGAAGGGGAACTGACCGGCCTGGTTGGCGACCAGGATGACCGGCCCCATCGGCAGGTGATGAAGCCCCAGGGCCTGATCGCAGGTGCGCCGGTAGACCTTGCGGGCGAGGGAGAAGAAGCGGGTCGTCTGGGAGAGGGAGAGGCCCGGCATCGCCTCGAGCTCGCCGTCGGGCAGGTAGTCGAAGGCCTCGGCGATCTCGGGGTCGATGCCGTCGTCAGGAGAACGCATGCGTGAGTCCTGCGGTGAGAATCAGAGGAAGAAATCGGGGTAAGGCGTGGTGCCCGGGGTGACGAGGTATTTCTCGAAATCGGTGACCCCTTCCTCGCGGAGCAGGTCTTCGTCCACGAAGAAGTGGCCGGTGCACTCGCGGCTGGGGCGGGTGAGGATGACGTGGGCCGCGTCGGCCATGATGTCCGGGGTGCGGCTGTTGCGGATGACCTCGTCGCCGCCGAGCAGGTTCTGCACCGCGGCGGTGGCGATGACGGTGCGGGGCCAGAGGGTGTTCACGGCGACCCCGCTGGGCTTGAGCTCCTCGGCCATGCCGAGGGCGCAGAGGCTCATGCCGAACTTGGCGATGGAGTAGGCCACGTGGGGCGCGAACCAGCGGGCCTCGAAGTTGAGGGGCGGCGAGAGCGTCAGGATGTGGGGGTTGGAGGATTTCTTGAGGTGCGGCAGGCAGGCCTGGGAGCAGAGGAAGGTGCCGCGGGTGTTGATCTGGTGCATCAGATCGAAGCGCTTGATGGGGGTCTCGAGGGTGCCGGTGAGGCTGATGGCGCTGGCGTTGTTCACCAGGACGTCGATGCCGCCGAAGCGCTCGACGGCCTTCTGCACCGCGTCGAGCACCTGATCTTCGTGGCGGATGTCGACCATCAACGGCAGCGCCTTGCCGCCGGCGGCCTCGATCTCCTCGGCGGCGGAGAAGATGGTGCCCGGGAGCTTGGGGTGAGGCTCGGCGGTCTTGGCGGCGATGACGATGTTGGCGCCGTCGCGCGCCGCCCGGAGCGCGATGGCCTTGCCGATGCCCCGGCTGGCGCCGGTGATGAAGAGGGTCTTGCCTTGGAGGGTCGCCATGGGCCGCCCAGGGTAGCCCCAGGGAGGCCCCTTGCGGCGTACTCTTTTGCGATCAGCCGCCGCGACCGGGGGGCTCCCCGGTGGTGGGAGGCAGCAGCCCCGGGAGCGGGCTACGGAGCGGGGGTTCGACGGTCACCGAGCGCTGCCAGGCCAGGTTGGCGGAGGCGGCCCGGGCCAGGGTCATCCGGAGGGCCGGGTCTTCCACAAGCGCGATGACCCGCTCCAGCGGAGGGGGCAGCGGCACCGGCCGGAGGTAGGGCACAAAGATCGAGGAGCCAGCCAGGCGCCGGGGAGGCATCACCGGGCCCACGCTGAACCGGATGTCCTGGACCTTGTAGCCTCGCTCGGTGAGCCGCCGGCACAGATCTTCTCGAAGCATGGAGAGCTGCTGCGCCCAGGCCGACGACGCCACCCGCACCGTCAGCACCCCCTCGCGCAGCCGGACCGGCATCGCCCGGCGCACCACCCCCTGGCCGACCACGTCGCGCCAGGTGCTGTCGTCGATGTTCGAGGGGCGCAGGTACGCCGGGGGCCGCAGCAGCCCCTTGAGCAGCGAGCCGAGGGAGATCGGAGCCGAGTTCACGGAGGTATGCTAGCGTGGGCCATGGAAAAGAAGCTACCTCTCGAGTTCTTCCAGCGCCTACCCAAGACCGACCTCCATGTGCACCTGGACGGCTCGCTGCGCCTCGAGACCATCCTGGACCTCGCCGACAAGGACGGGATCGAGCTGCCCTCCGACGACCCGGACGAGCTGCGGCGCTTCATGCACCTCGGTGAAAACTGCGGCTCCCTCGTCGAGTACCTCAAGGCCTTCGACGTCACCCTGCGCGTCATGCAGACCGAGGAGGCCCTCTTCCGCACCGCCTTCGAGCTGGCCGAGGACGCCGCCCGCGAGAACGTCCGCTACATGGAGGTTCGCTACTCGCCGATGCTGCACGTGCGCAAGGGGCTGAAGCTGACCAGCATCGTCGAGTCGGTGCTGGCGGGGCTCCGGGCCGCCCAGGCCAAGTACGGGATCGAGTCGAACGTGATCCTGTGCGGCATCCGGAACATCTCGCCGGAGACCTCGCTGGAGATGGCCGAGCTCTGCGTCGCCTACAAGAACCGCGGCGTGGTCGCATTTGACCTGGCCGGGGCCGAGTACGATCACCCGGCGAAGCACCACCGGGCGGCGTTCCAGCTGGTGCGGGACAACAACATCAACGTGACGATCCACGCGGGGGAGGCCTACGGTCCCGAGTCCATCGCCCAGGCGATCCACATCTGCGGGGCCCACCGGATCGGCCACGGGTGCCGCCTGCGGGAGAACGGGGACCTGCTGCACTACGTGAACGACCACCGGCTGCCCCTCGAGTGCTGCCCGTCGAGCAACGTGCAGACGGGGGCGGTGCGGACGCTGGCGGCGCACCCGCTCAAGCTCTACCAGGGGCTCGGGTTGCGTGTGACGATCAACACGGACAACCGGCTGGTGACCGACACCACGGTCTCCAAGGAGCTGTGGCTGTGCCACACCCAGATGGGCATCGGCCTCAAGGACCTGAAGTCGATGGTGATGGCGGGCTTCAAGAGCAGCTTCATGCCCTTCCACGTGAAGCAGGGGCACCTGCGGCAGGTGAGCGAGGAGCTCAAGCGGTTCCACGAGGACGGGACCATCGACGAGCCGCCGGCGCCGGTGCCCTCCGGGGGGCTGTCGGGGCGCATGAGCCGCAACCCGCCGCCGGACCGGGCGCCCACCAGCATCTCCTCCTGAAGCATGCCCAGCGTCCTGGTGGTGGAGGATGACCAGCCGATCGCGGACGCGGTGCTCTATGCGCTGCGACGCGACGGGATGAGCGCCGAGGCATGCGAGTCGCTGGAGCTGGCGCGGGCCCGGCTGGCGGGGGGCGGGGTGGATCTGGTGATCCTGGACCTCACCCTCCCGGACGGCAGCGGCTTCTCGCTCCTCGACGAGCTGCGCCGCGGCGGCGCGGCCCTCCCGGTGATCGTGCTCACG
>JALOQB010000367.1 GCA_025453595.1 Polyangiaceae bacterium
CGGGACGTTCCTTGTTCTCCGGATGAATCCTTGGTGATGTTCGAGGCGTTCTTTTGCTTCGCATGGCCGGGTACCTGGGCAAGGACAAGCCGCTGGCCCGCAACGTGTTCCTGTCGGGCGGCTGCGACACCGAGGGGACGGACGAGACGAACGCCAAGCCTTCGGCCTGGTGTTATCTGCCGAGAAAGACCCCGCCAGAGCGGATGTTCGGGGTGCTGCACACGGAGGACATGTTCTGGCTCAAGCGGATGATCTACGAGGGCCCCTACGGGATGAGCGCCTTCGGAGCGTTCGCGGATGCTGGCACCCAGTCTCCGGATTACTGTGCCTCCGGCACCCATATCCTCACGACCTCGCTGGAGCCCTTGCCGGGCCAGGGCCCTCACGAGTCCCTGGCCTCGGACGCGGCGATGCCGGTCGATGACAAGAAGGTCCCGCTGCTGGCAGAGGACTACCACTACCTGTTCACCCACGGCCTGCCGACCGACTGAGCTTGTGTCGCCAAGGCTCCCTGGGCCCCTGGCGGCCCGCCACCCTCGCGCCAGCCCTTCGCCGCCCCTCGCCACCTCGCTGGCCCCTCGCGGTGCAGAAAAGGGGCGATCTTCTTCGTGAATTCACGGCGCTCGACGGCGGCCCGGGGGCTGGCACGTCGCTGGCAGAACCCCCTGGCGGTCGCGGGCCACGGCACGGCGCCAGGCCCCTCGAACCCACGGAGAAATGCACCATGGAACAGAGCGCAAAGATGAAGGTTGTCTGGCTGATCACGGAACGAAACGACAGGTCGTACTGGACGCGGATCGGCGTCGGTACGGTCAACAAGGATGGCTCCATCAACCTGTCGCTCTCGGCGGTGCCGGTCGGCAACGGGCGCATCCAGGTCCGCGATTACACCCCGCGGGACGCGGAGCAACACGAGGGGCCGCCCCCCCCTTCGCCCCGCGCCGCTCGCCACGCTGACGCCGCGGAGCCCGCCCTGTGAGCGCCGCCGGGCCGTCTCGCCTGTGGATCCGCGGGATCGCCGCCCTCGGCGGCCTCCTGGCGCTCGCGGCGGTCGGCCTCGCGGCGGACCGTCAGGCCCCGCCCCTCGCCCGGAGCGCTGCCCCCGGCGCCTCCTCCCCGGGCGCTGCCCCCCTCGCCTCGCTTTCACCCTCTCCCCTGGCCCCCTCGGCGCCCCTGCCCGCTCCCCCTCCTGGCGCTGCGAGTATGGAAGTTCCACAGAATCCGCCCGGGGTGCTCCCGGACGGCCGCGTGGTGCTCAACGTGGCCAGCGAGGAGGAGCTACGCAGGCTGCCGGGGGTGGGGCCGGCGAGGGCGCGGGCCATCGTGGAGCTGCGGAAGCGTCGGGGGAAGTTCCGGTCATTCTCGGAGCTGCTGCGGGTCAAGGGGATAGGCCGCAAGAGCCTGGCGCGGATGACGCCGAAGATGACGCTGGACCCGGGCTGAGCGGGGGGCAGCGCCCCGGGGGGCCGGGCGGCGGGAGGCCCGGCCAGGGGGCGCGGATCAGCCTTTCTTGGCCTTGATCGCCAGCTTGATCACCACGTCATCCTTGATGAGGTCATCGGCGCGGCCGGCGTAGACGATGCCGAAGTCCTTGCGGTTGATCTTGAACTCGGCGTCGAGGGCGAAGGCATCGCCGTTGAGCTGGGCCTTGACCGGGAAGGTGACGCTCTTGGTGACGCCGCGGATGGTGAGGTTGCCGGTGACGGTATGGGTGGCCCCACCGTCGCCGCCCTTCTTGACGCTGGTGGACTCGAAGCGCGCCTTAGGGAACTTCTCGGTGTCGAAGAAATCGGGGGATTTCAGGTGCCCGGTGAGCTTCTCCGAGTCGGTGACGACGGAGGTGGCGTCGACGTCGACGGTGACCGAGCCCTTCTCGATGTCGGTGCCGGGGATGACGACCTTGCCCTGGAAGGTCTTGAAGCTCCCCTCGTGGGAGCCGGTGACCTTGGCGCCGATGAAGCCGAAGGTGGAGTCAGCCCCGCTGAACGCGTAGCTGGTGCCCTGGACCGGTGCCGCGGCGGCCTTGGCGGTGTCGGTGGTGGCCTGGGGCTTGTCCTTGGCGGGGTCGTTGCAGCCGATGGCAAAGGCAAGGAGCAGGGGGGCAGCGAGGAGGATCTTCATGGGCCCCTTGCTTAGCCCCCGGGGCCCGTACTGTCAGCCCTCGCCGCTGGGATGCACCTTTGCTGGATCCGCAACGCCGCGTGAGGGATGGTTGCAGGATGAACGCACCTGCCCCCTCGAACCCGCTCCTCTCGGCCTGGGACACCCCGCACCAGATCCCGCCTTTCGACCTGATCCGGGCCGAACATTTTGACCCGGCGCTGGCCCTGGCGATGGAGGCCCACCGGCACGAGATCGAGGCCATCGCGTCGAACCCGGAGGCGCCCTCCTTCGCCAACACCGTCGCGGCGCTGGATCGCTCCGGGCGCCAGCTCGCCCGCGTGAGCGGTGTGTTCTGGAACCTGGCCTCCTCGGAGACCTCGCCGGAGCTCCAGGAGGTCGAGCGCACGTGGGCCCCCCGGTTCGCGGCGCACCACAGCGCGCTGTTCCTGAACGAGCGCCTGTTCCGGCGGGTCGCCGCGGTGCACGAGGGTCGGGCCGGGCTGGGGCCCGAGGAGCGGCGCCTGGTGGAGCGCACCTTCCTGGATTTCGAGCTGGCGGGCGCGGCGCTCCCGGCGCCGGAGCGGGCCCGGCTGGCGCAGATCCAGGAGGAGCTGGCGACCCTGTGCACCAGCTTCTCGCAGAATGTCCTCGCGGACGAGGCGAGCGTGGAGATCCTGCTGGAAGGGGAGGGGGCGCTGGCGGGGCTGCCGCCGTTCCTGGTGAGCGCGGCGCGGGCGGCGGCGGAGGAGCGAGGGCGCCCCGGGCAGGCGCTGATCACCCTGTCGCGCTCCCTGGTGGTCCCGTTCCTGACCTACTCGGAGCGGCGCGACCTGCGGGAGAAGGCGTTCCGAGCGTGGACACGCCGCGGGGAGCTGACCGAGGGGCGCGAGAACGGGCCGCTGATCCGGAAGATCCTGGGGCTGCGGCAGGAGCTGGCGAGGCTCCTCGGGGCGCGGAGCTACGCTGACTACGCGCTGCGCGACACGATGGCGGGCACGCAGGAGGCCGTGCGCTCGCTGCTGGAGCGGGTCTGGGGACCGGCCAGACGCAGGGCCGCGGAGGAGCTGGCGATGCTGCAGGAGGAGGCCGCGGCGCAGGGCCAGCGAGGGCCGATCGAGCCCTGGGACTGGCGTTACTACGCGGAGAAGGTGCGGGCCCGTCGCTTCCAGATCGAGGACGCGGAGGTGAAGCCGTACCTGGAGCTGGGGCGGATGACCCGGGCGCTCTTCGCCGTGGCCGAGCGCCTCTTCGGGCTGACCATCCGGGAGCGGCAGGGGCTGGCGCTCTACCACCCGGACGTGGCGGCCTACGAGGTGCTGGACCGGGCGAGCGGCCGCTTCCTGGGGCTGTTTCTGGCCGACAATTTCGCCCGCCCGACGAAGCGAGGGGGCGCCTGGATGAACGTGTTCCGCGAGCAGAGCAAGGGGCCCGAGGGCGAGGTGCGGCCCATCGTGGTCAACAACAACAACTTCGCCCGGGGCGGCGCCGGCGAGCCCACGCTGCTGTCCATCGATGACCTGAGGACGATGTTCCACGAGTTCGGCCACGGGCTCCACGGGCTGCTCTCGGACGTGACCTACGGGCGCCTCGCCGGCACCAACGTGCTGCGTGATTTCGTCGAGCTGCCGTCCCAGCTCCTGGAGCACTGGGCCCTGCGGCCCGAGGTCCTGGCGGAGCATGCGCGCCACATCGAGACCGGGGCGCCGATGCCGGCGGCGCTGGTGGAGCGCCTGCGGGCGGCGATGACCTTCAACCAGGGGTTTGACTCGGTCGAGTACACCGCGTCGGCGCTGGTGGACCTGGCGATTCACGGCCGCCCCGACGCCGGCGAGCTGGACCCGCTGGCCTTCGAGCGCGAAGAGCTGGAGCGCCTCGGGATGCCGCCCCAGATCGTGATGCGCCACCGGTTGCCCCACTTCCTCCACCTGTTCTCCGGGTCCGACTACGCCGCCGCTTACTACGTGTACCTGTGGGCCGCGGTCCTCGATCATGACGCCTTCGAGGCCTTCCTGGACGCTGGCGACATCTTCCACGAGCCCACCGCGGCGCGGCTGCGCGCCGTCATCTACAGCCGCGGCAACGGCGCCGACCCGGCGGCCCTGTTCCGCGAGTTCCGGGGCCGCGACCCGGACCCGACCCCGATGCTCCGCAACCGCGGGTTGCTTTGAGGTCGGTATCGAAATGAGACGTCTATGTAAGGAGATTTTACCTCGAAGAACTTGGCAAGATGGGGTTGAATCCTCCGTCATGAAGACAGTCCGCGCTGTACGCATAACGTGGTTGGCGTTGAACATGGGGGCTGCGCTGGTGCTCGTGGCTTGCGAGTCCAAGAGCCCCCCCGAGCCACCCCCAGCCCGTGTGACCTCTGCCGTCTCCTCCGCGATCTCGGCCGGGTCTTCTTCGGCCACGGCGGGAGCCTCCGCCGCAGCGCTTCCTGCCGCCCCTGCTCCTTCCGCATCGTTTTTTCCGCATGGGAAATGCCCCGATCGGATGGTCCCGATCCCGATGGTGGGTGGGTGTATTGATACCTGGGAGGCCTCGGCCGGACCCGGGGTGCTTGGACAACCGGATGGGAAGGGGACGACGGTGGTCGCGCGCTCCGAGAAGGGCAAGATGCCGCTGACCGGGGTGACGCTGGCGCAGGCGGAGGTGGCCTGCAAGAACGCGGGTAAGCGGCTCTGCAAGCATGATGAGTGGGCGGCAGCCTGTCGCGGTGTACCGAAGCAGGAGCACCATGATTTCTACTGTTACGGAGACCAGTATCAAGAAACACGGTGCTGGGACTGGAAGGCGTCCGACGGCGGAAAGAAGAAAGCGACCCTAACGGGTAGCAAGGCGGATTGCGTGAGCGCGACGGGGGCCTACGACCTCACCGGTAACGTCGGTGAGCTGACGAGCGGCCCAGACATCCGGGAGCGGCGGGTGGTCCGCGGTGGGACGTACAACATGACGCTCCACGACAGCGCCTGCGACTCGAAGGGGTACCTCGTCACGCAGGACACCACGGGGCCTGATATCGGCTTCCGTTGCTGCGCAGACGCGAAGTGAGCCCCCTGCTGGCCTCGCCCCCCGGCGAGGCTGGCTACCGGTTCACTGGAAGTAAGCGAACAGGTTCTGCAGCACGGGCTGGATGGCTGCGTCGCTGGTGTTCAGCTCGACGATGGCCCGGAGGTAGCGCTTGTTGGTGAAGTTGCAGGCGCTCAGGTCGATGGGGCTGTTGAAGAACGGGCCGCAAGCAGAGCCTGCGTCGATGGTGGCCAGATCGCTGGAGGCCTTGAACGAGATCTTGATCTGCGTCTCGGGGGGCAAGCTGGCGAGGAAGGTCGAGGAGACCCAGTTGCTGGTGGCGCTGCCGCTGTCGAAGTCCTTGGTCCACTTGCCGCTCTGGAAATTCAGGGTCGCGGTGCGGAGGCCGAGGCCCGCCCAGTCGCTGTAGTTGTAGGCGACGCTACCCGGCAGCGCCTTGTCGATGTCAGGGACGATGGTGCCGCCGTTGGGCAGCCCGGTGTCCTTGTTGAACCGGATGACGCCGCTGGAGCTGTAGCCGCTGGCCCAGATCTTCCCGTAGGCATCGCCGACGACGCCGACGCCGTTGCCGTTGGCCGGGGCCACATAGGACGCGATGAACGCGCCAGATCCGCCCTGGAACTTGTTGATACGACCGAAGCCGGAGGTCCAGATGTTCCCGTCGATGTCGACGTTCAGGCCGTAGGAGCAGTTGGTGGTCCCGACACCGCTGATGGTGCTCATGGTCTTGGTGACCGCATCGATGCGGAACACGCCGCCGTCGCAGGGGCCCACCTGGCCGAAGTAGACGTTATCTTCCTTGTCGATGGCGATGCCGTAGGGGGTCCGACCGCCCCGATCCACCTGGAACTTGATCTCTCCGGTCTTGACATCGACGCCCGCGATGGGGCCCGACCCCAGGTTGGACATCCAGAGGATGCCCTTGCTATCGACCGCGAAGCCGTAGGGGTTGGTGGTCTGGCCGTTCTTGGAGAGCGTCACATCCATGACGGTCTTGCAGGTCTTGGGGTCGATCTTGTGAGCCCGCGCGTCGTTCCAGGTGCCGACCCACACGAAGCCGTCCCCGTCGATGGTCAGGGCGCGGACGAAGGGGAACGGCTGGCCGTCGGCGGCCTCGCCCACGGTGCAGCCTGGGGTACCGTCGGGCTTGATCTGGGCGACGTTGGAGCAGTTTTTGTTGTTCGGGTCACCAGGGCAGCGGTTACCGACCCAGAACGAGTCATCGATCGCCACGATGCCACGCGAGGGGTTCTGGCCACGGCTGGAGACCGTGCGGATCAGCTCGCCGGTCTTGGCATCCAGCTGGTTGACCTGATGGGAGTTGTGCATCGCCACCCAGATGTAAGGCGAAGCAGGCGCCGGCGAGCCCTCGGGCTTGGTGGTGATGCCGTTGTTGTTGACGATCAGGTTGTCGATGGTGCCGCCGCTGAACTGATCGCCGACGACGGAGACGACGCCGCAGGCCTTGCCGCAGTCAGCGCAGCCGGTCACCTCGCCGGCGGAGAGGCACTTGCCGGAGCAGCAGGTCTGCCCCTTGTTCACGTCGGTCAGCAGGGACTTGCAGCCGCTGCCGCAGCAGGCCTCGCTGGCGGCGCAGGTCTTCCCGCAGGCGCCGCAGTTGCCGTTCTGGCTGCCGTCGGTCTCGCAGCCGTTGGTGTTGCTGCCGTCGCAGTTCAGGAAGGAGCCGCTGCAGAGGCCGAGGCCGCAGGTGCCGTTGAAGCAGGCCGCCGAGCCGTTGGCCGGGGCGGGGCAGGTGGTGCCGCAGGCCCCGCAGTTCGCCGGGTCAAAGCGCGGGTCGATGCAGGTGCCGTTGCAGTCGATGAGCGGCGCCTTGCAGTTGCTCTTGCACTGGCCATCCTGGCAGGTCGTGTTGCCCGGGCAGGTGGTGCCGCAGGCCCCGCAGTTGGCCTCGTCGGTCTTGAGGTTGGCGCAGACGCCGTTGCAGTTGGTCAGCCCCGCCTGGCACGAGACCGTGCAGGCGCCCGCCGAGCAGACCTCGCCTGCGGCGCAGGTCTTCCCGCAGACCCCGCAGTTGGCGTTGTTGGTCTGCAGGTTGACGCAGGTGCCGTTGCACTCGATGAGGCCCTGCTGGCACGAGAGCTGGCAGGTGCCGTTGCTGCAGACCTGGCCCGCCGCGCAGGCGTTGCCGCAGGCCCCGCAGTTGGCAATGTCGGTCTTGGTGTTGGCGCAGACGTCGCTGCAGTTGGTCAGCCCGGCCTGGCACGAGACCTGGCAGGTGCCGTTGCTGCACAGCTCGCCGGCCTTGCAGGAAACGCCACATCCGCCGCAGTTGGCGTTGTCGCTCAGCGTGTTGGCGCAGGTGCCGCTGCAGTTGGTCAGCCCGGTCTGGCAGGTGAGGGCGCAGGTGCCGTTGCTGCAGACCTGGCCCGCCGCGCAGGCGTTGCCGCAGGCCCCGCAGTTCAGGTTGTTGGCCAGCGGGTTGACGCAGAGGCCGTTGCAATCGATGAGGCCCTGCTGGCAGGTGAGGGCGCAGGTGCCGTTGCTGCAGACCTGGCCCGCCGCGCAGGCGTTGCCGCAGGCCCCGCAGTTGGCGTTGTCGGTCTTGAAGTTGGCGCAGACGCCGCTGCAGTTGTTCAGTCCGTCCTGGCAGCTCAGGGCACAGGCGCCCGCCGAGCACACCTCGCCGGCCTTGCACGCCGTCCCGCAGGCCCCGCAGTTGGCGTTGTCCGTCTGCAGGTTGGCGCAGGTGCCGCTGCAGTCGGTCAGGCTGGCCTGGCACGACAGGGCGCAGGTGCCGTTGCTGCACACCTCGCCGGCCGCGCAGGCGTTGCCGCAGGCACCGCAGTTGTTGAGGCCCGTCTGCAGGTTGACGCAGACGCCGTTGCACTCGGTGAGGCCCTGCTGGCAGGTGAGGGCGCAGGTGCCGTTGCTGCAGATCTCGCCGAGCTTGCAGGTGGTACCGCAAGCGCCGCAGTTGGCGTTGTCGCTCAGCGTGTTGGCGCAGAGGCCGTTGCAGTCGGTCAACCCATCCTGGCACGACAGGGCGCACTCCCCGTCGCTGCAGACCTGGCCCGCCGCGCAGGTCGTGGCGCAGTCACCGCAGTGCTTCGGGTTGGTCAGCAGGTTCTCGCAGACGCCGTTGCACTCGGTGAGGCCCTGCTGGCAGGTGAGGGCGCAGGTGCCGTTGCTGCAGACCTGGCCCGCCGCGCAGGCGTTGCCGCAGGCCCCGCAGTTCAGGTTGTTGGTCAGCGGGTTGACGCAGAGGCCATCGCACTGCAGCAGCGACTCCTGGCACGAGAGGGCGCAGGCGCCGTTGCTGCACACCTCGCCGGCCTTGCAGGCGTTGCCGCAGGCCCCGCAGTTCGTCGGGTTGGTCGCCAGGTTCTCGCAGACGCCGCTGCAGTCGGTCAGGCCCTGCTGGCACGAGAGCTGGCAGGTGCCGTTGCTGCAGATCTCACCGGCCTTGCACGCGGCACCGCAGCCGCCGCAGTTGAGGTTGTCGTTGGTGAGGTTGACGCAGAGCCCGTTGCAGGTGTTGAGACCCGCCTGGCAGCTCAGGGCGCAGGCGCCCGCCGAGCAGACCTCGCCGGCCTTGCACGCGGCACCGCAGCCGCCGCAGTTCGCCGGGTCCGTGAGCAGGTTGGTGCACGAGTCGTTGCACTCGCTCAGCCCTTGCTGGCAGGAGACGTCGCAGACGCCGCCGGTACAGACCTCGCCGGCCTTGCACGCCGTCCCGCAGGCCCCGCAGTTGAAGAGGTCGGTCTGCAGGTTGGCGCAGGTCCCGCCGCAGTCGGACAGGCCCTGCTGGCACGAGAGCTTGCACACCCCATCCTGGCAGATCTGGCCCGCCGCGCAGCCCGCGTTGCAGGCGCCGCAGCTGGTGTTGTCGGTCTGCAGGTTCACGCAGGCCCCGTCGCAGTTCGTCTGCCCGGACTTGCACTCCACCGCGCAGACGCCGTTGGCGCAGACCTGATCGGTCGGACAGGCGGTGCCGCAGTCGCCGCAGTTCTTCGGGTCCGACTGCACCGAGGTGCACGCGTCGCCGCAGAGCTGCTGGCCCGCCGAGCAGCTCGGCGCCCCCGACGACCCCGCGGTGCCAGCGGTCCCTGCGGTGCCGGCCGCGCCCCCGCTCCCTCCGCCCCCTTGTCCGCCTGCGCCCGCCGCCGCGGACCCCGCCGCGTTCTCCGTCGAGCCGATCACCAGCTCGCCGCCCCCGCACCCCGTGCCCAGGAGCGCGCTCGCCCCCAGCAGCCAGAACGCCAACCCCTTGCCAGTTGTCTTATTTTGCATCGCCGGTCTCCCTGGAGAGATGTTCGAAATTCAAACTCTTCAGGCAGACTCTATGACTCGGGCGAACACCTGAAAAGTGCATTTGAGGCTTATTTTGCCTGCATTTTTTTCGCACAGCGTCCGATTTGAGAAGGCCAGAATGAGACGTCCGGGGGGGCAAAATCAGGCCTGATTTTCCTGTGTCCCGAAAAGAGAAAATCCGGGAGCGGCGACGCCGTCCCGGATTGGACAGGGGGGTGCAGGTCGCTTCAGGTCGCCGCGTGCTTCAGCCGGAGCAGGGAGGTGCGGAGCCGATCGGTGTTCTCGGCGATCTTCCCCAGCGGGAAGCGGTTGCTGCGGGCGATCTCGGCCACCCGATCGATCGCCCGCAGCATGGCCAGGATGCTGTCGGGGACGACGTGGGGCTCGTGGAGGGCGGCCTGCACGATGGCGGCGGGGTCGATGCGGTGCGCCGCGGGGTTCCCGTCGAGGGAATTTTCCACGGTCTCGGCGGCAAAACAGGAGAGCAGCAGCCGGGGGAAGCGCTCCAGCGAGGCCAGCCGGGGCGGGTCCTCGGGGGGGGTCACGCCGCAGGTCGGGAGCCCCGCCTCCTGCCACGCGAGGACGCCCCCTTGCAGGCTGAACACGGCGCCGGGGCGGCCTTGCTGGAGGGCCTGCGCGGCGGTCAGGCTCCTGCGTCCGGAGGTACAATACAGGAGCACCGGCGCGTCCTGGTCCCCCTGGAGGCACTCCTCGCAGGACTCGCCCGGGAGGAGGCCCACGGAGCCGGGCAGGAAGCCGAGGTCCGAGGCCCGCTCGTCGGGGGATCGGATGTCGATCCAGCGGGCGCCGACGAGGGCCAGGGCGTCGTGGGGGGAGAGGGAGGGGGTCATGGTCAGAACACCAGGCTGAAGCTGGAGCGGCGGGCGGCCTCGGAGAAGCTGGTGACGCCGCCGAAGGAGAGGTTGGGGAGCTCCATGAGGTCCGCGCGCTGGATCCCCATGACGCCCATGCTCATCGAGCACACCTTGAACTGGACGTTCTGCCGCGCGGCCTCCTCCATGAGCTGCTCCAGGGAGAGCACGTTGCGCTGCTTCATGAACAGCTCGAGCATGAACTTGCCGACGCCGCCCCAGTTCATCTTGCTGAGCTTCTGGCGGCGAGGGCCCCGGGGCATCATCCAGCGCATCATGCGCTGGAGGAACCCGGGCTGCTTCTCGTCGCTGGGGCGGCGGGTCTCGCCTCGCAGCAGGTTGATGCCCCAGAAGGCGAAGTACACCTCGACGTTCATCCCCTGGGAGGCCGACGAGTTGGCCACCATGAGGGCCGAGAGCAGCGCCTCGTAGTCGTTGCGCAGCACCAGGAGCGTGGCCATGTTCTCCCGGGGGGCGAGGTCCGCGGGGGGCGCGGGCTCCGCGGCCTGAGCGGCGAGGGAGGCGAGGGCGGCGGGGGTGGCGGCGGCGGTGGTCGTCAGGGCGCTCGCGGGCCGGTTGTAGGCGGGCGGCGAGGGGGGCGGGGCGCCCTCCTCGTCCAGCACCATGACGTCCGCGGTGACCTGACCGCCGGTGGACAGCACCCGCTCCAGCTTGGCGCCGGAGGCCGTGGCCCACGCGTAGAGCCGCCCCTCGAACTCCGGCGCATCCGCCAGCACGCGCACCCGGCGATCCCCGCCCTGCAGCGCCTCGCTGGACAGCCTGCGCATCGCCGCGTTCACCGGGAGGCCGCGCAGGTCGAGGGCCTGGCCCGGGCCGCTGGACGGCGCGGAGGCCGGGGCTGCGGGGGCGACCGGGGCCGCCGGAGCAGGGGCCGTCGCCGCGGGCGCCGCGGCGCCGTGGAGCGCCACCAGCGCGTGGATCACGCCGCCCTCCTCCCGGTGCTCCAGCAGGCGCGACTTGGTGGTGCGGCACCACGCCTCCAGGTCCGTGAGAAAATCCGGGTCCGTGGCCTGGAGCCGCAGCAGCGTGGGCTTGCCCCGGTGCTGGCGGGCGGTGTCCGCCAGCTTGAGGATCGGCGCCGGGCACTGGAGGCCGCGGCAGTCCAGGGAGATTTCAGCTTGAACGGAGGCGAGGGTGGTCTGCATGGCTGGGGTTCTTTCCGTGGGTCAGGTGCTGGCCCGCGTGGAGCGCCGCGACGCGGGGGAGTCGATGAAGATCTCCACCGGCGGCGTGTCCTGCTGCACGAGCACGCGGCGGAGCTGGTCGTAGTGGGTGCGGATCGCCTGGGCTCGCTCGATCATGCGGCCCACGGCCTCGGCGATCTCCTCGGCGGATGCGGGCAGGCACACGCTCTGATCGAGGCCGCAGAAATTGATGCTACGGCGCAGCATCTCGGGGTTCGAGTGGGTCGAGATCAGGACCCTCGACAGCTCGCCGCTCTGGCCCAGCTGGCCCAGCAGCGGGTTCTCCAGGATCACGTCCAGATCCCCGAACAGCACGGCCCACGGCAGCGGCACCTCGTGGCGCTCGACCCGCTGCAGCAGCGCCTCCTGCTGGTCGCTGTCCAGGATGGTCACGTCGTAGCGCCGCTGCATCGCGGCCAGCGCCTCGACGATCTGGGGCTTCCGGAAGGCCGGATCGGAGCCCAGGATCCAGACGCTCGGAGAGCCTTTTGACCACAAACGAAGCTGGGACATCGACAGGGAAGAGAGCAGGCTCTCGCGGCGGCTGTCGGGTACCAGCGGGTTGCCCGCCTCGGGGAGCCGCTCCAGCGCGTCCAGCATGCGCGTCGCCGACGAGAAGCGCTCCCGGGGGTCCGGCTGCAGGGCCTGGTCGACGAAGGCCATCAGCTCCCGGGAGATCCCCTCGGTGGCCTCCCGCAGGGGCTGCGGCCCCGGCAGCTTGCCCTCGGCCACGCAGCGCGCCATGTGCCCCTCGCTGATCGGCAGCCTCCCCGCCAGGCACTCGTAGAGCACCGCCCCCGCCGCGTAGAGGTCCGAGAGCTCGGTGCGGCGGCCGCCCTGGAGCACCTCCGGCGCGGTGCGGTTGAGCTGCCCCAGCGCGTCGCTGGTGTGGCTCGGGCTGCTCGCCTTCGTGTCCGAGGCCGCCGAGATCCCGGGGCTGATCAGCGTGGCCAGCTCGCGACCGCCGCTGCTCTGGGAGACCAGCACGTGCTCCGGCGCCAGGTTGCGGTGGACAAACCCGTGCGCATGGATCTCGGCGAGCCCCTCCAGCACGTGGCGCAGCAGCAGCAGCGCCCGGTTGGCCTCCAGCCTCCCCTCGCTGACCAGCAGATCCTTGAGCGTCTTGCCCCGCACGTACTCCATGATCACGAAGGGCTGGGCCCCCTGGGGCCCCCTGGTGACCCCGACCTCGAAGGTCGTCGGCAGGCCGGGCCCCTGGAGCGAGAGCATCGCGGGGAGATCCCGCTGCAGCCGGGCGACCTCGCGCTCGTGGGCCCCGGAGAACAGCTTGATGGCCACCTTGCGCCCCTGGCCCAGGTGCGTCCCCTCGTAGACCCGCGCCGTGCCCGACGCGGCGATCTGCCGGCCAAACTGGTACCGCCCTGCGATCTCGATCGGCGGCGGCGGACGCATCGAATCCGTGGGCGCGGCGCCCCCGACGGCCCGCAGCTCCGGCAGGTTGCGCAGGGCCAGCAGCAGGTCGTCGGCGGTCTGGAACCGCGCGTCCGGCGAGGGCTGCAGCAGCTTGTTCAGCAGCCCCTGGAGCGCGTCGGAG
>JALOQB010000074.1 GCA_025453595.1 Polyangiaceae bacterium
ACGGCGTCCTCATGAACACCGCCATCGCCCTCGCCCAGAAGCCCATCCTCATGGCCGAGGCCATGCGCGACGCCATCATCGCCGGCCGCAAGGCCTTCCTCGCCGGGCGCATGCCCCGGCGCCTCCACGCCAGCGCTTCGAGCCCCCTCGACGGAGTGGTACGCTGACCCCCCATGTTCGGTCGCATCGCGGTCGTCGCTTACAACACCTACCGCGAAGCGGTGCGCGCCCGGGTCCTCCTCGGCCTCGCCGCCCTCGCCCTCGCCACCGCCCTCTACTCCATCGCCGTCGGCGCCTTTTCCCTCAAGGATGCGCCAAGGGTCGTTTCCGACCTCGGTGCGGCCTCCATCTCGCTCTACGCCATCGTGGTGGCGGTGGTGGTGGGGGGCACGTCGCTCTACCGCGAGCTGGAGCAGAAGACGATCTACCCGGTGCTGGCGCGGCCGATCCACCGCAGCGAGTACCTGGTGGGCAAGTACCTGGGGACGCTGCTGACGCTGCTGGTCTTCGTGAGCTTCGACGCGGCGGCGGTGCTGCTGATCGTGGCGACGATGGCGGGGCGATCGCCCTGGATCGGGGTGGGGCTGGGGGCGGTGGCCCTGGCGGCGCTGGGGCTCGCAGCCTGGAAGGCGCCGCGGTGGGCGACGGCGCTGCCGATCCCGCTGGGGCTCGCGCTTTTTCTGGCGGGAGCGCTGCTTGCGGCGCCGACGCCGGACGAGCAGCGGGTGGTGGTCGGCATGAGCCTGCTGGCGATGCTCGAGGTGGGGGTGGTGGCGGCGCTGGTCACGCTGTTCGCCTCGTTCTCCTCGCCCTTCTTGAGCGCGGTGTTCACCCTGTGCTCGGTGATCGTCGGGCGCAGCGCCGACTCGCTGGCGCGGCTGCCAGAGAACGTTTTTGGCAGCACCATCAAGGCCGCGGGGGCGGCCCTCTCCCGGGTGGTGCCGAACCTGCTGGTGTACGTGCCGCCGCGGCCGCTGCTGACCGGGGAGAGCACGGTGAGCACCCTGGGGGCGCACCTGGCCGGGGCGGCGCTCCAGAGCTGTGCCTGGGCGGTGGGGCTCCTGGCCTGCTCCAGCCTGATCTTCCGGCGCCGGGATTTCCTTTGACCACGGCGCCCCGCCCCTGGCTGCGCCCGCTGCTGGGGGGCCTGGCCTTTGGCCTGCTGGTGCTGGCTCTTGTCACGGTGAGGGCGGTCACCGAAGGGGAGCGGCAGCTCACGGAAGCAGACGCCGCCATTCGCCGCCAGGAGTGGGTCGAGGCCGCGGCCCGGGCCCGCGCCGCCGCGTCCTGGTACGTTCCCGGCGCGCCCCACGTGCCGGCGGCCTACGCGCGCCTGCTGCACGTGGCGCGCACCGCCGAGGCCAGCGGCCAGCGCGAAGCCGCGCTCTTTGCCTGGCGCGCCATGCGCTCCGCCGCGGAGCAGACCGCCTGGCTGCTCCAGCCCCACCAGTTCCAGATCGATCTGGCGAACCGGGCCATCGCCCGCCTGGCCGCCCGCGAGCCGCGCCCCCTGCTGGCCCCGGAGGACACGGACGCCCTCGCCGAGCGCCGCATGCAGGCGCTCCTGGCCCGGCGGGATGCGCCCCGGGGAGGCGGCGTGGGCCTGGTGGTGCTCGGGCTGGTGGCCTCGGTGCTCGGGCTCGTCGGGGTGGGGCTCCGGGGTCTCTCCCCCGAGGGACGCTGGCGCTGGCACCAGGCCCGGTGGCCCGCCCTCCTCGCCCTGGCCGGGCTGACCCTCTACGCCCTGGCCCTCTGGTCTGCGTGACAGGGGGCTGGGGGTCAAAGGATCCATCGCGCCTCCCCCGTCGAGGCGCTAAAACAGCAGGGTGCGGCGTCTCTTGCTCCTCCTGGCGTTGCTGGGCTCCTCCCCGGAGGCCTGGGCGTTCTGCCCATCCACCACCTGCGTCCCCAAGAAATCGACCACCTGCTCCCCCGACGAAGACGGCTGTCGCACCGAGGGGCTCCCCCTCTTCTGGAAGACCGGCTGCGTGGGGTTCAGCCTCCACGAGCTTGGCAGCAACAACATCGAGTGGTCCGAGATCGAGCGCACCTTCAACGCCGCGCTCCTCGCCTGGTCCTCGGTCTCCTGCGGGGATCGCTCCCCCTCCTTCACCTTCGGTCGCCAGGCCGACGCCCTCTGCGCCATCGGCTACGATCGCACCGGCCCCAACGCCAACGTGGTCATCTTTCACGACAACGGCTGGCCTTACCAGAACACCCAGAACACCCTCGGCTACACCACCGTCACCTTCGTCCCCGCCACCGGTGAGATCCTCAACGCCGACATCGAGATCAACACCGCCCAGAACTTCATCACCACCGGCGACTCCGGCGTCCGTTACGATCTACAGTCGATCTTGACCCACGAGCTGGGCCACGCCCTCGGCCTGTCCCACAGCTCGGCGCCGAGCGCGACGATGCGAGCCCGCTACGACGAGGGCTCGACCGACATGCGCTCCCTCTCGCCCGATGATCGAGACGCGCTCTGCTTCACCTATCCCCCCTCTCGCGAGGCCACCTGCGACCTGACGCCGAAGGGGGGGTTCACCACCTGCCGCTCGCCCCAGGCCCAGCCCCAGGCGCCCTCGCTCCCCTCCTGCGCTGCCTCCTCGCTTCCTTCCTCCGGGGCGCTCCCGTTCTCCCTCGCGGCCCTGGGGCTCTCGCTGCTCCGGCGCCGCCGGGCCCCTCGACCATGATGCGTCTTTCCTGGCTCCTGCTTGCTTCGCTGCTCCTGGTGTCCGCCTGCTCCGATCCCCCCGCGGCGGAGGACGACGGGTTCGGCCAGATCTGCACCCCGGGCAACTACGTGTTCTGCAAGTGCGACGAGCTCTCGCACGGCACCAAGCGCTGCTCGAACACAGGCAAATCCTTCGGCGCCTGCATCAACTGCCAGTCCGGCGAGATCCCTCCGGAGGGCTGCACTCCAGGGGCCGACTACCCCTGCCTCTGCGACGACGGCGCCGAGGGGATCTACACCTGCCTCGAGGACGGCGCCTCCTTCGACGTCTGCCGTGACTGCGGCTCCGCGGGCTCCTCCTCCAGCGGGGACGCCTGCCCGGGCATCGAGCTCCTCGTGCCGGAGGGCGAGGTGGCGACGCTCTCCGGAGACACGACCGGAGCCATCGATCAGTTCGGCCCCAAGTGCACCGACAAGCTGGGGCCCGACCTGGTCTACCGGCTGATGCCCGCGGCCTCCGGCTTCCTGACGGTCCGGGTCGAGGGCGTCGACGCCGCCGATCCGGTGCTGATCTCCTGGGGGAACGACTGCGGCGGCTTCCAGGAAGCCTGCGCCGACAGCGGCGGCAGCGGCAGCGCCGAGGAGCTCACCCTGCCCGCCATCGCAGGGCAACCCGTCTACGTCGCGGTCGACACCGCCGAGGGCGAGGGGGCCTTCTCCCTCTCCGCCACCCTCGACGCCTCGGCCCCCAAGGGCGACGTCTGCCCGGGGGTCCCGGTGGCCATCTCCCCGGGCTTCCCCCAGCTCTTCCTCAGCTCCACCGTCGGCGCCTCCGCCGACACCATCGGCGCCCTCGACTGCTCCAGCGCCACCGGCGGTGATGTCGTGTACACCGTCCAGCCCACCGCCGCCGGCCTGCTCACGATCGAGGTCCAGCCCAAGGATGGCTTCGACGCCACCCTCTACGTCCGCGAGAAGAGCTGCGACGCTGGCCCCCAGATCGCCTGCAACAACACCCTGGGCCCCGACGGCCAGGAGCGCGCCTCCTTCCTGGTCGCCCCGGGCGAGATCTACAGCGTCTTCGTCGACGGCACCGCCGAGGGCGTCTTCGAGCTGGTCATGCAGCTCGACCAGAACTTCTGCGGCGACGGCAAGGTCCAGGCCCCCGAGCAGTGCGACGACGGCAACCAGCTCTCCCTCGACGGCTGCTCTTCCCAGTGCAAGGTTGAACAAGACCCACCCGCCACCGCGTGCCCTGGCCTCCCGGTCCATGTGTTCGATCAGCCGTTGCTCCTGTCGGGCAGCACCGAGCCTTACGAGGACAACCAGAGCCAGTCTTCCTGCGGGGGGTCGAAGGCGCCGGATCGGGTGTACCGCGTGGTCCCCGGCAAGAGCGGCACCCTCCGGGCCCGCGTCACCTCGACCAGCTTTGATCTGATCCTCTACGCGCGCCGGGACGCCTGCTCCGGGGCAGGGGCCAAGTTCCTCGGGTGCGACGACAAGTTCACCGGTACCAGCGAGATCCTGCTTGATCTACCGGTCACCGAGGGGGCCCCGGTGTGGCTGGTGATCGACGGGTTCCAGGCCAGCGAGGCCGGCATCTTCGCCCTCGAGCTCAGCCTGCTCTGAGCCCCGGGCGGGGCCCGGGGTCAGTTGTAGAGAACTTCTGGATAGCGATCAGTAGCAGCTGAGGGTCGGGGGGTTCTTGGGGCCCTGGCTGCCGGGGGTGAGGCGGTCGACGACGGCGGTGAAGGAGACGTTGGTGGCCTTGGCATCGCGGGAAGAGATGCGGGCCATCTGCTTGGTGGAGGCGAACTTGACGGCGAAGCCCTGGACCGACAGGGTGGTCGAGAGGAGGAGGCGAGGGCAGTTGCCGATGCCGCTGTCGTCGTCGCAGGAGCCGCAGAGGCCCTTGTCGGTGCAGGAGCCGCAGCCGAGCTTGTTGTCGGGGCAGAGGGAGGGGGTGGCGGCGTCGAGGTTCTTGATGGTCGAGGAGAGCTTCTCGCAGGCGGTGATGTTGCCGTTCTTGTCGGTGATATCGAGGACGTCGGTGTCCGCGTCGTAGTCCCCGGTGTGGACCGCGGCGAGGAGGTCCTTGTCGCAGGCGCCGACCTTGCCGGTGAACACCTCGAACCAGGAGTACTGGCCGTCGGCCATGTCAAAGCGGAATTCGCCGACGCCGCCGGCGTTCTTGATGGTGCCTTCGACGAGGAACGAGCTGCAATCGAAGGGGATATCCTTGAGGACCGTCTCGCCGCGCTTGAGCACCGAGCCGTTCGCGTCGGTGGTGACGGTGAAGCGGCACTCGTCGGTGATCTTGCACTTGGCGCAGCCGTCGCTGGAGAACGGGTTGCCGTCGTCGCACTCCTCATCGCCCTCGCGCTTGCCGTTGCCGCAGGCGTTGTTGGGCGGATCCTCGTCGGACGCGCCGGTGTTCTCGACCGTGAAGGGCCGGAAGCACATGGCGTAGACCGAGTTCGGGTCCTCCGAGGAGAAGGGGCCGCCGAGGGAGATCAGGTTCTCGTCCAGGCAGACCATCTCGGCGCCGTTGGGGGCCACGGGGCAGCTCCGCTTGCCGTTCTCATCCTTCGGGCCGCAGGGCACGCGGCACCAGCGCATGCCGCTCTTGTTGCCGATGGCGCCGCTGTCGCAGAGGGCGTTCTCGCCGCAGTCGCTGTCGATGCGGCAGGGGTCGCAGCCGGTCGGTTTGCCCTTCGCGTGGCAGTAGCCGACGTCGGGGCGGCAGGCGAAGACGCCGCTGCCGGTGTCCACGCACTCGGCGCCGATGATGCACGAGTTCTTGTCCGGGCTGCAGGGCAGCGAGCAGAATTTCTCGCCGTCCGCGTCGGGGACGCAGATGGCGCCGGTGACGTTGCTGCAATCCAGGTCGGTGGCGCAGGGGGCGCAGAAGTCGCGCTGCATGCAGACCCGGACCGGGTTCGCGTAGTCGATGTTCCCCTTGTTGTCCTTGGCCTGGCGCAGGGCGCCGCACCAGTAGCCGGAGGGGCAGTCGGCGTCCGCCGTGCAGCCATCTGCCTTGGAGCAGTAGGCGCTCGCGTCGCCGGGGGTGCCCACGCACCGGAAGCCCGCGGCCTGATCGCAGACCTCGGGCTTGGGGCAGAAGGTCCCGTACTGGCCGGGGCCGGTCTCGAAGGTCGACTTCACGCAGGCCCCCTGGAAGGCCCCGCCCTCGATCTGCCTGCACTCGAAGCCCGGAGCGCAGCCCTCGAAGCTGTTGCAGCCGTAGCGGCAGACCGCCCCGCCGCAGACCAGCCCCTGGGCCTGATCGCAGGGCCGGCTGGCCGAGCAGTTCTCGCCGGGGCCCGCGATGGCGGTCTGGCAGGCGCCGTCCAGGCACACAAACCCATCCACGCAGCCTCGCCCCTCGCCGCAGGCCTCGCCCGGCGCACCGCTGGCGGTCTGGCAGCTCCCCTGGAAGCACGTGTAGCCGCCGGAGCACTCGTCCCCGTCGCAGGCCCTGCCCGGCGCCTTGCGGCACTTGCCCTCCAGGCACTCCAGACCCCCCGCCAGGTCGCACTCGCTGGCCTGCGCGCAGGCGTCGTTCAGCTTCCCCGGGGGCAGGCCCAGCAAGGCCCGCGGCGCGCACACCTGCGCCTGCTCGTTCTTGAGCGTGGTCGCGCTGGTGCACAGCTCGCCCGCCTTGCAGTCGCCGTTCTGCGTGCAGGTCCCGAAGCACGTCCCATCCGGGGTCTGCGGCGACGCCACGCACTTGAGGTTCGGGCTACCACCGCAGGTCTTCTGCTCATCGCACTGCGTGTAGCACTTGCCGTCTCGCTTCACCGTCCCCGCGGGGCAAGCCGCCTCCTCCTCGCCTCCGCAGCCGCCGGATGAGAGTGCGAAGAAACCCATCCCCACGACCAGGAGGGGAGCCTTGTAGAGCCAGGAAAAGCGACGGTGCGGCATGAATGCAGTCCTCGTGAAGAGAGGCCAAGCGCAGCCGTTTACCTAGCGCAAACCCTGGCTTGACCGGGGAAGAACGTTGTATAAGCTCGTTGGTTACCGTTCAGCAACACGCTTTCGCTCCCCCTCCACCGCAAAGAGCACCTACCATGCGCCGCAACCATCTTTTTCCGCTCCTGCTCCCCGCCGTTCTGCTCGCCTGCAGCTCCGACCCGGCTCCGCCCGAGGTGGTCGATAACACGACCGGCGGCACCACCGGCAGCGCAGGCACCAACGCTGGCGGGACGACGGCGGCGGGCACCGGCGGGACGACGGCGGCCGGCACCGGCGGTGCGGGTGGCTCGGCGGCGGGCACCGCGGGCTCCGGCGGCGAAGATCCGGGCGGCAAGGGCAACGAGTCGGTGTACCCCGCGGGCCCCTACGGCCTGGCGGTGGGCGAGGTGGTGCAGAACTTCAAGTTCTCCGGTATCCGCAACCCCAAGGAGGTCAACTACTCGGCGGCCTCCCCCGAGGTGATCGCCTTCAGCGATTACTTCAACCCCGGCGGCGACACGGCCAAGCCCCAGTTCCTGGTGGTCACCGCCTCGGCCCGCTGGTGCACCTTCTGCAAGCAGGAGGCGCAGCTCAGCATGAAGGCCGACCACTACCCCTACTGGCGCGAGAAGGGGGTCGAGTTCCTGGTCACGCTGTTCGACGACGAGACCCCGGGCTCCCCCGCCGACTTCCAGGATCTCGAGATCTGGACCAAGAGCTACAAGCTCGAGTACCCCTCCGCCCTCGACCCCAACCCGCCCAAGCTCGGCGTGTTCTTCCAGCTCGACGCGGCCCCCTTCAACATGATCCTCGACCTCAAGACGATGAAGATCCTGTTCAAGGGCGAGGGGCTCCTCGATCTGAGCAAGAACAACCCGACGCTCGTCAAGGCCACCGGGGGCTGATCTTGCTCCGCTCCCCGCTCTTCCTCGCCGCCGCCCTGGCCCTGGCCGCGGCCTCCTGCGCGCCCCAGCCCAGCGACGCATCGCGCGCCTCCGCGTCCGTCGACAAGGCGCCTGACTTCGCGATCACGCTCCTCAACGGCGACCAGTTTCGTCTGGCCAACCACCTCGGCAAAGATGTCGTCGTCATCGACTTCTGGACGACCTTCTGCCAGCCCTGCGTCGGCTCCCTCACTCACCTCAACGAGATCTACAAGAAGAACAAGGACAAGGGCCTCGTCGTCCTCGCCGTATCCATGGACCCGCCGGACACCGCGGGCGGCGTCGTCCCCTTCATCAAGTCTCGTAATTTCGTGATGCCCGCCGCCCACGACGTCGATAGCAACGTCACCAACCTCTACAACAAGAAGTCGACGGCCCCTTTCCAGGTGCTCATCGGCCGCGACGGGCGAATCCTCAAGCAGCGTGAGTCGTACCAGCCCGGTGATGACGCTGCCATCGAGCACGATATCGACGTCGCCCTCAAGTCCAACTGATCGCCCTTGTGAGGCCCTCCCTCCAGGCTCTAGAAGGGGGGGTATGGCTGGTCTCCCTCGGCGCCTTCGCCCTCTCTTCCAGGCCGCGGCGGCGCTCCTCCTCGCCTCGCCCGCTTCGGCGCAGGAACTCGGCGGCTTTCGCTTCCTGATCACCGAGACCAGCATCGTCAACTACCACGTCGATAACCGCGACTCCGACCGGCTCAACGACAACTACGGCGAGTGGCTCAACCGCCTCAACGTCCAGGCGACCCGCGGCCCCCTCACCGCCCAGCTCCGCCTCGACAGCGCCCTCTATTTCCTCAAGCCTGACCCCAACACCCTCGCCCGCCAGCAGGCCGAAGACTCCGTCGCCGCCATCCAGGCCCGCGCCGCCGTCGACGGCGTCGGCTTCGATGAGGCCCGCGCCCGCTTCATCCAGCAGCAGACCATCGCCTTCGGCCGCAACCTCTCCACCCGCTACAACAACACCCTCTACCCCTCCAAGCTTGCCCTCGTCTACTCGGTCCCAGGCACCGAGCTGACTGTAGGTGACTTCTATACGCAGCTGGGCCGCGGCCTCGTCCTCGCCATGCGCAAGGCCGACGAGCTCGCCACCGACACCACCCTCCGCGGCGCCAAGGTCGAGCTCCGGCCCGACCTGGGCAAGATGCGCCTCGCCGTCACCCTCCTCGGCGGGTTCACCAACCCGCTCCGCGTCGACGAGGTCTCCGGTCGCCAGCTCACCCAGCGCTCGACGGGCCTCGAGAACGCCCTCTTCCTCCTCGCGCCCCAGCCCAACACCACCGCCTACATCCCGGACCCGCGCCCCACCTTCGCCCCCGATCGCATCCTCGGCGGCCGCATCGAGCACGGGGTCCGCGAGTTTCAGGTCTCCTTCCAGGGCGCCTACCTCTCCCGCACCGGGGCCAGTTTTTACGAGAACCCCGACCTCAACGCCCCCGCCCGCAGCGCCCGGGACGTCATCAACGCAAGCGTCGGCTTCCACGTCCCCAGCATCGCCGACCACGGCAGCTTCTACACCGAGGCGGCCTTCCAGAGCCTGGAGAACCCTTACATCTCCCCTGGCGCCCCGGCCGAGCTCCAGCGCGACCAGCGGGCCCTGATCGGTCGCCTCTCCGGGGGGCGCGCCCTCTACGCCCTCATGACCCTCTTTGGTGGGCCCGTCACCCTCAACCTGGAGGGCAAGCACTACGACCGCTTCTACCCGATGATGGCCAGCGTCTCCCGGGATGCGACCGAGTTCCTGCCCCTTCAATACAACGGCGTCCCCACCACCGAGCCCATCTGGAGCGACGTCCAGTTCAACGCCTTCAACGCCTGCGTCACCGGGGGCCGCGCCCGCATGGACGTCAAGCCCGGCAAGCAGTGGCTGGTCTATGGCTCCCTCGGCGGCTACGTCAGCTACTCCGAGCGCGTCACCACCTGCGGTCAGCAGCAGGAGTTCAATGACCAGGGCGAGCCGCTCCCCCGGGGCAAGAGCCCCGAGCTCCGCAACACGGTCTGGGACCCATGGGTCGGCTTCGAGTGGAACGCCCAGGACAACCGCTCTCACATCTACGCCTCGGCCAGCTCGCGCTGGGACAACACCAGCGAGCCCGAGATCTACGCCGGCGTCGACCAGCCCACGACCACCTTCTACCGGGAGTATTACCATGTCCGCTACGACATGGTGACCAAGCTCTCCGGCCCCTGGAGCATCCAGACCGCCGGGTTTCACCGGTATCGCTACAAGCCCGAGCAGAAATCAACCCCCTGGTACGAGGGAGAAAACTACCTCTCCCTGCTCTATTCTCCCAAGCTCACCGCCGCCTTTGGCTACGAGTACACCACGATATTTGGAGAACATAAGAACTTCTTCAACGGCCAGATCCTCTTCCGGTACGCCACCGACAAGACCATCCGCCTGTTCGTGGGGCAGTCGCGCCCGGCGCTCCGCTGCGTCTCCGGCGTGTGCCGCCAGTTCCCCGCCTTCGAGGGTGCCAAGCTCGAGGTCGTCCTGCGCTTCTGATTCAGCGCAGCGCCCCCAGAAACTCCTCGATCGCGCCGGTCACCGCCCCCGGTTGCTCGACGCTGGACGAGTGCCCCGCGCCGCGCACCTCGACCAGCCTCGAACCGGCGATCTTCTCGTGAATCCGCCGGGCCTTCGCCGGCGTCGTGGCCACGTCCTCGTCGCCCACCAGGATCAGCGTCGGCGCGTGGATTCGCCCCAGCTCCCCCCGGACCCCGGCCCGGTCGATCACCCCGTTCACCGCGCGCCAGATGTCACGACGGGCGCTCAGCACCTCCACGAAGCGAGCCCGCTGCGCCGCCTGCCCCGGGTCTTCCAGGAAGGTCTTTCCAAACAGGATCGGCATCACCCGCGGCGCCACCGCCCCGGGCCCCAGCGCCCGCGTCGCCATCGTCAGCAGCCGGTAGCGGCCCACGTTCTCCTCCGGCTCCGGGTCCGCCGAGGTCTCCAGCAGCAGCAGCGAGCGCAGCAGGTCCGGGCGCCGCGCGGCCATGCGCATCCCCACGAAGCCCCCCATCGACAGGCCACAGAAGTGCACCGGCCCCGGCGCCAGCGCCTCCAGCAGCGCCACCGCGTCCTGCCAGACCAGCTCCATCCCGATGCAGTTCCGGCGATCCGGCGCGCTGCGGCCCTGGCCCCGGTGATCCCAGGAGATGCACCGATAGCGCCCCTTCAACGCCTGAATTTGATGGGAAAACAGCTCGGTATTCCAGAGCAACCCGTGGCTGAATACGATCGTCTCGCCGCTCTCGCCCGGGCCTGTATCCTCGTAATAGAGCTGCGTGTCGTTCACCTGCAGGAAGGGCATGACACCAGGGTGCACAGGGGCGCCGGCGGCGGCAAGCGCGGCGCAGGTGGGGTTGGTGGGGCCCGTCCAGGTGGGGAACCTCACCCCTTCCCCGGCTCGTTTCGGCCCGTCTCTTCCCCCTCCCCATCGATGGGGAGGGGGCCAGGGGGTGAGGTCTCTCTTCCCCATCGATGGGGAGGGGGCCAGGGGGTGAGGTCTCTTCCCCCTCCCCATCGATGGGGAGGGGGCTGGGGGTGAGGTCTCTCTTCTCCGACTTCACTACGAGGCCTGGAGCAGTTCCGCGCTTCGGCACACGCCCCGCAACCAGGTGCCTCGCCGCCCCGTGCTGGCCCGACTCGCCTCGTGGTCGCTCACGGCCGTGGGGCGAGGTGGACGTGCTGCTCGGGGACGGAGAACCCGGCCTTGCCCAGCTCTTCCCGGATGGCCCGGTTGGTCTCGAAGTACACCTGCCAGTAGTGATCGTTGTGGCAGTAGGGGCGCACCGCGAGCACGGGGCCGGCCAGGGTGAAGTCGATGATCTCGACGTCCGGGGCGGGGCTCTGCAGCACGTTGGGGATCCGGGCCACCGCCTCCTTCAAGATGCGGATCGCCTGGGCGTGATCGGCGTCGTGGGCCAGCTGCGCCGTGCGGTCCACGCGCCGGTGTGGGTTCGCCGAGAAGTTGTGGATCACGTCGCTGAAGACCTTGTTGTTCCCCACGGTCACGCGGATGTTGTCCGGCGTATGGAGCGTGGTGGTGAACACCCCGATCTCCTCGACGGTGCCCGTGAGCCCCCCGGCGACGGTTACAAAATCACCCTTCTTGAAGGGCCTCAGGATCGTCATGAACGCCCCCGCCGCGAAGTTCGCCAGCAGCCCGCCCCAGGCCGTCCCGATCGCCAGACCCGCCGCGGCCAGCAGGCCCGCCAGGCTCGTGGTCTCCACCCCCAGCACCCCCAGCAGCGAGGCGATCAGCAGGATGTTCAGCAGCACCGACAGGACGCTCTCGGCGTAGCTGATGACCGTCGGATCCGTCTTCCGGATGCGCAGCGACTTGCCGAGCAGGCCCTTGATCCAGCCGATGACCGCGCGGCCCACGATCCACAGGACGATGACCCCCAGGAGCTTGCCCCCCAGGGAGATGGCCTTCTCGTAGAGGATGGGCAGCAACTTTTCGATATCGAGGTTCACGCGATGTTCTCCTGCGGCCCTCACTGCAAGCGCTGCACCACCCCGCACCCTCTGCTTTCTCGCCCCCCGAGGGCCGCCCCCGAGGGGAATTCTACGCAACCTGATGCATTTTGACCTCAAAACAAAAAGGATGGGCTCGCCATGATCCGGGGGATGAGCGATGCTGCCGCGGTGCGCTGCGGAAGGTGGATGATCCTGGTGACCTGGTGCGTGTATGGCTGCGCTGGCGAGCCCGCCAAGGGGGGCGCCGCGGCGGACCGATCTCCGGAGAAAGGTACGATGGACGCATCGAGAAAGGCCCCGCAGGAGGGGCAGGTGGTTCGAGGCAGGCTGCAGTTCCGCGAGCTCCCGGCGGTGAAGTCGGTGCAGGCCTACGAGGGGGTCGAGTTCTCGCTGCAGGGCGAGGGGGGCGAGTCGCTGGCGCTGACCCCGGCGGCGGTACCGCGCGAGCGACTGCAGGCGCTGGATGGCAAGCAGGTCGAGCTTCGCGTGCGCCGGGTGGAAGGGGCCGCCCCCTCCCCCCTGGAGCAAGCCCCCCTGGGGCCCGATGGCAAGCCGCTGCGGAGGCCCGCTCGCCACGAGGTCCTGGAGGTGGTGAGCGAGCGCTGAATCAGAGGCCCGGGATGACCTGGTCCTGGGGGACCAGGATGGCGCCCTGGAGGGGGTCGAGGGTGAGGTCGACGGAGCCATCGGGGCCCACGGTGACCGGGGGCTTGCCGTTGAGCACATCGACGAGCTGGGTGCCGGGCGGCAGCGAGGATTTCAGCAGGGTGGCGTCGGAGCCAGAGCGCCGCGGCGCGTCCGGATCGGCGTTGACGATGACCAGCGCATAGGAGGCGCCGGCGTCGCCGCCAGCGCGCTCGTAGGCGAGGATGTGCTCGTCGCCGGCCTCGGGGGTCTCGGCGGGGAAGACGATCTTCTGGTCCCCGAGGGAGAGCGCCTTGTAAGAGCGGCGCAGGCGGTTGAGGCGCGCGGTGTAGGTGAAGGTCTCGCCCTGGGTGCTGAAGCCAGAGGCCCACATGTCCTCGCGGTTGGCCGGGTCGTTGCCGCCGCGGAACTCCTGCTCGGTGCCGTAGTAGAGGCAGGGGATCCCGTCCTCGGTGAGCAGCACCAGGAGGCCCGCGCGGAGGGCGCGGGGGTCTGGCTGCTCGAAGAGGAAGCGGGAGACGTCGTGGTTGTCGAGGAAGTTGACCAGTGCCTTGGTGGGCGGCAGGCCGATGCCGTTGGGCTGGGGCTCGGTGCCGTAGTTGGCGGGGCGCTGCCCCCAGAGCTCGCGGGCCTTGCGGGTGGGGGCGTGGGGGCGGCGCTTGAAGATGTCGTCGAAGACCTGGTATTTCTGCGAGAAATAGAAGACCGAATCCATCTCGCCGGGGCGCGTGTACGAGCCGTTGCGCTGGTCGTTGCCGTCGAAGGATTCGCCGAAGATGAAGAAATTCTTCTTGCCCTGGGCGGCGAGGCGGGCCCGCAGGTTGGGGATGAAGAAGCGCCAGAAGCCGTGCTCGACGTGCTTGATGGTGTCGATACGGAAGCCGTCGATGTTGGTCTCCTCGACCCAGCGCGCGTACACGTCGGTCATGGCGGCGCGGACCTCCGGCAGCTCGGTGGCCACGTCCTTGAGGCCCCCGGGGAAATCGCCGGTCTCGGTCTGGTCGTAGTAGTCGATGCAGGCGGCGCCGTTGCACTCCTCGCACGGGTCCTTGGGGGCGCCGGTGCAGGAGCAGGGGCGCAGCGTGTCGTCGTCGCAGACGCGGCCCACGATGGCCTCGTAGTTCACGACGCGGCCGCGGCGGTGGTAGGCCCGGGCCTCCTGGAGGATGGCCGGGAACGCGGGCATCTTGTTCGCCGCCGGGTCGTAGAGGAAGATGACAGGCGCCGGGCCAGCGAGCCCCAGGCTGGTGCGAGACTGGATGCCGCGGGGGTCGTAGTCCGGGTCGTACTCGGTGACATGCACCACCGGCTTCGGGGTCACCGGGTTCCCCGGGACGCTCTCGCCGGACTCGTAGATCAAGATATCCGGCGAGCCGTTCTGGTTGATATCGTAGAAGAAGAGCTGGCCCATGTGGTTCGTCACGATGTCGACGATCACCTTGATGCCCCGCTCGTGGGCCTTGTCGACCAGCCGCCGCAGGCCCGCGATGTCGCCGAAGTGCGGGTTGGTCTGGGTCAGATCCTGGGCCCAGTACCCGTGGTACCCGTCGACGCTGGCGTCGGTCTCGACGTTCTTGACCACCGGGGAGATCCACAGCGCCGTGACCCCCAGCGCCTGGATGTAATCGAGCTTCTGCTCCAGGCCCAGCCAGTCGCCGCCGTGGTAGCGCGCCGGGTCCTGGGGCCGCACGTTGAAGTCGTTGGTCGGATCGCCGTTGGCGAAGCGATCGATGAGCACCTGGTAGACGATATCTTCTCGCCAGTCCCGGGCCTCGGTGGTGAGCGCGGGTTTCCCTTGCTCCGGAAGATCCATACAGGAAGCGAGGGCGCAGGCGGCGGCGAGGGCGAAGGGGCGGAGGGCCAGCAAGGTCCGAGGGAGCATGTGTCACCGGTAAGACGAGTTGAACCACCACTCGGCGGAGATGCCGAAGAACTGCTCGACCTGGCGGCGAGCGAAGAGATCGTCCGCGGCGTAGAAGGAGCGAGCCCCCTCGTCGCGGCGGGTGAGGAGCCAGATCAGCCGGAGCTGGGGGCGGGTGTAGGAGCCGCGGCCGGCGGGGCTGAGGAAGGGGGACACGCCGAAGCGGGCGAGGGAGCCCTGGAGCTGCTTGCCCGTGGAGGGAACGAGGACGCCGCGGCGGTGCACCTGGTAGGAGCCCTCGACGAAGGCGCCGACCCGCTCGGTGAAGTAGTAATGGGGGCGGAAGACGACGATGCCCTCGTCGATGTTGGCGTAGCTGAAGGCGTCGGGGCTGGCGCCCCGGAAGGTGCGCAGGTACCCGGCGCCCATGATCGCGAGGGGGCCGACCTCGTAGTTGCCGGAGAAGGCGAGGGAGAGCTCGCGGGCGTCGCCGGTGGTGCGGTCGGCGGCGAACGAGGTGGGGACCGCCAGGTCGCCGCCGAAGGCCGCGATGCCGGTGGAGTACCGCAGGAACAGGTTGACGTGGGTGTCACGCTCGCCGGTGAAGGCACCGAGCTGGAGGCCCGCCACGTAGCCGCTGTCGCCGGGCATCGCCTCGTAGCGCCCGGGCTCGCGCTCCCGCTGGCCGCTGCTCAGCTGGTGCAGCTCGCCGTAGAGCACCACCTTGAAGCCCGCCTTGTCGTTCTGCATGAAGAGCTGCTCGGCCCGCAGCGACTCGATCACCTTGGGGCGATTGAGGATGGGCACGGTGACGGTGCCGAACTGGTTGTTCGGCGCGGGCCTCACCCCGTTCTGGGTGAAGTACGGGTTGTCGAGCCGGTTCGAGCCCACGTGCAGCGCGATCTCGGTGCGGCTGGGCAGGTTGAGGCGCACACCTCCGCCCATCGTGTTGAGGTTGTCGAGGGGCCACCAGTTCAGCAGGTACGCGTCGTCGCCGCGGTACATCCGGCTGCCGGCCCACACCGCCAGGCCCTTGTAGCCAATGTCCCGCTCTTCTACATAGAAGTTCCGGAGAGCGACCCTGGCGTCGAACTTCCCGCTTGAGTGGAAGATCGGGTCGCCGATGGCGAGGGTGGCCACGACGCGGGTGGTCACCGGATCCGCCCCCCGGAGCGTCCACCGGTCTTCGCGGCGGAACTCGAGCTCGCCGTAGGTATCCTCGTCGAGGCGCGAGCCGTGGGCCACGAGGTCCGCGTCCCGCCCCGGGCCGCCGCGCCCGTCGAGGGAGGTCATCACGCGGCCGTACGAGCCAAACTCGAACTTCCCCGACGGAGCCACCGCAGGAGGCTGATAATACTGCAGCTCGCGGCCCTCGGTCGCCGGTGAGGCGTGGGCCCCCGGGGCCGGCGCGGCGGGGGCCGGGGCTGGCGTGAGGGCGGTCGCGGCGGGGGCCGGCGGCGCCCCCGGGGCAGGGGGCTCTTGCGCCTGGGCGCGGGTGGTCAGCAGGAGGATGCACCCGGCCAGCGAGAGCAGGGCCGGCGGTGCCTGGCGTTCAAGGCGTCGCACGGGCAGGGAGCATACCGGAGATCGCCGCGCCGTGGGGCGCTCCCTTGCCCCGAATCTTCAGACCGGATCGCGGCGCTTGAGCAGCACCAGCAGCAGCGCCAGCTGGACGAAGGACATGCCGAGGAGGACCGCGAAGGGGAGCCAGGTCTGTTCGTACTGATGGAACCCCCAGGCTCCGTTGAAGGTATCGGACGCGAGCTGCGCCTTGGCGCACTGGAATTTGCCGCCCGTGAGGAAATCATTGGGCGAGTTGAGGCCCGGGTTGCCGAGGTTCATGACCCAGGCGGGGCTGTCGGCGATGGCCATGCGCTCCTGGGCGGCGACGCCCTGGAAGCCCCAGCGAGCGGGGATGATGAACATGAGCCACTTGAGGGTCTCGTTGGTGGTCATCGGGACGATCATGCCGCCGAGGACGACCTGGGGGATGAGGGCGATGGGGGTGAGGGCCATGGCGGCCTCGCTGGACTCGACGCTGGTGGAGATGAGCAGGCCCAGGGCCACCGCGCAGATCGAGACGCTGGTGAGGTAGCCCAGGTCCATGACAAACGAGCCGATGCCCCCGTTGAAGCCCAGGGTGAAGAACACGATGGCCAGCAGCACCGTGCACTGGATCACGCAGAAGATGCTGAGCAGGATGAACTTGCTGACCACGTAGTTGAAGAGGCCCAGGTTCACCATGCGCTCGCGCAGGTAGATGGCCCGCTCGCTGACGATCTCGCGGGCCGCGTTCGAGGTGCCGAACCAGATGGCCGAGACCACCAGGAAGAACATCGCTGCGGCGTGGTCCGTGGTGGTGGTCATCTGGGCCAGGATGGCGTTGAGATCGCCGCCTCCCCCCCCGGATTTCTTCTTCAGCTCCTGGAGCGCGCCGATGCACCAGAAGGGCAGCGCCTTGCTTTGACCTCCAAAGACAAAGGCCAGCAGGATGCCGATGATCGGCGCCTGGAGCAGCATGATCGCGGTGCCGCCCACGTCCCGCAGCTTGATCTTCTTGTAGCGCGACAGCAGCAGCCAGAGCTGTCCCGTGGTGCTGTTGCCGGTGTCGGGGATCCCGCGCTGGCTCTGCCCCTGGCCCACCTGCCGCGACCCGCCGTACATCATCCGGAAGGTCTGGGTCTGCTGGAACTCCTGCTGCCACGCGGTGCAGGCCGCCTTCCGGGCCTCGACCTTGGGGATCTGCGGGTTCTGCGCCTTCATCTGATCAAAGATCATGTTCTCGCGCAGCCGCAGCATATCGAACATGTCGCGGGGGTTATCGATGTCGTTCGGCTTGCCGGTCTTCTCCTTCCAGGAGCCGAAGAACTTGTACGAATCCGGCTTCGTGGGTCCGTAGAAGATCGGGATGCCGCCGTAGCCCATGATCAGCGCCAGGTTGAAGCGCTCGTACTCGTCCTTGGCCGGCTGGTGGATCGTCATGATGATCGTCTTGCCGGTCGAGCGAGCCACGTTGCTCAGCAGGGTGATCAGCGCGGTGGTGTCGTCCGCCGCGAGGCCCGAGGTCGGCTCGTCCAGGAACAGGATCACCGGGTCGGTGACCAGCTCCAGCGCGATGTTCACGCGCTTGCGCTGGCCGCCGGACAGCACCTTCTTCTCGGGCTTGCCGATCTGCAGGTGCGCCAGGCTGTCGAGGCCCAGCGCGCTGAGCGTGCTCATCACCTGCCGGTCGATCTCCTCCTCCGAGTAGTCCGGGGGCAGCCGGAAGCGCGCCGAGTACTTCACCGCCTCGAACACCGTCAGCTCCGGGTGCACGATGTCGTCCTGCGGCACGTAGCCGATGCTGCCCCGCAGCGCGTCGTAGATCTCGTAGAGGTCCTGGCCGTTGACCCGCACGATGCCCCCCGACGGCGGCTTGTAGCCGTTGAGCGCCATCAGCAGCGTCGTCTTGCCGGCGCCGGACGGGCCCATCAGCGCGATCATGTCCCCCGGTAGCGCCTTGAACGAGACCTCGTTCAGCAGCCGCTTCATCACCCCCGGGTTGTCCCGGTCCGGCACCTCGACGGTCAGCCCCCAGGCCTCGATCTCGTACAGCGGCCGGTTGCCCCAGTCGCCCTGCACGTCCGGGCTCACCACCTGGGCGCTCTCGCCCTCGACCTGGATCAGCAGCGGCCTCGGGCCGATCATCACCCGCTCGCCGTTCGACACCGGCACCTCGCCCCCGGGCGGCAGCCGCTGCCCTCGCACGAAGGTGCCGTTGGCGCTCCGCAGGTCCTGCAAGAAGAGCTGGCTCCCGCGCTTGATCAGCGCCGCATGGCGGCTCGACACCTGCGGGTGCTCCACCACGATGTCGTTGTCCGGCGTCCGGCCTATCCGGATCGTCGTCTGGCTGCCCGCCCCCATCGGCAGGCGCCCCAGCACCGTCTGCGCCTTCCGGTACGGCTGCGCGGACCCGTACGGGCTCGCCTGCACCCCCGACGGGCTCGCCGGCGCCCCGCCCATCGGCGCCCCGCCCATCGGCGCCGGCGCCCCCGGCGGGATCGGCACCGTCCCCGGAGCCCCCGCCGTCGCCGCCAGCGGGACCCCACCGCCTGCCATCCCTTGCAGCACCTGCCCCAGCACCGACACCAGCACCGGCACCGGACCGAAGGCCACCACGCCGTTTGGATCCATCGGCGTCGGCGCGTTGGGGCCGATGCGATTCGGACCCACCCACGTGCCGCTGGTCGACCCGTGATCGACCACCATCATCCGATCCAGCATCACCGTCGCATGCTGGCTCGACACCGAGGGGTGCTGGATCACCAGGCTGCTCCGCGTCGGGTCGCGCCCCACGATCACCTGCCCCGGCGGCGCCGGCTGCTGCCCTGGCGCCATCAGCATCAGCACCACCGCCGGGTGGTTCAGCGGCAGCTGCGCGCCGCCGCACTGGAACGCCGTGCGGAAATCAAAGGGCGCCTGCACCCCCGGCGCCAGCGGCTGGCCGTTGCACAGGGTTTGCCCCGCGCCCGCATCCATCAGCACCAGCTTTCCGTTTCCCTGGTGCACGATGCGCGCGTGTTCCGGGGCGACCCCGGGGCCTTGCAGGACGACATCGCAGTGAGGTGCGCTGCCGATGACAATGGTCTGTTTTCCGAAGCCTGGGAGCATCGCCGGCGAACGTAGCAAGAATCAGGGGACAAGTGCTATGACGCTGGCATGACCAGCGCTCTTCCCATGATCCGCCATGACTGGACGGTCGCCGAGGCCCGCGCCCTTCACGATCTACCCCTCTTCGAGCTGGTAGACCGGGCCCGCGCCGTCCATCGCGCCCACCACCCCGACGGCGAGGTGCAGCTCTGCACCCTGCTCAGCGTCAAGACCGGCGGATGCCCCGAGGATTGCGCCTATTGCCCCCAGTCTTCCCACCACGATACCGCCGTCGGCGCCGAGCGCATGCTCCAGGTCGATGAGGTCCTCTCCGCCGCACAGCGCGCCCGCGAGGCCGGCTCCACCCGCTTCTGCATGGGCGCCGCCTGGCGTGAGGTCAAGGATGGCCCCGCCTTCGAGCGCGTCATCGACATGGTCAAGGGCGTCAAGCAGCTCGGCCTCGAGGCCTGCTGCACCCTCGGCATGCTCACCGAGGACCAGGCCCGCCGCCTCAAGGAGGCCGGCCTCGACGCCTACAACCACAACCTCGACACCAGCCGCGATCACTACAAATCCATCATCTCCACCCGCACCTACCAGGATCGCCTCCTCACCCTCCGCAACGTCCGCAAGGCCGGCATCACCGTCTGCAGCGGCGGCATCATCGGCATGGGTGAGTCCATCGACGACCGCGTCGGCATGCTGGTCGAGCTCGCCCGCCTCGACCCCCACCCCGAGAGCGTCCCCGTCAACGCCCTCGTCCGGGTCGCTGGTACCCCCCTCGAGCACCTCCCCCCGGTCCCCGGCACCGACCTCGTCCGCATGGTCGCCGTCGCCCGCCTCATGATGCCCACCAGCCGCGTCCGCCTCAGCGCCGGCCGCACCGAGCTCTCCGAGGAGGCCCAGCTCTTCTGCCTCTACGCCGGCGCCAACTCGATCTTCTACGGCGACCGCCTCCTCACCACCCCCAACCCCGAGAAGAACGAGGACCGCGCCATGCTCGAGCGCGCCGGCCTCGCCCCGGCCCCCGCCCCCGCCCCCGCCATCCCCACCCTCCCCGGCACCTTAGCGCGATGCTGTAGAGAACTTCTGCCTATCCGGAGGTTCTCTACAGACCTCCGCCCGCTCGGAGGCGCGACGCTGGCCCGGCCCCGGGGCCTCAGCGCTTGCGCCGGACGACGGCGATGGGGGCCCGCGGCGCGGGCTCTTCCGTCTTCTCTTCGGCCTTTGCCTCGGCCTTGGCCTTGGCAGGGGCCTTGGCCTTGGCCGCGGGGGCCTTGGCCTTGGCGGCCTTGGGGGCGGCCCTGGTCGCAGCGGGCACGGAGGGAGGGTCGCTCATGGGGGCGCTGGGAGGGCCATCGAGGAGGACCGGGTTGAGGCGGCTGAGGGGGAGGGTGGGGGAGGTCTCGAAGATCTCCTCCGGAGGGTCGAGCTTGATGAGGACCTCGACCTCCTCGGGGGTGACGCTCTCCTTGTGGCCGCAGGCCTCGTTGATGCACAGGAGGGCCGGCTCCTTCTTGTTGCCCGCGAGGACCAGGAAGGGCGCGTTGCAGGCGGGGCAGCCCTTGCGCACCGGGGCCTGCCAGGTCTTGAAGTCGCAGCTATCTTCGGTCAGCGCATAGCGGGAGCAACCGTAGAAGGTACGGCCGCCCTTCTTCTTCGACTTGATCTCGATGATCTCGCCGATCTTGCACTTCGGGCAGGAGAGCCCGAGGGGGGCCGGGCGCGTGAAGTCGCACTTGGGGTAGTTCGAGCAGCCAAGGAAGGAGCCGAAGCGGCCCTTGCGCATCAGCAGCTTGCCTGTCTGGCACTTCTCGCAGCCGAAGATGGTCTCGCGGGGGGCCGATTGTTCCTTGCCGTCCTCGTCGACGTTGCGGGTGTTCTTGCAGGTCGGGTAGCGAGAGCAGCCGAGGAACCAGCCGTTCTTGCTCCAGCGCTTCTGCATGGTGCCCTGGCTGCAGACCTCGCAGACGATGCCGGTGTCGATCGGGTCCGGGTTCCAGCGCTTGGCCTTCTTGGACTCGTCGAGCTGCTGGCGGAAGCGGCCGTAGAAGCGCTTGAGGAAGTCGACGCGGCCGAGCTGACCGGCCTCGACCTCGTCGAGCTCTTCCTCGAGCTTGGCGGTGAAGTTGGGGTCGATGAAGTCGAGGCGAGAGCGCACCAGGCCGTCGACCACGAGGGTGCCGAGGAAGGTGGGCTTGAAGGCGCCTCCGGGGAGTTTTTCGACGTAATCGCGGGCCTGCACCTTGCTGATGATCTCGGCGTAGGTGCTGGGGCGACCGATGCCGCGCTTCTCGAGCTCACGGACCAGGGAGCCTTCGTTGAAGCGGGGAGGGGGCTGGGTGAACTTCTGCTCGGCGAGGACGCCGGGCTGCTGGAGGGAGAGCACATCGCCCTGGTCCAGGGCCGGCAGGACGCCGTCGTCCGCCTCCTCCTTGGCCCCCTCTTCCTCGCTGTCCTCCTCGCCGGCGAGGGACTCCTTGCCCAGGCCCTTGCCGTACTGCTCGAGCCAGCCCGAGAACTTGAGCACCCGGCCCGTCGTTCGTAGCTCGTAGGCGGCGTGGGCGCGCCCCTGGCGGGCGGGGGCGGCGCCGATCTCGACGGTGGTCTGATCGTAGACCGCGGGGGCCATCTGCGAGGCCAGGAACCGGTCCCAGATCAGCTTGTAGAGCCGGTACTGCTCGTCCTTGAGGTGACGCTTCACCAGGTCCGGCGGGAACTCCATCGAGGTGGGCCGGATGGCCTCGTGCGCGTCCTGGGCGTTCTTCTTCGACCGGAACACGTTGGGCTTCTCGGGCAGGTAGGCCGCGCCGTAGCGCTTGCCGATCTCTTCCCGGACCGCCTTCACCGCCTCGTCCGAGACGCGGGTGCTGTCGGTACGCATGTAGGTGATGAGACCGACCGGCCCCCCGTCCTTCTCCAGGTCGACGCCCTCGTAGAGGCTCTGGGCCACCTGCATGGTGCGCTTGGCGGTGAAGTGCAGGTGGTTGGTCGCGTCCTGCTGGAGCTTGCTGGTGGTGTAGGGGGCCGGCGCGTTGCGGCGCTGCTCGCGGCGCTGGACCGAGCGCACCGCGTAGGCCGCCGAGCCCAGGTCGTCCTTGATGGCCGCGGCGGTCACCCCGTCGTGGACCCCGATCTTCTGCCCGTCCGCCCCCACCAGCTTCGCCGCGAAGGACGGCTTCTGCTTGCCCAGCAGCCCCACGCCGATGTTCCAGTATTCCTCGGGCTTGAAGGCCTCGATCTCCCGCTCCCGGTCCACCATCAGCCGCAGCGTCACGCTCTGCACGCGCCCCGCCGAGAGCCCGAAGGCCA
>JALOQB010000368.1 GCA_025453595.1 Polyangiaceae bacterium
CCATGAAGTCCGCCTACCACGGCACCCGCATCGACGCGGCTTACTGAGCCTGGCCACAGGTCCACCGGGGGGCGTTGTCATCGACCTCCGCGCCGGCGCCAGGGCTGGTGTGTGTGGGCGAGGCAGATAAACCAGAGAGCGCCAGCACGAGGCCTGCCATCCGCTCGAAGAACAGGGCGCTCAGCCCAAGCAGCGCGGCCCCGCGCCCCAGCCCCAGCACCGCCGCCAGGCTGGCCGGCGTCGCGGCCCTCGTCACCAGCGCCAGCGCCACCTCCACCAGCGCCGCCGCACCCAGCATCGGCGCCGCGATCGCCACCGCCACGCCCACCCCTGCCGTCAGCCCCGCCACCGCCCGGGCCACCCCGTCCGCGGTCGCCGGCTCCAGCGCCGCCAGCGCCACCCGCGCTGGCCCTCCGGAGGCCAGAAACCCGAGGCAGGCCAGCAGCCCCCAGAGCGCCCCCAGCGCCCCTTGACGCCCCTCCAGCACCGGCAGCGTCACCCCCTCCTGGGCGCCCCGCAGCGCGTCCACCACGCCCCCGGCGGTCACCGCGATCCACACCGGCAAGGCCGCCCCCACCGCCAGCGGTACCCCCGCCAGCAGCGCTCGCGCCATCGACCCGGCCCAGGGCCCCGCCGGCGCCGGCCCCAGCGCCGGCGCGATCGAGGCCGCCAGCAGCAACCCCGCCGCAACCCGGAACGACCCTGGCGCCCCCCGGAGCCCGAAGGACGGCACCAGCGCCACCGCCGGCGCCACCCGCGCCCACGCCAGGCCGAGGCGCCCCAGGTCGACCCCCTCTGTATGGAAGAAATCTACAATCGCGGCGGAGAGCTCGGGAGGTGCGCTCATTTCGTGCAGCGGACGTGGTGGACCAGGGAGCGGCCGTCGGCGGACCAGGCGAGCCAGCCATCGCCCCTGGGGGAGACCCAGGCGGTGAGGTGGTCGACGCGGCCAGCGCGGGCGACTTCGAGGCGCGGCGTGACCCGCCCGGAGGCCTCGACCGAGGCGAGCTCGATGGCGCGAGGAGAGGAGGGAGGGCGCGCCGTGGGCCGCACCAGGGCGACCAGGGGTTTCCCGCAGAAGCGAGCGGGGGTGATCGGGGCGGGGTCGAGGCCGTTGGGGTAATCGAGCCAGAGCGCATCCTCGAAGGGCGGAGCGCCGAAGCGAACCGGGAGGGAGGCCAGGCCAAAATCGAGGCCGTTCTTGGGCAGGGGCAGCAAGGCCACGACGGTCTCCTCGGCGCGCAGGGCGCTGATCGAGGGGAAGGACTCGGACGGGGAGCCCATCCAGAGCGTGGTCTCGGCGCCCACCCGCGGCTCACCGGCGGCGTCGAGGTCGACAGGCGCCGCGTGGACCGGCGTCAGCGCGGTGCGGGCGTCGTTCCAGACCGCCACCAGGCGCCCCGGGCTCATCGCCGTCACCCAGACGCTCGCGGCCCCGGACCCCTCGGAGGCCAGCTCGACGGACCCCTTGCCCTCGACCCACAGCCGCGCCCGCCGCTCCCCGTCCCGGGACCCCTTGCGCGCCACGTACGCGACCACATCCTGCGCCGCCGCGGAGGCCCCCTCGTGGCGCACCCCGTGGGGCAAGGTCCCGTCCTCTGCGTCGTCCGCCACCGCCTCGACCGGGTTGGCCTTCCCCTCGTTGTCGATCAGCCGCCGCCGCAGCTTCCCCCCCGAGATCCAGTAGGCCATCGTGTCCTTGCCTCGATCGATCAGCAAGGTGCGCCCTCGCGCGTAGAGCTTCCCGTCGTCCGAGAGCGGCGCGATCTTGTCGCCCAGGCGCACCAGCAAGATCTCGTCATCCTTGCGCCGGATCACGGCCCCCACCGCCCCCAGCTCGAGGTACGACCCGGTCGCCACGTCCACCGCTCGCCCCTCCAGCGCCAGCCCCCCCTTGAAGGACGGCGGAGCGCCGGTCACCGGCGGCCTCACCTGAGAGCTCCCGGGGGGGCGCGGGGCCGCCCCCGGGGCGGTGGTCGAGGCCACGGCAGAGGCCACCACCGAGGCAGCAGCCGCGGCGCCGCCCCCGGAGCCCGGAGGGCCAGGATCACGACGGCATGCCGCCAGCACGAGCAGCAAGGCGAGCGAGCAAGAGACGCGGCGAACAGGCGGTGGCAAGGGGCAACCAGGGTCATCGAAGCGAGCCTCCAGCGCAAGGGCGCGCTGCACCGCCCGGATCGGATGGACACGCCGCGACGCGCGGGGTAGCACCCGGCCCCATGGCGCTCGATCTGTCCGCGGTCGGGGCTCGCACCGAGCCCTGTGTCTTCTCTTACACCTGGCGAGACGCGGTGCTCTACGCCCTCGCCGTCGGCGCTCGACGCGACGAGCTCCCTTACCTCTACGAGGCCCACGGCCCCCGCGTGCTCCCGACCTTCGCCGTCATCCCCTCGATGGCGGCGGTGAACCAGGGCCTCGCCCGGGCCGGCGCCGAGCTGGAGCAGATCGTCCACGGCGCCCAGGAGGTGACCCTCCACGCACCGCTGCCTCCTGAAGGGAAGCTCCATACAGTCGGCGAGGTGCGCGTGATCTACGACATGAAGAAGCTGGCGCAGCTGGTGGTGGCGACCGAGACGCGGGGGGAAGGGGGCGAGCTGCTGGCGGAGACCGAGTGGATGATCCTGGTGCGTGGGGCCGGGAATTTCGGGGGCGCGCCGCCGCCGCGGAAGGCGGACGCGGCGCCGGTGCCGAAGGACCGGCCCGCAGACTTCCGGGTCGAGGAGGCCACGGCCCCGGAGCAGGCGCTGCTCTACCGCCTCACCGGCGACACCAACCCGCTCCACGCGGACCCGGAGCTGGCGGCGCGGGTGGGCTTCCCCCAGGGGCCCATCCTCCACGGGCTGTGCACCTTCGGGTACCTGGCGCGAGCGCTGATCAAGGGGCCTCTGGGCGGCGACGGCGGGCGCCTGCGCAAGCTGGGGGCCCACTTCCGGCGCCCGGTGTGGCCCGGGGACACGCTCGTCACCGAGGGGTTTCACCTGGACGGGGGCCGGGTGGCGCTCCAGACCTTCGCCCAGGGCCGCGCCGAGCCGGTGCTGACCGGCGCCTGGGCCGAGCTGGCGCCCCGGTGACGCCTCCTGGCCTCCGCGACCGGGGCCAGATCTTCCCTACCTCAGGGGGGCCGGGGCTGCTCTAGACTCCCGAGGATGCGGTCTACGTCCCTCAAGGTGGCGCTCCTCGGGCTGGTGTTGCTCTGCGCAGGCTGCGACGACAGAAAGAACGTCAAGGAGAAGCCGATCTCGCCGGTCCCGGGGCACCCGGACGACACGCCTGCCTGGAGCAACGCCCGGATCCTGCCGCCCGAGACCTTCGCCCAGGAGAGCGCTTACAAGGGGCTGTTCTGGTCGTTGCTGCTGCCGCTGGGCGGCGTGGCGGGCTGGGCGGCGTTCTGGGAGCGGCGCCACCGGCGCCTGGCCCGCCGGGAGCGCGCCCTGGCCAAGGGGGAGACCCTGCAGGGCGGCGAGACGATGATCCACGGGCGCGTCAAGACCGGGGGAGGCGACGGGATCACCGTCGAGATCACCCAGAAAAAATCGGTCAGCCAGAGCAAGAGCGGCCAGGCGCGCGTCCACTGGGGCGAGACCAGGCGCAAGGTGATCGTGCGCCCCTTCGAGGTGGTGCTGCCGGATCGAAGCACCGTACGCGTCGAGGCGGACAGGCGGGTGTGGCTCCGCGACAAGGTGGAGCAGCCGCACGAGGTGGACGCGGAACACCGGCTCCGCAAGGTGCGCCTGCGGAGCGGCGAGCCGGTCTGGGTGACGGGCCATCTGAGCGGCGTCGCTGGCCCCCGGAGCGGCTCGGCTTACCGGGAAGCGACCACCCAGGCCGTGATGAAGCCCCCGCGCTTCGGGCGCATGGTCGTCTCCACCGAGCCCCCCGGGGCCTATTTCAAGGAGCAGGCCGGGTTTCACCGTTCCTGGAAGCGAGGGGTGATGATCACGGCCCTGATCCTGCAGACGATCTTCTTCTCGTTCTTCACCCTGCAGGCCCTCTCGGGGAGGACCATCACCGCCGAGGTCGAGGGGATCCGTACCTGGCAGGTGTGGGTCAAATCCAAGAACAGCCCGGGCCGCTGGGTACAGCACTTTGCCGTGGACGCGCGGGCGATCCCCGGGGCACCACCGCGAGAGTTCGAGGTGAGCGCAGATTTCTATCGCTGCGTCGAGAAAGGGGACTGCCAGACCGTCCCGATCACCCGGGCCTGGCTCGCGTTCAACCAGCTCCAGCACGTGGGGCGCGGCCCCCAGGCGCACCTGTTTCAGTTCCTCTTCTGCGGCCTGATCGCCTGGCTGGCGGTGCTTTTTTACTGGCTATCGAACCGCTGGTCGCGCCCCTGGTACGCCGGCGGCAAGGTGGATGACGCGGGGTGAGTGCTGCGCCGGGCGGCAAACTAGGCTAAGAGGTGCGCTCTAGGATACGAGGGCTTTCATGGCAAACCGTAACAAGCACGACGACCTCGACGAGCACGACGAAGACCTCCCCAAGCACCGCAAGGGGAAGCAAGAGGACGAGCACGACGAGGACGAGCACGACGAGGACGAGCACGACGAGGGGGAAGAAGACGACGAGGAGGACGAGGAGCAAGACCCCTACTGGTGGACGCCCCACGCGGTCATGGGCACCCTGATCCTCGTCGGCTTCCTGGGCTACGTCGGCGCGTTCTCCAAGTTCTTCGGCGTCAAGCGGGCCTCGACCGACACCCCGACGCCGGACAGCACCGCCGCTGCCGCCCCGCTGCCGCCCAAGTTCAACCCGGTCGCCTCGGCCCTCAAGGGGCCCCCTCGTATGCCTCCCGCCGAGAAGGGCGAGGCCGTCGGGGCCCAGCACCTCCTGATCATGCACAAGGAGTCCATGCGCGCCCCCCCCGGCGTCACCCGCACCAAGGAGGAGGCCAAGAAGCGCGCCGAAGAGGCCCTCGCCAAGCTCAAGAAGGGCACCGACTTTGGCGCCCTCGTCAAGGAGTACACCGACGAGCCGGGCTCCAAGGACAAGAACCCCCCCGGCGACCTCGGCACCTTCACCAAGGGCCGCATGGTCCCTCCCTTCGAGGAAGCCGCCTTCAAGCTGAAGCCGAACGAGACCTCCGAGCTCGTCGAGACCCCCTTCGGCTACCACATCATCAAGCGCACCAAGTGAGCCCCTTCCCCCCGGGCGCTCCGGCGCGCCGAGGGGTTACTTCTGGGTCTCCACCATCAGCTTGAGCTGCTCGCAGGAGCGGCCATCTTCCAGCGAGCAGGCCTGCCGCAGCAGCCCGATGGCCCGGCTGCGATCCAGCTTCACGCCGCGCCCCAGCAGGTACTGGAAGCCGGCCTGGGCGCAGGCACGGGCGTCCTTGTTGTCCTTCTTCTTGCACTGGCCCTCGAACTGGGTCGCCGCCAGCAGCGGGGACGCCGGCACCCCGCTGGTCCCCAGCTCCTGGACAAACTCAAGGGAGCTGCAGCCCATCGGGTACCCGTCGTCGCAGGCCCCACGGAACAGGCTCACCGCGCGCTTCGGATCCTTGGCGGTACCGCGGCCTCGCTCGTACATGTAGCCCAGGTACGCGCAGCCGCTCCGCTCGCCCCCGTCGCAGGCCCGCTGCAGCAGCGAGAACGCCCGGTCCAGCTCTTCCTTCTTTGCGGCCGGCGTCTCGTCGATCCAGACCGCCAGGTTGACGCACCCGTTGAGATCCCCGCCGTTGCAGGCGCGCTCCGAGTACGAGTTGGCCCGCGCCGGATCCTTCGCGAAGCCCTTGCCGTACCTGGCCAGGTACCCCAGCGTGCCGCAGGCGCTGAAGTAGCGCTGGTTCTCGCAGAGCTCGCGGAACACCTCGACCGCCTTCCCCTCGTCCTTGCCGGTCCCCTCCCCGTTCATCTGCATGATCGCCGAGTTCATGCACGACTTCTTGTCGCCCTTGGAGCAGCCGAACTGGAACAGGTTGAAGGCCTTGCCGTGGTCGCGGCGCACCCCCGTGCCGAAGTAATGCAGCACCCCGAGGTTGAGGCAGCCCGCCACGTCGGTGTCGGTGCACGACCGCGCGAAGAGCTCGGCGGCCACGTTCGGCTTCTTCGGCACGCCGTCGCCGTACTGGAAGGCGTAGCCCAGCGCCAGGCAGCTGTCGGTGTCCTTGAGGGAACACCCCTTGTCCCAGAGGCTCGCGGCGAGCTTGTGATCCGCGGTCGTCCCCTCGCCCCGGTGCACCCAGCGCCCCAGCTGCGTGCAGGCCGAGCCGACGCCCAGCTCGCACCCGCGCTGCATCAGCCCCAGCGCCCCCTTCTTGTCCGCCTTGGTGCCCTGGCCCAGGTACACGTTGTACGACAGGCTCTGGCACGCCAGGCCGCTCCCGCCCTCGCAGCCCAGGTTGAAGAGCTTGTTGGCGTTGTCCACGTTCTTGGGCGCGATCTTCCCCTGCAGGAACGCCTGGCCCAGCTTGTGGCACCCGTTCGGGTCCGACGAGTTGGCCAGGCACCCCTTCTCGTACAGGTTCAGCGCGTTCTCCGCCGGGTTCCCCTGGCGCCCCTCCGGCGGGATCCCCTTGCCCTGCAGGTAGCGATCCGCGAGCTGCGTGCACGAGGCCCCGAACCCCGCGTTGCACCCCTGCACGTACAGCTTGAAGGCCTGCATGTCGTCCCGCTCCACCCCCTTGCCCTCGTCGTAGCGCGACGCAAGC
>JALOQB010000075.1 GCA_025453595.1 Polyangiaceae bacterium
TTCTCCGAGATCACCCCCTGCTCCAGCAGCACATCCTCGATGCGGCCTCCCAGCCGGGTGAAGTGCGTGACGGCGCCCTCGTACTGGGCCTGGTCGATCTTGCCGGCTTCGAGCAACAGATCCGCCAGCCGATAGAGCGCTGCAGAGCGTGGGGATGCGGCCATAATTACCGGAAGTATACCCCAGACGAACCCACGCGAGCACCCGGCGCGAGGGAAGCCCCTATTTCTTCGCCAGGAGCCACTGGAGCGGCTTCCGGTAGAACGTCCGCATCCGGTCCCCCGGCACCTCGTGACCGATGTCTTCCGGGGTCCAGATCCGCACCTTGATCTGCTCCTGCTGGATGTGCTCGTACACGCGCCTCGTGTTCTCGACCACCATGTCTTTCTCCCCCGTGAGCAGGTAAATCTTCTTGAATTTCTTCTTGCTCTTCCGCAGCTCGCCCAGCCCCTCGGCGCCCCAGTACACGTCGTTCGCCGCCAGGATAAGCCACCGGCTGAAGCGCTCGGGCTCCCGCACGCCGATGTTCATCGCGGCCAGAGCCCCCTCGCTGAAGCCGATCAGGATGTGATCCTTTCTCTGGATCTTCTCCCCGAATTTCTCGTGAAACGCCTCGACCGCCGCGTCCACCGCCTGCTTCGCCGAGGGCCAGCTGTTGTTCCACCCCCGCCCTCCGCCGCCCCGGTTCTCGGGCCCCGAGGGGCACAGCAACCAGCCCAGATCCGCCGTCACCTTCGCCCACTTGCGGCAGTCGCTCTCCGGATTGCCGCCCCGCCCGTGGAGCCACACCAGCACCGGCTTCTTCCCCCCCTTGGACCGCGGCGGTACGTAGTAGGAGGGCCCCTGGTGCGGCACCTCCAGCACCCCGGGGCTCGTCGCCCCTTCGCTCTTCTTCGCCGCCTCGCCCGCCCCTCCCCACAGCAGCAACGCTGCCCCTAGCCACGACGCCCTCCGGGCGCTCTTGCTGCCTCGCATCCCCCTCTCCTAGCACACCCCCACCCCCCGCTGATCCGCCCCTCCGGAAAATGAAATTTTGCGCTGGACATCCCGGGGCCAGCGCGTTACTTAGCTCGTGGGTTGCCGACAGCGCATCGTGAATCCGCTAGACCCTGACGGGAGCAACGGTAGCGGGAAGCGGGTGTGGCGGCCCTTCTTCATTTTTGGGCCCTGGGCAGGCGCTCACCCGTGCCGGCTCCAGGCCAAGCGCACCTCTCCCGCGCTTCCCACCATGCACCTCATCGCTGGAGCGCCCCGGTTTGAACCCCGGGCAGGCCCACCGATGTCGCGAAAATACACCTCCTCAGGCCGCCTTCAAGGCCTCGCCAGGGGGTCTATTCTGGCTCTGCGCTCGGGGTTCGATGGGCCCGCAGCAGTGAGATCGCTGGCGGACAAACGACAAAACCCCTCGTGAAGAGGGGTTCTGTGGAAGGCAAGTCGCCGGGTTGATTCAGCGCTTGGAGTACTGGAAGCGCTTGCGAGCGCCGGGCTGGCCGGGCTTCTTGCGCTCCTTCTTGCGGGCGTCGCGGGTGAGGAAGCCCGCGCGCTTGAGGGTGGGGCGGCGCTCCGGGTCGGAGGAGATCAGCGCCCGGGCGATGCCGTGACGCACGGCCTCGGCCTGGGCAGAGTGACCCCCACCGGCGACGGTGGCGAGCACATCGAACTGGTCGCCCAGCTCGAGGAGCTCGATGCTCTGGCGCATGACCATCTGGTTGGTCTCGCGCACGAAGTACTTGTCAGCGGGGAGGCCGTTGACGGTGATGGTGCCGGTGCCGGGCTTGATCCAGACGCGGGCCACCGCGGTCTTGCGCTTGCCCGTCGCGTACGTCCTGGTTTCGCTCATGAGGCTATCTCGCTAGATTCAGGGAAGCGGCTGGGGCTGCTGCGCCGCGTGGGGGTGATCGGCGGTCTCGTAGACCTTGAGTTTGTCGAGCATCTTACGGCCGAGGGGGTTCTTGGGCAGCATGCCCTTGACGGCCTTCTCGATGGGGAATTCGGGGTGTCGCTGGAAGAGGCTGCGGTAGCTCTCCGCCTTGAAACCGCCGGGGATGGCAGAGTGGTGGTAGTAGTGCTTCTGGTCGAGCTTGTTGCCCGTCAGCTTCACCTTGGCAGCGTTGACCACGACCACGAAATCGCCGGTGTCGACGTGCTTGGTGTAGCTCGGCTTGTGCTTGCCGCTCAGCACGGAAGCGATCTTGCTGGCGAGGCGGCCGAGAGGCTGCCCGGCAGCATCGACAACGTACCACTTGCGGGAGGCCAGGGCGTCGGCCGGGTTGGCAGAGAAGGTTCGGGTGGTCATGGCTGAATCAATCCGCCGGATCCATGGATCCAGCCGGTAGGGCGGCGTGGCGTAGCAGTGCGGGGTGAAAGGCGTCAAGCAAAAGTTCTTGGGATGGCAGAAAGCCCGGTCAATTCGGGCCCCATGCGGCGCGCATCCGGTCGCATGCGTGGTGCTCCGACGGGGTCGCCGGCAGGGCCTGGAGCTCTTCCTCGATGGCCTCGACCAGCACGGGGCCCTCTTGCGCCCCCTCGATGGGCAGACCGTTCAGCACCGTCATCGGCGTCCCCTGGAGCCCGATGGCGCGGGCCAGGGCCAGGTCTTCATCGACCTTGCCCGGCACCGAGGGGGCCGCCAGCGCTCGCTTCCAGGCGTCCTCCGGGAGCCCCACCTCGGCAGCCCACAGCGCGAGGCCCTCGGCCGAGATGGCCTTGCGGTTGGCGAACACCAGGTCGTGGTAGCGCCAGAAGGCCTCGGCGCCCCGGGCCTCGAAGACCGCCTGGGACGCCTCCGCGGCCGGGCGCGCGTTGGGGTGCATGCGCAGCGGGGTGTTCTTCCAGAGGATCTGCACCTGCTCCGGGCGAAACCGCTGCTTCACCGCCTCGAGGCTGTGGCGGTACTTGGCGCAGTAGGGGCACTCGAAATCCGAGAACACCACCAGCGCCACCGGGGCCGAGGGCTTGCCCCAGCGGGGGTCGCGCCCCGAGTACAGCGGGATCTCCAGGCCCTCCATGGCGCAGGTGCCGGGAGGGCCCTGGTAGGGGGGCGCCGTGGCCGGGGTCGCCGGGCGCGCGGCCCCCGGACGACTCGTGGCCTGGGACGGTGGCCCCTTGGGGCCCGAGCCGACCGGCGTCGCGCAGGCGACGAGCAGCAGCGCGGGCAGCATGGCTCGGTAAATCAAGGTGTTCTCCGTGCGATCCAGTCGGCCACCGCCAGCCCCGTGCCCATCGGCCAGGGGCGCAGCTTGTTGGGTGGGATGCGCTTGATCTCCTCGATCTCGTCCCCGAGCGCAACCTCCCCGCGCGCCTCCACGTGGTACGCCACGATCAGCTCGTTCCGCATCGCGAACGGGTACACCCCGATCAGGCTCACCACGCGGCCCTCCAGCCCCAGCTCTTCCTTCAGCTCCCGCAGGACCCCTTGCTCCGGCCCCTCGTCTCGCTCCAGAAAGCCGGTGATCAGCCCGAACATCCCCGCAGGCCAGCCCCGCCCTCGCGCCAGCACCACCTGCCCCTCCAGCTCGACCAGCGCCGCCACCACCGGCAGCGGGTTGTCATAGAACACGTGGCCACAGCCCTCCGCGGGGCAGAGCTGGCGGGGTCTCCCGGCCTCCTCGCGCAGGATCAACGGGGTGGCGCAGCGCGGACAGAAGCGGTGGACAGATCGGGTCAAATTTTACTCTCCTGGGGTGGCGACAGGGTGGGGGAACGGCGAGGCCAGAGCACCCAGATCATGAGCGGGAGGAGGGCGGTGACGCTGAAGAAGTAGGCCCAGGGCCCCGGGAGAGGGTGCTTGCTGCCGTGCTCGATGAGGAGGGCTCCGGCGACGAGGAGGTGCCAGGGGACCATGGCGGCGAGGAGATGAGCCCAGCGAGCCCAGCCCTCGCGGCGGGAGCCACGGATCAAGGCGAAGGCCTGGAGGGAGACCATCGAGAGGACAGCGGAGACGGCGATGATCTGCTCGGTGCCAAAGGAGAAGCGGCGGGTGAGGGCGAAGAGGGCGAAGAGGCCGGCGAAGGCCTTGAGGAGCTCCTGGAAGGTCAGGAGGAGGAAGGAGGGGCGCTGGGGGTCACGGCCGCGGATCGAGCGGGAGAGGGTGATGGCGGCGGCGACGAGGGGCATCCCGAAGTGCAGCACCACGAGGGCGATGTTGCCGGGGCGGTTGTCGAGGCCTTCGAGGGCGCTGCGGCGCCCGAACCAGGGGAGGCCGGAGCTGCTGAAGAGGCCAAGAAACGCCAGGGACAGGGCCAGCGAGGCGTCACGGTAGCGGGCCTCGGTCACGGGGACCTCCGGGCGCGCCAGGCGAGGAGACCGACGGCGGAGAGGCCGAGGAAGAGGCCGAGTCCCAGGGGCCAGGGGGTGCCACGAAAGCGGGCGGAGAGAGGGATCTGGACGACGCGCTGGATCGAGGGCGGCGGCGTCCCCTGGAGGGCCAGGGCAGGGACATCGGCGGCGAGCCAGGCGGGGAAATCGCTCTTGCCCCGGGGGGCGGAGGCGAGGTCCCGGGCGACGGTGGGGCGATGGATGCCGCCCGGAGGCCCCCCCCAGCGGCCCAGCTTCGGGTCGGTGCAGGTGATGGGCCCCTGCCACGGGTGCCGGAGGATGTAGCGCCCCTGGAACGTGCTGCGCCCGCCGTTTTGCAGGACGCTGGCCTCCTGGGCGTTCTTGCCGCCGTGGCTCTCGTTGCCGCCGGAGAGGGGCGGGGCCTTGCGGAAGATGAGGTCCTCGCCCAGGCTCTCCTTGCGGTACCGGGTGTGGAGGCGGGTGAGGGTCACGTTCCAGGGCTGGAGCGGGGCAGCGCCGGGGCTGGAGAGCACGTCCGCGCCCAGCAGCTTCAGGTCGCCGGGCTGGAGCGAGGGACCCGGGCAGGGGTCGCAGGTGGAGGCGTCCCAGGCGTACTCGGTGATCACCGCGTTCGGGTTCTTCTCGACGGTGCGGTCGAAGAGGGCCGCGTAGAAGGCGCCAAAATCTTCCTTGCCCCGGGCCGTCAGCTCGAGGTTCGTGGGGATCGGGACGTTGCCGTAGTTGGCCACCTCGTAGCGATCCCGGGCGAGGATCTGGACGATCAGATCCTGGGTGCCGGAGGAGTTGAGCAACCCCAGGCGCACGGGCAGCGAGAAGCGATCGTCCTCGTAGTGAAAACGCAGCGGGGAGAGCGTCGCCTGGCCGTCGACAAAGCGGACCTTCTCGACGTCCACGCGGGCCACGAAGAACTTCATGCCGGCCTGCACGTAGGGCTTGAGCACCGGCTCGGCGCCCTCGGGGATGTTGTACTTCTCCTGCCGCAACCACCCGTCGAGGCCCATCGAATTTTCCGCCGACAGGATCACGATCTCGTACTCACCGACCTCGAATTTTGCCTCGACCTTCACCCCCATGTCCGCGGCAGCGGGGGCCGGCGCCATCGCGGCCACAGCCTCGGATTTTCGCAGGATCCTGGGGTCCAGGTCGACGTCGTGCTCGGGGGGGCAAGGGTCCTGCTCCCAGTACTCGACGAGGCGGGGCGCCGAGAGCTGGTCGATGCGCTCGAAGACCGCCTTCGGGAGCGTCTTCACGTTCTCCTTCTGGAGCACCACCGGCACCGGGATCACCATGGCAAAGCGGCTGGGAGGCCCCTGGTAGTTGTTCTGCATCGACAGCGCGGTGCGGGCCCCTTCGCGCATCAGCACCACCTGGGTCGCGTTGTTGAAGAGCCGGGCCTCGGCGCCACCGACGTAGAAGCCGCAGAAGGCGTCGGCGTCCGTCGCCACGAGGGAGCCCATCGCCAGGGCCCCCAGGGCCACCATCCTTCGAACCATGAGGTGCATCGTAGCCCGAGGACGCCGCGGCGACCGAGGTCTCAGCGCCAGCTGACGGCCCACCGGTAGATCTGCTCGTTCTCGTCGCTCTTCGTGACCGAGACCTGGGTGGCCCCGGTCAGCTCGATCGCGTGGGCCAGCCACCCGCAGATCGTCTCGCGCATGCGCTCCGGGAGCCCCGGATACCCGGTCACCTCGAAGCGCACCAGGCGCTCGTGGACCCGGTGCGCCTGGGCCTGCCCCTGATCATGGTAGGCCCTCCAGAACAGGGCGGTCCGGTTCAGCAACCCCTCGACCGAGGAGAGCTGCGCCACGTAGCGGAAGACGCCCCGGAAGTTGTCCGCCGCCAGCTCCCTGCCCAGGCGGCGCAGCGGTGCCGGGTCTGCGGCGAACAGCAGCGGCGCTGCCACCAGGAAGACCCGCGTCGCCAGCTCCACCGGGACCCAGCTCGTCGCCATCACGATGCGGAGCTGCCGTTGATCCTCCGGCGAGAGCCCCTCGTACAGCTTGCCCTCGACCCGCGCCTGCGCCGCCCACTGCCTCACCAGCACCAGGGGCATCCCCTTGTAAGCACCCATGCTCATGCCCCTCAGGCCGCGCTGCGCCCCAGCCGCTCCAGGTCCTGCTGCCAGCGGACGATCTGGGCCCAGTCAGGCCTCCAGAAGTAGATGCCCTCCCCCTGGCCCGCGGCCGCCCGCAGGAACACGTACAGCATCCCGCCAAAACGCCGCTCGAAGGCCTCCTCGTCCTGGACCCCGAGCATGCGCACCAGCGCCAGCGAGTAGAGCTGGAGCTGCCGGGGGTAATTCTTGTGCACGTGCTGCTCGAGGAACGTCGGCGCAAAGGACCGCAGGCCGTCGCTCTTCCAGTCGGCGAAGTACAGCTTCCCGTGGTGCTCGAACAGGAAATCGATGAACCCCTTCACGTAGCCCTCGGCGTGGTGGATGCGCCGCTCCTCGTCGAGGGACCCGAGGGAAGGTCGCGGCAGGGGGAACAGAAATTCGACCTCGCACAGCCGCCGGTCCAGCCCCGCAAACCCCTCGGCGAAGGCCCCCCCGCCCAGCGGCACCCGCGCCGTCAGCGCGTCGAACACCATGCGCTCCGCGTGGGGCAGGAAGCGCTCCTCGATGCCGTGGGTGCGGGCCGCGTGGTCCACCACCGCCCGCACCTCCGGCGCCCCTCTCCAGGCCTCGAAGGTCGGCGCTCGCGGCAGCGTCGAGAAGTCGAGCGTCTCGATGATCCCGTGGAGAAAGATGCCGGTGGCGGCGCCCCCGGGGAGGTCATTTTCACCGCGTAGAAGCTCCGGAGTGACCTCGCCGGTCTGGTCTGCCTCGCGGGAGGCATCCTCGTGGGGGTGGCCCTTCTGGAGGGCGGTGTAGGAGGTGACGAAGCGCCCCCCGCGGGAGGCCCGGATGGCCTCGAGCTGGAGCTCGGCGGGCCGAGGGACGAAGGCGTCCTCGGGGGTGACCCAGGCGGGGATGGAGGCGGGGGAAGGCTCGTGGGTCGAGAGGGGCGGGGCCTCGTCGAGGAGCTCGACCTGGAAGGCCTCTCCGGCGCCGCCGGGGCGCCGCAGCATGGCGTCGATGCGGGCGTTGACGCAGGAGTAAGCGCCGGTGAGGGAGAGCATGCCCTTCTGCTCGGTGAGGGGGATGTAAGGGAGGTAGAGGCGAGCGCGGGCGCGGGTGAGGGCGACGTAGAGGAGGCGCTCGTCCTCCTGGCGCTCCTCGCGGGCGACGGCCTCGCGCACGGCGGCGGGCTGGGCGCGGCCGATGAAGGCGCGGCGCTCGCCCTCGCGGTGGTAGCTCTCGACGAGGGAGGCGATGCGGGGGCGGAGGAGGCCGCCAGCGACGAAGACCACGGGGGCCTCCAGCCCCTTGGATTTGTGCATCGTCATGATCTGGACGGCGGGCTGATCGCTCTCCAGGCGCTGCACGCCGGGGTTGTCGCCGGGGGGGCTGCGCCGGCCGTCGATGTAGGCCTGGAGGGTGGTGACCAGCTCGCGGAGGGAGCAGCGTGCCCGCCCGATCTCCTCGAGGAGGAGCTCGAACAGGTGGAGGTAGTTGGTCACCTGGCGCTCGCCGCCGAGGAGGAGGACCCGGCGCAGCAGCCCGGTCTCCTCGAGGAGGGAGGAGAAGAGGCGCTCGTAGCGCTTGTCCCGGGCCAGGCCGTGGAAGGCGTGGAGCCTGGCCAGCAGCGGGTGCTCGGAGGGGAGGTCGCGGCAGCGGTGGGCCTCCTCGAAGGCGAGGCCGAAGAAGGGCGAGAGCCAGGCGCGGAGGCGCTTCTGCGGGTCGTGGGGGTCGTCGATGGCGGCGAGCAGATCGAGCACGTGGGCCGCCTCGTCGGTCTCGAAGAGGCCGTCTTGCTTGTAGAACGAGTGGGGGATACCGGCCTCCCGGAGGCACTCGCCGAGCACCTGCCCCTCGCGGCGCGAGAAGGTCAGCACGAAGATGTCCCGGAAGTTGACCGCGCGGATCTGCTCGCCGCGGTGCCAGAAGAGCAGCGGCGTCTCGGGGCTCGTGAGCCGGCGGATCTCCTGGGCGATGCGGCGTCCCAGGCGCCGCAGCTGCTCCTGGGCGCTGATGCGCCCCCCGCCGACCAGCAGGTGGATGGGGGGCAACCCCTTGTTCTCGATGTCGACGGCGCGCTGGGTCGGGTCGCCGCACCGCACCGGGTGATCGTAGCGGATGGGCCCGGAGAAGAAGGGCGCCGCCTCGGCCTGGTCGAGGATCGCGTTGCATGCGTCGATCAGCTCGGGGGTCGAGCGGAAGTTCTCCCCCAGCCGCAGCATCGCCGCGCCCGCCTGCTCCAGCTCGTGCCGCGCCTTGACGTAGGTGTGCACGTCCGCCCCGCGGAACCCGTAGATCGCCTGCTTCGGATCCCCGATCAGGAACATCAGGTTCCGGCGGTCGCTCTCGAAGAAGATGCGGCGGAAGATGGCCCACTGCACCTCGTCCGTGTCCTGGAACTCATCGATCAGCGCGAACCGGTAGCGCTGCCTCAGCGCCGCCACCAGCTGGGGCCCGCCCTCGCCGAACAGGCTGTCGCGCACCAGCGTCAGCATGTCGTCAAAATCGAAATGCCCCAGCTCCCGCTTGCGGCGCGCAAGCCTCATCCGCACCCCCGGCAGGAACTCGTGGGCCAGCGCCGCCACCAGCGGCACCGCCGCCTGATCCAGCGCCTGGAGCGCACGGAACAGCCGCTCCCCTTCCCCCTCCAGCGGCTTGTCCTGGAGCCGCGTCACCATGAACTCGAGCAGCCCTCCCCCGCTCCCCTGGTGCCCCTCCAGCTCCTGGAGAAAGCGCGCCGGGTCCTGGTGATCCAGGTACCTCACCACCAGCGCCGATAGCTCGCTCAGCCGGCTCAGGATCGCGTTCACCGTGTTCCCGTGGATCTTCGCCTTCTGCAGCGACCGCTTCACCGCGTCCTGATCCTCGAACAGCGTCAGCGGCGCCGTGGACAGCGCCGCCACCAGCGCGGATTCCTGGTAGGTGGGTTCAAGCTTACCCTGCGCCGAGGCACAGGCGTAGAGCAGCTCTTCGAGGCGCTCGACCTCGATGCCGGCGGAGAGGGCGGCGCGGAGGTAGCGGCGAGGGCGGTCGCGGCAGGCGAAGTCGCTGCGGAGGGCCTCCTTGAAGGAGAGGGAGAAGGCGTGGCGGCGGTCGACCTGCTCGAGGGTGAAGAGCTGCCTGTTGGCGAAGGCATGCTCGGTGAGGACCCGCTGGCAGAAGGCGTGGATGGTGGCGATGATGGCGCCGTCGAAGGACTGGAGGGCCTGGAGCAGGCGCCCGCGGGCGGTCTCGTCGAGGGACCAGCAGCGCTCGGGGGGCAGGTGGGGAGCGTCGTCCGAGGGGCGGGCGAGGACGAGCTCTTCGAGCTTGTTGCGGACCCGGTAGCGGAGCTCGGCGGTGGCCTTCTCGGTGAAGGTGACCACCAGGATCTGATCGACGGTGGCGCCCCGGAGGAGCAGGTCGATGTAGAGGTGCTCCAGCGTGTAGGTCTTGCCGGTCCCCGCGGAGGCCTCGATGACGGCGTGGTGATCGAGGGGGAGGCCCGCCAGCACCGCGGGCTTGGGGTAACGGATCGGCGCGTTGCTCATATTCCTCCGTTGATCGGGATCACCTTGCCGCTGAGGTAGCGGTTTTCAAGGGCAAGCCAGCGGATCGCCCGGGCCACCTCGGCGGGGGCCCCCAGGCGCCGCAGGGCGCTGAAGGTCAGGTAGTCGTCCAGCGCGCCAGGCGGGAGCTCGCGGGAGAGCCCCTGCTCCAGGGGGCCCAGCGCGATCACGTTGACCCGCACCTGGGCAGGCCCCAGCTCGCGCGACAGGGCCATCGCCAGGCCCCCCAGCGCGCCCTGGGTCGCGGCGAAGTGCGCTGGCAAGGGCAACGACTGCCCCCGGTCCAGGGCGCTCAGCAGCACCACGTCGCCGCCCCGCAAGGAGCGCTCCAGCGCCTGGCAGGCCACGAAGGCGCTCCGGACGTTGATGTGAAACGCGTCGTCCCAGTCGTCCTCGGTGAGCTGACCCAGCGACGCGCGGCGGCTGATCGCGGCGCAGTGGATCAGCAGGTCAGGGGCCCTCCCCTCGTCGCTCAGCCGGGCCGCGAGGGCGCGGAGCGGGCCGCTCTGCCGCAGGTCGATCGCGTGACCCCGGGCCCCGAGTGCCTCCAGATCACGGGCGCGCGGCGCGTTGTTCAGCCAGGTGAAGTCAACAATGACACCGCCCTGGAGCAGCGCCTTGACGACCTCGGAGCCGATGACGCCGCTGCCGCCCAGCACCAGGGCCTGCCGGGGCATCAGAGGCCCCCGTCGAGGATGACCTTGGCGCCGGTCATGAAGGTGTTCTCGTCGGAGACGAGGAAGACGGCGGCCTCGGCGATCTCGGCGGCGGAGCCGAGGCGGCCGAGGGCGCTCTGCTGGGTGTACTCCTTGAGGCGGTGCGGCAGGAGCATGCGGCCCATGCCGACGTCGAGGAGGCCGGGGCCGAGCAGGTTGACCTGGACGTTGTGGCGCCCGACCTCGCGGGCGAGGGCCTCGACGAGGCCGCGCAGCCCGGATTTGGCGGCGGCGTAGTGGACGGGGGATTCGATCATGCGCTCGGAGGAGAAGGCACCGACGCAGAGGATGTGGCCGCGGCGCTGGCGGATCATGCCGCGGAGGGCGGCCCTGGAGAAGAGGAACGCCCCCTTGAGGTTGACGTTGATCATCTCGTCCCAGTCGCGTTCTTCGAGGAGGGCGACGGGCATGACCTGCTGGATGCCGGCGTTGTTGACCAGCACATCGAGGCCGCCCCAGGCGCGCTGCAGCTCGGCGATGACGAGGTGGACGTGCTTGCTGTCGGCGACGGAGCCCTGGAAGACGAGGGGGGGAGAGCCGAGGGCGGCGAGGGCGGCGCGGGCCTCCTCGGCGTCCTCTTCGTTGCTGCGGAAGGTGAAGGCCACCCGGGCCCCCTCGCGGGCGAAGGCCTCGGCCATGGCGCGCCCCAGCCCCCGGGAGCCACCGGTGATCAGGCAACGTTTGCCTTCAAGTCGACCCATCGGCGGCACGGTACCACAGGCCGCCGCGAGGCTCGCGCTCCCATGACCCACCGCACGACCTGCCGCGGTGGTGCATACTGGTCGTACCTTGTCCAACCGAGTTCCCCTCTTTGCCCTCGTGATCGCGCTGGTGGCCGGCGTGCTCTTCGCCTTCCTGCGCAAGGACCCCCCCGCGACCCCGGAGCCCGAGGCGGCCCCGCGCCCCTCGGCGGTGGCCAGGCCGAAGGATCAGCTGCCGCCGGGGCACCCGCCTATCCCGCCCGGCTCGCAGGGCGCAGCGATGGGCGCGCACGGCACGTCCGCGCCGGAGCCGGGCGCCCTGACCTGGACCGCTCCACCGCGCTGGGCCTCGGCCCCCAACCCGAGCACCATGCGCCTCGCCACCTACAAGATCCCCAAGGCCGGCAAGGATCCGGAGGACGCGGAGCTGAGCATCTCCCGGGCCGGCGGCTCGACGGAGGCGAACCTGCAGCGGTGGGTCGGCCAGTTCGAGGGGGCCAGCAAGGACAGCCGCAACGTGCGCAAGATCGAGGGCCTGACGGTCACCACCATCGAGGTCAGCGGCGCCTACGCGGGGGGCATGATGGGCGGCGCTCCGTCGAAGAAGGAAGGGTGGGCGCTGCTGGGGGCCGTCATCGAGACCCCGGGCTCGTCGTACTTCTTCAAGATGACCGGCCCCAAGGCCACCGTGGAAGGCGCGCGGGACGAGTTTCACAAGATGCTCGACAGCATCAAGCAAAGCAAGCCATGACCACCGCCGCCGACCTCATCGAGGCGCTGCAGCTGCTGCCGCACCCCGAGGGGGGTCATTACCGCGAGACCTACCGGGCCACCGCCCTGCTCCCGGGGGGGTCGCGCAGCGTCGCCACCGCGATTTACTTCCTGTTGGCCCGGGGGGAACGCTCGCGTCTCCACCGCATCGACGCCGATGAAATCTGGCATTTCTACGAGGGCGATCCGCTCCAGGTCGTCGAGCTTGTGCCCGGCGTCGGCGCCCGCGTCACCCCCCTCGGACGAGGCCCTGGACTGGCGCTCCAGCACGTCGTCCGCGCCGGGGTCTGGTTCGGCGCGCTGCCCGCCGAGGGCTCGCGCTTTTCGCTGGTGGGCTGCACGGTCTCGCCGGCCTTCGAGTTCGCCGGCTTCGAGCTGGCGACCCGCGCCGCGATGCTCGATCTCTTCCCCGGGGAGCGCCCGCTCATCGAGGCCCTGACGGCGCCCTGAATACGACCAGCGGGTCAAAGCGGCCGTCTTGACCCGCTGGTCGTTGGAGGCCGGTTGCGCCGGGGCAACAGGCCGTTGCCGCCGGGTCCCTTGTCCTCCCTGCGGGCCGGGCGCACCCTGCCTTCCATGTCGGAAGATCCTCGCCCAACACGCCGCCAGGCCCTCGGCGCGGTCCTCGCCGGGGCCCTGCTCCCGGGCTGCTCCGAGCGACCATCTCCCCGACCCCAGGAGCGCTCCATGAACAGCACCGCCGCCGCCCGCATGCCCACGGTCTTCCTGCCCCACGGAGGCGGCCCGTGGCCCTATATGGAAGGCATGGGGAGCCCCGCCGAGCTGGAGGCCCTCACACGCTTTCTCCGCTCGGTGAAGGACATCCCGCCCCGGCGCCCCGAGGCGCTGCTGGTGATCTCGGCTCACTGGGAGGAGGCCCAGCCCACGGTGATGACCGGGGCCAGGCCCCCGCTGCTGTTCGATTACCAGGGCTTCCCCCCGGAGACCTACCGACTCACCTGGCCTGCGCCGGGCCACCCGGGGGTCGCGGCGCGGGTCCGGGAGCTGCTGTCTCGCGCGGGCTTTGCCACCGGAACAAACGCCACCCGCGGGTTTGACCACGGGACCTTCATCCCCCTCGGGATCACCTACCCGGAGGCCGAGATCCCCACGGTCCAGCTCTCGCTCAAGCGGGGCCTCGACCCCGTCGAGCACCTGGCGCTGGGCCGCGCCCTGGCCCCGCTGCGCGACGAGGGGGTCTTCCTCGTTGGCAGCGGCATGAGTTACCACAACATGCAGGGGTTCTTCCGCGGCGGAGCCCGCGCCCGCGAGGACTCGGAGCGCTTCGATCGCTGGCTCAACGAGACCGTCGCCCTCGACGCAGCCCCCCGCGAAGAGCAGCTCTCCCGGTGGGCAAGCGCCCCCGCCGCACGCCAGTGCCACCCCCGGGAGGAGCACCTGATCCCGCTCCTGGTCATCGCCGGCGCCGCCGCGGGGGACCCGGGGCAGACCCTCTACCGCGAGCCCCTGCTGGGCGTCCGCGTCTCGGGTCACCGCTTCGGCTGACCCCCCCTCACCCCCTGCTCAGAGGTACTCTTCCTCGAGCTCGCTGTAGACCTCATCAGCCTCTTCGTTGTCGTAGCCCAGGGCCTCGCCCAGCGCGTACCAGTACTCGTCCCACTCGTCGTCGGACTCCTGGTCACACATGTAGACCAGAGCCACGATCTTCATCGCGGCCTCGGCGGCCTTCTCGTTGCCTGCCAGCAGCGCGCCGACCTTCTCGCAGCGCGCCTCCCAGCCGTCGCTGGCCAGCAGCTCGTCGGCCTGCTCCAGGATCCCGGCGATGTCCTCCTCGGAGGCGTCCTCGATCATGCCCGAGATGGCCCCCCCCAGCACCTCCATCTCCTGCTCTTCCAGCTGCCCGTCTGCAGCCGCCATCAGGAACCCCGCCTCGACGATGCCCGCAAAGGCATCCTCGAAGCTCTTCTTGCTGATGCCCGACTTACGCTTGGTCTTCTTGAACGCCATGATCTGTGGTTCTCCCTGTTGACGGACCTTGCTACGGGTAGCAAGCTCATCCCTCCCCTGGATACCGAAATCCACCTGGAACACCAGATTTTCCATACACACGGCGGCCCCTCTCCGGGCTGACCTCCTCCGTGAGGGCCCGCCACCCCTGTTCTGGGTGCACTGCCACCTTATCTCCCGCGTTGCCTCGGGCACCGCGGTACGCTGTTCCCCGTGATGAGGCGGGTGATGCTGGCGATGATGCTGGCCGGGTGCGGCACCAGCGGTCCGGAGAAGATGAACGGGTTTGTCGAGCGAGACGCCCTGGTCAGGCCTGCCGACGCGGTGCCCCTGGGGGCCTGCCAGCTCCGGCGCGGGCGCCTGATCCTCGAGATCGAGCGGACCCTGGTGCGCGAGTACCCTCACACCAAGCGCGACTACCTCGACGAGAAGAAACAGCCCTTGCTCCTGCTCTGGGTCTCCTACCCGGCGGGGGGGCCCGGCGCCGTCGCCCTCACCCCCCTGCCTGCCCCCGAGGAGTACCGCGCGGGCTCGCTGGTTCGATGGTTTGAGGGCAAACGATTGCTGGATCAACCGGTGCGCCTGCTGCAAGGTCGGCGGCTGGATCTGCGGCTGGCCGAGAACAACCGGACCTTCGAGCCTGAATGGCGGAAGATCGCCGGGCAGGTGGGCCACGGGGTCACCAGCGCCGCGGGGGAGGCGGGCGTCAGCTTGCCGCCGCAAGGGGTCCTGGACATGGCGCTGGAGCAGCTCAACCGCCTCGACCGCGACGACCTGATCCTGCGCTGGTCGATCCAGGTCGACGAGGTGATCCAGGCGCTGGGGGAGCCTTCTCGCCGGCAGGCGCTGCGCTACCGCCTCCAGACCACCCGCGACGCCCCGGGCACCCCGGCGCAGCCGTCCGCCGAGGTCGACGTGCTGTTCTTCTGGGAGCCGGAGCCCGGCTGCGAGTGGCCAGCTCCGTGAATTCGCTGCTGACGGAGGGTGTCACCGCTCTAACCATCGGCGACGATCGTCGTGCGGTGGGTAACGGAGACCGGTTTTTTTCCACAGGTATGGCCCGGTACGATTCTTGAACACAGGCGCATCGCATGGCAACACGACGCGCAAGGGGTTTGCCCCCGTATGGTCTGGTGGCTTGGCTTGTCCTGGTCGGGTGTGGCGGAGAGGAGGGCCGTCCCCTGGGCGTCACCGCAGGGGCGGCTGGCCAGGCAGGGCAGGCCGGCGAAGGCCCGTTTGGAGGGCAAGGCGGCCTTGCAGGGAGCTCCGGGGCGGGGGACCAGGCAGGAAACGCTGGCACCGGGGCGGGAGGCGCCGGGGCTGCTGGGGACGGCGGGATGGGCGGCAGCGCCGGGGGGCCCGATGTCCCCCCGGCGCCTGCTTCTCTGGACTGGTGCGAGCGCGTGGTGCCAGGCCCACCGGGGAAGCGCAGCTTTGCCGTGGACCTGTCTGCCGCCCACGCCAGCGTGCGGTTCTTTGGCCACGATATCTCGCATGTCACGGTCGACCATGCGCTGGTCGACGCCTTTGCCTCGTCGGCAGAGCCGTGGTCCCTCGCGACGCTGGAGGCCTACGCCGAGGCGCTGCCGACCGTCTGTCACCTGGCAGCTGGCGCAGAGACGCTCCCCGCAGCCAAGGTTGAGCTGAGCGGTACGGTGGCCGTGGTGCGGCCTGGCACGGGGGAGCTGGCCTTGCCCGCAGGGGCCACGGCGGTGGCGATCGACCTGCGAGGGCTCCCGGCCGTCGAAGGCCTGCGAGACGCGCTGGAGCAAGCCGCAGCGCTGGCGCTGGCCGAGCCCGTGGCGCAGCCCAAGGTCCAGGTGCGCGAGCATCGCGGGCTGACCGACGAATATCTCTGGGAGTTCTTTGGCGCCAACGGGATCTACAGCAACAAGCTGACCACGAAATCCCAGCCCGCACTGCCGGCAGGGGCCCCGGTCGAACTCCCGATCGTGCTCCTGACAGAGGCCCGGCTGGCGCCGGATGCAGCCCGGTTTGCGCTGGCGCTGCGTCGCGCCGGGCGCGCCTGGCTGGCAGGCGAGGATCTGCTCACGGCGGTGGCCGAGGCCAGCTGGTTCGGCGTGGGTCAAGGGGGGCTGCTGCACCGCGATCGAGAGCTGGTGAACAGCAAGCTGCTGCCAGATCAGGTCGCCGCCGACGTACGTACGCTGGTGCCAGAGCAGCACGTGGAAAGGCTGCTGGCGCTGGGGTCTCCGCCCAAACCATCGGCCACCCCCGCCGAGCGTCCGTCCTTCGCGCCGCTGCTATCTCCGGAGCTGGACAAGCCCACCGTGGCGACCCCGGAACCGCCCCTGGCGCGGGCGGCGCTGATCGTGGCGCACGGCGCGGCGCGGCTGTTTTTCCCTTACTTCCCCGTGATCGGGGACACCATCGACGAAGGGCTGGAGCAGGAGCAGGGCGCCCTGGACGGGCTACCGGCCAGCGCTCGCCCGCTGTGGGGGGCGCTCTCGCGCTTCTCGTCCCACCTGCGAGACTCGCACTGCTGGACGCTTCCCATCGCCCCGGGCTCCGGCAAGCCTCCGGCGGCAGGCTTCCTGCCGCTGCTGCTGGACAGCAGCGCGCAGGGCGAGGCGCTGGTGCGGCGCTCGGCCCTGGAGGGCATCCAGGCGGGGGATGTGATCGAGACCATCGACGGCCAGCCGATGGCCGAGCGCGTGGCCGGCTGGGAGCCGCTGATCTCGGCCTCGAACGACGGGGGCCTGCGCCGCGACGCGCTCCTGTTCGCGCTCCAGGTGGCCGGGCCGAGCCAGGTGGTTGCACGCGCGGCGGATGGCAAGAAAAAGTCGGTGAGCGTACCTCTGGCGGCCCTGTCCACCCCTCGCCCTACCGTCAGCGACCGCAAGGCCGGCTTTCTCGGTGACCTTGGCGCCGCAGACCTCTTCTACATCAACTTCGACGGACCGGTCTTCAAGAGCCCCGTGACGGCAAGCGAGGTGATGGCGGAGGCGTCCTCGGCGGCAGGGTTGATCCTCGATGCGCGCGGTTACCCGGGCACCGTCGAGACCTGGGAGGTGATCCAGCGCGTGATCAAGACCAGCTCGATGATTCGCCTCAGCGTGCCTGAAATTTCACCCCTGGAGCGGACCTCCAATGTCCAGGACCAACCCTGGACTCCGGTCACCTCGGGCCCCCGCTTCGATGGCCCCGTCGCGGTCCTGATCGGCCCCTGGACCCAGTCGGCGGCCGAACACATGCTCATCCCCCTGGTCAACGAGAAGCGCGCCACCTTCGTCGGTCGACGCACCTCCGGCGCCAACGGCAACATCACCAGCGTCCGGGGCCCTGGCCCCATTGCCCTGAGCTTCACGGGTATGGAGGTTCGCTATGACAATGGCGCAACCTTCCATGGCCTCGGCATCGCCCCTGACGTCACGGTCACCCCCTCGGCCCCCTCGCTCGCCGCCAGCCCCGACCCCGAGCTGGCCGCCGCCATCGAGCTGCTCAAGCCCTGATCGGCAAGACCTTGTGCCTCGGCTCAGGGGAGCGGCCCGGCGCTGCTCGCGCGGGCCTCCCCTCCCGTGGCCGCCGCGTGGAGCGCGGTCTTCACCTCGAAGGGCAGCAGCGAGGGCCATGCGGCACGGATCCGGCAGGCGAAGGCCGCCACGTGCGGGCAGGCGAAGCTCGCCCCGGAGACCCGCAGCTCGCCCCCGCCTGGCCCCGCCACCGCCACGTCGTGCCCGCGGGCCAGGAAGGCCACGCGGTGGCCCGGGCGGAAGCGGAGCGCGAAGGGGTCCGGAGATTCCATACGATCGACGGAGAGGAGGGAGGTGCAGGCGGCGGGGTAGTCAGGGGAGCCCTGGTTGTCCGTGGCGGCGACGAGGATGACGCCGGCGACGGCGGCCTGGTCGACCAGATCGTAGACATCGAGGAGCAGCTCGCGCTTGCGGGTGCCGAGGCTGAGGTTGACCACGTCGAAGCGCTCACGGATGCAGAAATCGAGGGCAGCGCGCAGGTGCTCGGAGGAGCCTCGCCCCTGCTCGTCGACGACCCGCACGCTGGCGAGGGAGGCCTCGGAGGCGACCTGACGGACGATGCTGGCGACCGCGGAGCCGTGGTAGTGCGCGTCGCCCGGGGGGCAGCGCTCGACAGAGGTGAGCAGGCCCTGGCGGCGCACGTGGAAGCTGCGGCGAGGGGCGTCGGGGCCCAGCAGTTCGGGGGCGACACCGGAGTCAACGATGGCCACGCGCACCCCCACGCCCGGAGGGCAGGACCGGAGCGCTTCTCTCGAGAAAGCCCTCAGGCCGCCGAGGCCGGGGGGGCCAGGATCCATGCGCGCACTGTACGCGGATCCCGGTACAATGGCGCGTCTCTTTGTCCAGGAGCCTTCATGCCCATCGTCTGCTCCAGCGCCATCGATCGGGTCACCATCTACGCCCGCGGGGCCGTCGTCACGCGCGCCCTCAAGCTGCCTCCGCTCCCGCCGGAGGGCCCTGTCGAGCTGGAAATCCCCGGGGTCACGGCCCTCGCCGAGCCCGGTAGCCTGCGGGTCTCCCTCGAAGGCCAGCGCCACGCCCTCTCGGCGCGCGCCCTCGAGGTGGCCCGGCGCCCCGCGGCCAGCCACACCCTGCCGGAGCAGGCCCGCGAGCTGCGCCACCGGATCGATCGCCTCAAGGACGAGATCCGGGGCCTCCAGGAGCGCCGCGAGCGCCTCAGCCAGCTCACCCCGGACGCGCTCCCCGGCGCCGTCACCGGCGTCAACGACCGCGTCAAGCTGGCCCTGGGCGCCGGCAAGCTCCTCGAAGAGCTCCTCGCCCGGCTCGACGCCCGCTGGTTCGAGCAGGAAGAGGCCCTCCGCGAGGCCTCCCGCCAGCTCGCCACCATGGAGCTCCAGCTCAAGCAGAGCTCCTCCGGGCCCCAGGGCGAGGAGATCCCCACCCGCTCCCTCCTCCTCCGCCTCGGGGGCTCAGGGAAGCTCACCCGCGCCGAGATCAGCTACGTCGTCGCCCCCGCTCGCTGGTGGCCTCTCTACACCCTCCGCGTCTTCGAGGGCCGCTCCGCCTCCCTCACCATCGAGGCCCTCGTCGCCCAGCTCTCCGGCGAAGATTGGTCCGCCGCCCAGCTCTCCTTCGCCACCTCCGACCTCGTCCACGACGCCAGGATGCCCGAGCTTGCCTCCCTTCGACTGGGTCGCCAACAACCCCCTCCCCGCACCGGCTACCGCCCCCCTCCCCCGGGGCTGGATCAGCTATTTTCAGCCCATGATCGCTATTTCCCCGAGCTGGTGCCGCCCAAGCCCATCCCGGAAGACGATCCTGAGGTCAATTATACCCTGCGCGACATCCTCCGGGGCGGAGCGCTGACGGAGGGCGGGAAGAAGGAGGCGAAGGGGCCGCCGGAGCCGAGCGAGGAGCTGGACGAGGCGGATCTGCTGGAGACGGAGGGGGAAGCGCGCAGGCCCGAGGAGATGCCGAGGAAGAAGCGTGCAGCGCCGCCACCGCCGCGAGCGTCCGGGGCGTTCGTGCCAGCGCTGGCGCCGCAGAGCATCCCGGCGCCGGCCGCGCGGACGCTGGTGGGGGGAGGCCCCCCGGGGGGCGGAGGCGGGGTGAATCGTCCGCCGGTGGAGGAGGCGTCGCTGGCGCCCGGGGAGCAGTTTCTGGATCTGTCGCGGCTGCGGCTGGGGGGCCCGGACGATCGGCACCGCCGCGGGCGGCTGTACCAGGCGATCGAGGACGCCCGCTCGCTGGACGCGATGAGGCGCATCGAGGCGGTGCAGCCGCCGGTCGGCACGGTGCGGGATCCGAGGCAGAGCCGCGGTCATTTTGCTTACCGCTACGAGGCGACGGCGCGAGGCACGGTGCCGTCGGACGGGGTGCCGCACCTGGTGCCGGTGGTGACGGCGCAGGCGCCGATGCGGGCCTCGTTCCGGGCGATCCCGCGGGAGAGCCAGGAGGTGTACCGGGAGGCGCACTTCACCAACCCCTTCGAGGCGCCGCTGCTCACGGGCCCGGTGCAGGTGTACGTGGACCACTCGCTGCTGACGACGACGACGCTGGACAAGGTGGGCAAGGGGGGGGTAGTCAAGGTCAGCCTGGGGACCGAGCCGCGGCTACGCATCGCGAGGAACACGCAGGTACAGGAGGGGACCTCGGGGCTGCTGGGGGGCTCGACGGTGCTGCAAGAGCAGGTGCGGATCGAGCTGGTCTCGTCCCTGGGGCACCCGGTCGACATCGAGGTGCTGGAGCGCCAGCCGATCAGCGACGACAAGCAGATCGTCGTCGAACGGGTCTCGGTCACGCCGGAAGCCCAGCCGTACGATCAGGCCGAGCGAGGGGAGCCGGTGCGAGGGGGCCTCCGGTGGGCGCTCACCCTGCCCCCCGCAGGTACCGCGCGCCTGGAGCATGCGTACCGCATCACCTTGCCTGCCAAGTTCGAGCTCGTCGGAGGTAACCGCCGTGACTGATCCCTCGCCGCTGCCGCTGGCCACGGTGCTGTCCAGCAAGATCAACCGCGTCACGTTCTTCGAGGACCGGGCGGAGGTGACACGTCAGCTCCGGTGCCGCGTCGTGCCAGGCTCCTGCGTGGCCCAGATCACCGGGGTGACCATGGTGATCGACGATAGCTCCCTGGTCGCGGTGGTGCGGTCCGGGGGCGCCCGGGTCGCGGCCTCCAGCGTGCGGCGCGCCGAGGCCCAGGCCGGGAGCCGCCGCGCCGAGCCCCCCGCCCACGAGGCCGAGTACCAGGCCGCGCGGCGCCGGCTCTTTGACGCCCACCGCAGCCTCGACCGGGCCGAGGCGGAGCAGGGGCGCCTCCACAAGCTCCTGGCCGACTGGGAGCGCTCCGCGGCCCAGGCCGCCCGCCCTCGCGCCGACCAGCTCGCCGCGCTCCGGGCGGCGTACGACGAGATCAACGGCGCGACGGAGGCCAATTTCCTGCGCCTGGAGCGGTGCCGGGCCGAGCTGGAGCGGGCCATCGAGGTCGAGCGCCTGGCCACCGTGCGCCGGGGCACCGCGCAGGCGATGGCGCCGCGCCACGAGGCGTCCGTCGAGATCCAGCTGACGAGCACCGAGCCCGGCGAGGTCGAGATCGAGGTCACCTACCGCACCCCCTGCGCCCTCTGGCGCCCCGAGCACCACGCCCAGCTCACCCCCGCGGCGCCCCAGTCTCCGGCCCGGTTGCTGCTACGGACCTTCGCCATCGCCTGGCAGAACACCGGCGAGGACTGGAGCAACGTCCCCTGTCGATTCTCCACCGCGCGCCCCTCGCAGACCGCCACTGCGCCGCTGCTGCGAGACGATACCCTCGCGCTGCAGCGCCGGTCGGACCCGCGCTCGATCATCATCGAGGAGCGGGATCAGGCCATGCAGCTCGCCACCCTGGGCCGGGGCTTCCGGCGCATCGAGGAGATGCCCGGGCTCGACGACGGCGGGGAGCCCCTGACCCTGGACGCCCGGGGCCCCGCCACCATCCCTTCCGACGGTGTGCCCGTGGCCATCGAGCTGGGCGAGCAGGTCCTGCCCTGCGAGAGCGATCTGGTCTCCTTCCCCGAGCGCTCCGAGGCCGCCCACCTGCGGGTCTCCGCCACCTGGATCGGCCCCCTGCCGCTGCTCGCGGGCCCGGTGCGGGTCGCCGTCGGGCCCTCGCTGCTGGGGGTGGCCTCGACGCGCTACGTGGCGCCAGGGGACCCGTTTGAGCTGGGCTTCGGTCACGACGACGACGTGCGGGTACGCCGCACCTGCGAGGAGCGCCGCGAGATCGTACCGGTCATCGGGACGCAAAAAATTCACCGAAAAATACGCCTTTACCTGAGCAACCTGGGCCGCTACCCCAAGGTCATGAGGCTCGTGGAGCGGGTGCCGGTCAGCGAGGTCCGTGACCTCACGGTCGAGATCACCGAGGCCGGCGGCGCCCGCCTCGACCCCCGCTCCGGCTTCGCACGCTTTGACCTCAACCTCGCCCCGGGCCAGCACCTCGAGCTGGCGTTTGCCTACCGGATCGAGGCCTCCTCTCGCGTGGAGATGTGACCATGTTTCATGACCACCTGCTCGTCGCCACCGACCTCTCCCCGGCCTCCCTCCCGGCCCTCTCCAGGGCCGCCGCCCTCGCACGGCTCTTCCAGGCCCCGGTGCACCTGCTGTACTCCTACGACCCCGCGCTCCTCTCCCCCTTCTTCCTGATGCCCGGGGGCCCCACCCTCTTCCCCGCGCAGGACCGCCTCGACGCCTTCGAGAAAAGCATCCGGGAGCAGCTCCAGAAGCTCCAGGAGCAGCACCTCGCGGGCCTCGACGTCCGGCTCCACCTGCGCCAGGACCTCAGCCCCGCGGACGCCATCTGCACCCTGGCCCGCGAGCTCCCCGCCAGCCTGATCCTGGTCGGAACCCACGGCCGCACCGGCCTCGCACGCGCCTTCACCGGCAGCGTCGCCGAGCGCGTCGTGCGCGTCGTCCGCCACGCCCCCTGCCCCGTCCTCACCGTGCGCTCCACCGAATCCGCCGTGTGACCGGCTGCAGACGTCGAGACATGCTAGGATCTTGGAGAGGATTCACGGCATGCAAGCACACCTGACGCAGGTTGTTGTTCCCCAGAGTCACGAGGTCGTGGTCCGGCTCCCGGATGACTTTCCCACAGGACAGGCCGAGGTCATCTTTCTGACCCGGCGGACCGAGGTGGCGCCCCCGAAAGAACCTCTTGGGGCCTGGCTAGCGGGCTTGCATGCGGCGCTCCCGCTGGCCCCCACCTTGCCGCTGAGCGCGCTGAACCGTGAGGATATGTACGAGTGAGCCGCGTGGTCTTCCTCGACACCAACATCGTCTTGCGGCTCCTGGATCCTGCCGCCCCCGAGCACCCACAGGTCAGGGCCGCCATCGAAACCCTCGAAGCCAGCCACGATACGCTCGTGATCGGGCTCCAGGTGCTTGTCGAGATGTGGGTCGTCGCGACGAGACCCACGGCGAACAACGGGCTCGGCTGGTCCCCCGCGGTGGCGCGTGCTGTGCTCGATGCGATGCGTTCGCGCTTCCCTCTGCTTCGTGAGGATGACTCCACGGCCCTTCGCTGGCTTGATCTGGTGACCGGTCTCCCGGTTGTCGGGAAGCGTGCTCACGACGCCCGGATCGCGGCGCTCATGACCACGAACAGCGTGCAGCACATCCTCACCCTCAATGTCGATGATTTCCGCAGCATGCCCGGGATCGTTGCCATCCACCCCGCCACCTTCACTGCCGGTTCTCCTTAAGCGCGGACGCCATCTGCACCTGGCCCGCGAGCTCCCCGCCAGCCTGATCCTGGTCGGAACCCACGGCCGCACCGGCCTCGCACGCGCCTTCACCGGCAGCGTCGCCGAGCGCGTCGTGCCCCGTCCTCACCGTGCGCTCCACCGGATCCGCCGCGTGACCGGCTTGCGTGGCGACTCACGGAAGACCTGCTCCCCGGAATCGGCGGAGGCCATGATGACCGTGGACGCTGCGGCTGTAGCGAGCCCTCACGAGCCCACGAGCGGAGCAAGGGCCTCGTCGATCTTGCGGGCCTCCTCCTCGTGAAATGCAGCCAGAGTCTCCTCTCCCCGCTCGCGTGCGAACGGAGCCAGCACACGCCGCGCGTCCCGCTCCACGGAGAGCGCCTCCGCCGTCAGGGCGATCGACAGCGCTTCCTCGGCGGCGGCCTCGCGCACGGTCCCGTCCACGGTGGGCCCGAGCTGTGCCAGCGTCACCAGCAGATCCAGCCGTGTGCGCGGAAGTTCGTCGAGCTCCTCCATCGTCTCGCGCAGCACGGCGACCGCGCGCTGCGGGTCCTTCTGTGCAATCAGCCAGCGAGCCTCGACCTTCTTCCAGCGGGCGCGCAGGTAGAGGGAGCGATAGCGGGGGTCCTCGTCTTGCCAGGCAGACTGGCACTGCTTGAAGGCCTCTCGGATGGCCTTCAAGCGCCCTTCCTTGAAGAGCCGCTCGGCGTTCTCCGTTGCCCAGAGCAACCGATTGTAGGGAGACGGTTTGTAGGGTCTTGGTGATGGTCTAGGCTTCTTCGGGGGGGTTTGGCGCTGCTGTAGTCCGGCCTGTTCGCGAAAACGCTTCGCCTCTTCTCGATAACCCAGAGAAGCGTAGTAGTTGGCGAATTGCTCGGGCAACTGAGACCTCCTTAGAAAATCACCAACGCTTTCGCTGTAAAGAAGACTTTTCTGAAGATACATCATCGATGATAGAAGATCCAAGCGCTCCCATGCCAGATACGATCTGATTCGATCGATACGTGAAAAAACAACGGGCCAATGGTGAAGATATTTATCAGTATCTTCCGCTGTTGAAACCGCATGTTGGCGGAGAATTACTTCCTCTGAAACGCCAAGCCAATACTCGACAATTTTGATCCGTCCTGTCATTCTCAAGACGTTCGATATCTCGGACAGGGTTGGGGACACAATATTGACCGATTGATAAGGGTCCCAGTAAAGTTCAGGAGTACTCAACCGTTCGACAAAAACCATTGCAGCATCCAGAAGTTTCTTGAAATCACGTCGAGACCCGAGCCAGAAAATCTTGGCTACGCTATTGATATCCTCGCTTATAGTCGGATCACGGTCCATTTTCAAAATGAGACTCTCCGCGTCTTTTTCCATGCCCATGTTAATAATGTCAAGCAAGTACTCCAGATGCCAGGCACTAATCAAGCGACGGCCAGAAACCTTCGTTTTCACCTCGCTTAGAGATCTGAAGGAATCTTCATAGCGTCCCATTCTTCTTAGAATGTTGGCTTTTCTGAGAATTCTCTCACCGCTGACTCCATCTCCCATAGTTTCAATATCTTCTTCGATTTGCAACAGTCGAAGCTCCATCCTCTCCTTTTGAGGTATGTCCGTCGGCATATCCAGTTCGGCTGTTTGGATATCCCGGTACGACAGAAACCAGACGACGTCCCTGCGGACGCTCCAGAGGTTGGGCGCGGAATCGGCGAGGGTGCGGAGGGTGCGGAGCGAGATCCAGAGCAGCAGGATAACGCGCTCCTGGTGGAGGAGTTCGCGCTGTACATCGAGCTTGCGCAGGGTGTCGGGGGCTGGATCATCGCCCAGGCGGGCAGAGACGATCTGCCCAGGATGGGTGCGGGCAGAGAGGATGAGGTTCCAGGGGTCGAGTTCCTCCGGGGAAATACGCGTTCCGGTGATCTCGGAGGGGCCGAGCTTCTCCTGCATGGCCTCGACGACACGGCGGCTGGAGTCCTCGCAGGCGCCGACGCAGAGGAAGAGGCCCCCGCGGCGAGAAGACACGAACCGCTGGACCAGCTTCTCGACCCCACGACGGTGGGGGAAAGGAAGCTCAGCCATCGTCAGAAGGGGACCGGGGCAGAGGGGCGCTTGCTGGCGGCCTCTTTCCAGAGCGCGTCCAGTTCACGCTGGATGGCGGCGGGCTGGCTGCCCCTGTCGATGAGCAGGGTACGGTCTTGCTTGATCCAGGAGTCGACCAGATCCTCCATGGCAGGGTGGACGCCGTACCAGACGTTGGCGTTCACGTATTCGACGATGTGTACGGTATCGAGGAGCTGGGAGAAGCCCTGGATCGTACCGTGAGTCTGCACCAGCTTGAGGGCCGCCTGGCGCCAGGGTTCATTGGCGATACGGGCCATCGCTTGCTGGATCTGGATGCGCGCCAGGTTGAGCGTGGGCAGGTCAAGCTTCTGTTTGCGCTGGCTGCTACAGAGCCAGAAACCCTGGCTGAGCAGGCGCAAGAACTCACGCGGGATGCCGGCGGAGAGGAGCGCCGCACGATCGAGGACGCCCTGATCCTGGACCAGAGCGATGTCCGCGAGCGAGGTGTAGAGAGCGTTGAAAAAGTTCTGGGCGGCAGGGAGAAGCTGGCGCCGAGACAGAGGCATCATGATCGGGCCTCCGCTGTCCGGAGATCTCGACCGCTCGGCGACCTTGATGTTGGGGATGATGTGGGTCTCTTCCAGGTTCTTGTGGGCAAATGAATCCTGGAAGTTGAGGAAATAGGGGTACGTCAGGATGGCCGAGCAGGGCAACGAGCGGAGCGCCTCCAGACCGTCGTAGAAGAGCGAGCGCACCTCGGAGGGAACCAGAAACTTGTCGAGGTCGTCGAGCACCAGGAGCAGGTGACGAGGACCATCGCGGTAGGTGAGCGCCTCCTGGACAAACTCGATCAGCGCGGAGCTGAGCCGCAGCAGGTCCGTCACGCTGTAGCGTCGGTCTTCGAGCACCTGCCTGCGGCGCTCGGGGTCGCGCACGATCTCACCGCTGAGCTTGAGGAACTGCAAGGCGATCTCGGCCCTGGTGCTCTGAAAAACAGCAGGAGCGCCAGGAGGGTCGTTGCCCTTGTGGCCCGAGACCCACGAGGCGAGCACGCCGGTGATGCCACCGACCTTGGCCCCGGCGAAATCGACCTTCTTGTCGAGCTCTTTTTCGTCGATGAAGCGACAGAGACGGGAGACCAAAGCGATCAGCAGCAGCCGCACATCGGCCGACCCCTGGGGGAGCACCCTGAGCGTCTCGATGAAGAGCGGGACGTAGTCCTGCTGGATGACCGGATCTTGCACGACGCGGTGGAGCGTCATGGTCTTGCCGGCACCCTTCTGTCCGGTGACAAAGATCTTCTCGCGCCGCCCCTTGCGGCGAGCCAGCTTGCGGACAATCTCGACCCTCGTCGGATCCGTGGGCGGGAGGTCAGGGTCTGGCTGCGCCCCCGGAGGCTCGACATACGTGGCCGCGGTGCTCTCGGGAGAAGAAGCCGGGTCAGACACCTCATCCAGCCGGTCGGCGGCGTCTTCCAGGGTCCTTGCGATCGCAGCAGCCATCGTCTTCGACTGTGTATCGTGCGGTCCGGGGGTGGTCAACCGGACGACCGGCGTGAACCCTCCGCTCAGGTGAGACGAGCCAGGGCCTCGCCGATGGCGGCAAGCCCCTGGTCGATGTCGTCGTCGCTGACGGCGTACGACAGGCGCAGGTAGCCCGGGGCACCGAAGGCGCCGCCGCCCACGGTGACCGCGTGGGCCTGATCGAGCAGGTACATGGCGAGCTGGTCGTCGGTGTCGATGCGCAGCTCGCCGTGGCGCTTGCCGAGGACGCCGCGGAAGTCAGCGAAGGCGTAGAAAGCGCCCTCGGGCATGCGGCAGCGGACCCCGGGCAGCCGGTTGAGGCCCTCGACCATGCGGCGGCGGCGGCGGTCGAAGGCCTGGCGCATGGCCTCCAGCTCGTCGCGGGGGCCCAGCAGCGCGGCCTCGGCGGCGGCCTGGGCGATGGCGGCGGCGTTGCTGGTGCTCTGCCCCTGGATGGTGTCGAGCGCCTTGGCGAGGCGGGGGGGAGCGATGGTCCAGCCGATGCGCCAGCCGGTCATGGCGAAGGTCTTGCTGACGCCGTCGACGACGACGAGGCGGTCCCGCAGGTCGGGGGCCACCACGGCCAGCGAGCGGTGCACGAAGCCGTCGTAGGTGAGATCGCCGTAGATCTCGTCGACGATCACCCAGCAGTCGTGCCCCCGCAGCACCTCGGCCAGCTCCTTCAGGCGGGCCTCGGTGTAGGCGCCGCCGGTGGGGTTCGAGGGCGTGCACAGGACGATGGCCTTGGTCTTCGGGCCGAGGGCCGCCGCCAGATCGGCGGGGTTGAGCTGCCAGCTGTCCTCCTCGCGGGTCTCGACCAGCACCGGCGTGGCGCCCACCATCCGGACTTGCTCCGGGTAGCTCACCCAGTACGGCGCCGGGATGATCACCTCGTCCCCGGGCTCGTACAGCGCCATCGCCAGGTTGAACAGCGCCGCCTTCGCCCCCGCGGAGACCGTCACCATGTCCGGCGTCGGCTGCCATCCGCGGTGCTTCGCCGTCGCCTCGCACACCGCCTTGCGCACCGCGGGCGTCCCCGAGACCGGCGTGTACCGCGTCGCCCCCTTGAGCGCCGCCTGGTACGCCGCCTCGGTGATGAAGCGCGGGGTCGGGAAATCAGGCTCGCCCACCGCGAAGGCGTACACCTTGTGCCCCTGCTCGCGCAGCTTCAGGGCTCGGGAGTTCATCGCCAGGGTGGCGCTCGGTGCAACGGCGTCGAGCCGCCGGGATAGATGCAAGGACATGGTGCAAGTTCTCCAGGGAAATGGCCCCGGGAACCCCTCTAACCTTGCCTTTTTGCAAGCACCAGCGTTTTGTCGCGGCGCGTCACCGCGACCGTTCTTACCCGGGTCGGTCAGGCCTTGGTCTCGGAGGCCTTGGAGGAGGATTTGTCGAGGGAACCACCCTCGATCTGCTTGGGAGGCGACTTGTCGTCGTCGTCGCCGTCCTTGATGCCCCGCTTGAAGTTGCGGATACCATCGGCCAGACCCTTGCCGATGTCGCTGAGACGGCTCGCCCCGAACAGGAGCAAGAAGATGACGGCGATGATGAGGAGCTCGCCCATTCCGATACGGCCCATGCCCCTCGGCTTATCACCCCGGGGGCGCCCCGGCAATCCGCACCGCCGGGCTCACTCCTTGCCGGCGAGGAAGAAGATGTCGGGCAGCGCGAGGGACGTGCCGCAGGCGCCGCCGCCGACGGCCAGCACCGAGCCGTCGAGGAGGGTGACGGCCCCCCACTCGGTGTTCTTGTTGAGGGTCTCCGGGAAGGGGACCACCTCGCCCGCCACCGGGTCGATCCGGTCCACCGCCGCGGTGAGGGAGCCGCACTGGCCCGGCAGCGTGTAGCCCCCCATGGCCAGCACGCGGCCGTCGCGCAGCAGGGCGCTGGCGTGCCACGTGCGCGGGGTGGCCATCTGGTAGGGCGCCACTGAGAAGGTGCCGGTGGCCGGGTCGTACAGCTCGATGGTGGTCATCGGGTTGGTGATGCCGCCCGCCGAGGAGCTGGCGCCGCCGATGAAGATGACCCGACCATCCGGGAGCGTGTGGGCGGTGAGCTTGGAGCGCCCCTGGTTGAGGGGGCCGGTGCTGGTCAGGGTGCCGGTCTCGGGGTCGAAGATCTCGGCCGCGGTGTTGCCGCCGTCGCCGCCGGCGAGCAGCACCCGGCCGTCACGCAGCCGGATCAGCACGCCGAAGACGTGAGGGATCGCATGAGGGACCAGGGTGAACCCGCCGGTCTCCGGGTCGAAGATCTCGAGGTCCGCGGTGTTGGCGGAGGCGATCAGGACGCGGCCATCCGGCAGCAGCGCGGTGCGGGTGTACGCCCGCCCCACGTTCAGGTCGTTCAGCGGCAGGAAGGTGTCCGTCGCCGGATCGAAGAGATCGGCCTTCTTCGGGTCGCCGTTGCAGTTGGTCAGGTTCGAGAAGCAGGCGCCGCCCACCACCAGCGCGCGGCCGTCCAGCAGGGTGATGGCCGAGTTCTGCCACCGCGGCGTCCCCATCGTGCTCGCCGCGCTGCTCACCGTGTCGGTGCTGCGGTTGTAGATCTCCGCCGTGGCCACGGCCTCCGCCGTTGAATCCGGGACCTTGGTCCCCCCCGCGATCAGCACGCGCCCGTCCTGCAGCACCGTGAGCGCCGGGTCCTCGCCCCGGACGATCTGCATCGGCTTCTGCTCCCACTTCTCGGTGAGCCCCGCGGAGATGTACTTGAACCCCTTGGGCAGCTTCGCCGTCGCCCCCCCCAGCTCCACCCTCACGTCCTGATCCCCTGCGGGCCCCGGCGGCGTCTGGATCAGCGCGTTCCCCTCGTCGATGACCCGCACCGGCGCCCGTCCGTCGCCGATGAACACCTTCATCCCCTTGGCGAACCCCTTGCCCTGCAGCTTGATGAACTCGCCCCCGCTCTGCCAGCCGAAGGTCACCCCCAGCTTCGTCACCGCGAAGGCGCAGCTCGCCACCTCCACGCAGGCCCCCTCGCAGCACGCCGCCCCCGCCTCGCACGCCTTGCCGCACTGGCCGCAGTTGCTCACGTCGCTCTTCGTATCGACGCACTTGCCGCCGCAGGACACCTCCGCCGGGCCGCAGGCCGCGCCCCCCACCCCACCGGCCCCCGCACCGGCTGCCCCGCCGGCCCCCGCCCCCCCCGCACCAGCCCCGCTCGCCCCGGCCATCCCCCCCGGTTCGCCGCCCGCGCCGCTCGATCCGCCCGCCCCTCCGCCCCCGCCCTGTCCGGAAGTTCCGG
>JALOQB010000369.1 GCA_025453595.1 Polyangiaceae bacterium
CAAGGTGCTCACCCAGATCCGCTTCGGCGCTTTCCACACCTGCGCTCGGGCGAGCGACGCAACCGCGCTCTGCTGGGGCCGCAACCAGTACGGCGAGCTAGGGAATGGTGAATCGGGGATAGAGCTGACCGTACCTGTTCCGGTCGCCGTCGAGGGGCTCACCGATGTGGTCAGCGTCCATCCAGGAGGTTTCAGTACGTGCGCGCTGACCACGCAGGGGCGTGTCAAGTGCTGGGGCAGCAACGAGACCGGCACGCTGGGTGACCCAAGCCTGCCCTACGGACTGGGAGCCACGCAAGCCTGGGGCGTGCGTGAGGTGCCTGGTCTGACCGATGTGGTGGACTTGTCGCTGAGCGACAACACCCATGCGTGCGCGGTGAAGAAGGACGGTTCGGTGTGGTGCTGGGGGATAAACTACCGGGGAGAAATCGGTCAGCCTGTGGGGGACGAGGTGATCGGAGAGCCCATGCGGGTGGACCTGCCCGCACCGTGAGGCGCCCAGGGCCCCTCAGGTTGGGGGTCGAGCCGCTGCATCCTGGGGGTCGAGCCGCTGCATCCTGGGGGTCAACCCGAGGGAGGCGAGGGGGCGGTCCTGGGCGATGCGCGTCGAGACACCGGGTTGGACCCCCGGAGCAAGGCGCTTCAGGCCCCGGGGTCGGGGGAAGGCTCCTCCTGGCCCTCGTCCTCGACTGCTTCCTCGCTGGAGCGACGGCCCCCTTTGCTGGTCACAAACCCCAGCGCGACACCCTCCAGCCCCGGGAAGATCGGGGTGAGGGTGGTGCGCCAGTCGTTGTACCAGTCCGAGAGGTCTTCCAGCGCGGTGGTTCGCTCGATGGCGGCCCTGTGCCGGGCCTTCGGGTCCGGGGGGGGCTGGCTCGGGGCCTGCTGCACCGTTGCGAGCTGCCGGATCTGCTCGCGCATCTGCTTGCGCAGCTCGTCGGTGAGGCCACGAGCGGCCAGCGTGGAGGCGACCACCCGGGCTCCAGGGAGCTTGCTCCGGGTGAGCTCCTCCACGCGCTGGAGGTACGTGCTCACCGACTGGAGTACCCCGGGACCAAGGGGCTGCTGGGTGAGGTCCTTGAAGAAGACGCCCTCGAAGGTCTCCCGGTGCTCGCGGGGCACCACGCGCCGCACGATCGCCCGGGTCCGGGGGAACCATAGGTTCTCGAAGGCATCGATCTGCTTGAGCGCCTCCAGGCTCTTGCCTCGCTCCGGGGCCACAGCCGCATGCAGCTCATCGAGCCAGTGATCGAGGGAGATCGACTCCCCGGCGGCGATGCGCCACAGCCTCCACCCCTCCTTGTGCTCGTCGGTCGTGTACCCCTCCCGAAGCGCCCGCGCGGCGCGCCCCGCGCTGGCAATGTTGATGAGAAACCGGCTGACGCGCTGGAGCAGCTGGCGATCCTTCGAGGAGAGCGCCGGGATGGGCAACGGCGCGGCCTCAAGGGTCGTGCTTGTCTCGGCTTGTTCAGGTGCCTTCTTCTTCCCCGTGGGGGGCTTCTTTTTCACCGTGGTCTTGCTGCTAGCCATGGCCTTTTCTCCTTGTTGAGGGCCCCGGGAGGGTAAGTGAAACAGGGATGCTCTGGCCAGCCTGTCCAGGGTATCTTGCAGCCATCATGGCGTCGGCAATGGATGGGTTCCTGGCGAAGTGGTCGGTCTCGGGTGGGGAGGAGCGGGCCAACAAGGACTCGTTCCTCAGCGAGCTCTGCGATGCCCTCGGGCTACCGCGCCCGGACCCCAAGACCGGCGAGGATGCGCGCGACCTCTACGTCTTCGAGAAGGACGTCGTCGTCTCTCACCAGGGGGGGCGCCGCACCACCCGCAAGATCGACCTGTACCGCCACGGCTCCTTCCTGCTCGAGGCCAAGCAGGGGTCCAACAAGGGGGCGAAGAAGCTCGGCAGCGCCCGGCGTGATACGCCTGCCTGGCACCAGGCCATGAGCGATGCCCACGGCCAGGCCCTCGGTTACGCCAGCTGCCTCGACGATCCTCCGCCTTTCCTGATCGTCTGCGACATCGGGTACTGCTTCGACCTCTACGCCGACTTCGATCGCTCCCGCAGGTACAACCCGTTCCCCAGCGCCCAGCGCAAGCGCATCTTCTTCAAGGATCTCGCCCTTCCTGAGCACCAGCAGACCCTCCGTGCAATCTTCGAGGCTCCCCTCGATCTCGACCCCTCTCGCCGCGCCGCTCGCATCACCCGCGAGGTTGCGGCCAAGCTGGCCGAGCTGGCCCGGCAACTCGAGGCGGCCGGCCACGACCCCACCCTGATCGCGCGCTTCCTGATGCGCTGCCTGTTCACCATGTTTGCCGAGGACGTCGGCCTGCTGCCCGAGAAAGCCTTCACCGAGGCGCTCCGGAAGTACTGGCTCCCCAGCCCCGCCTCCTTCCCCCATGGCATCCAGCAGCTCTGGCAGAAGATGAACGAGGGCGGCGAGATGTTCGGCATCGTGGGTCGCATCCTCCGCTTCAACGGTGGCCTCTTCGCCGACCCCTCCGCCTTGCCCCTGGATGGCGCCTCCCTCAGCCTGCTCCTGGACGCCGCCGAATGCGACTGGTCCGAGGTCGAACCCTCGATCTTTGGCACCCTCCTGGAGCGCGCCCTCGACCCGAAGGAGCGCCACCGCCTCGGCGCTCACTACACCCCGCGCTCCTACGTCGAGCGCCTCGTTCGCCCCACCATCGAGGAGCCCTTGCGCGCCGAGTGGGACACCGTGCGCGCCCAGGTGCGTTCCCTGATCACGGACGCCGGCAAGCCCGAGTCCAGGAGGGGGGCCAGGAAGGGCGCCAACCAGGACGAGACCCGGCGCAAGCAAGCGGTGAAGGAAGTGAAGACCTTCCATACGTACCTGTGCGGGCTGCGGGTCCTGGACCCGGCCTGTGGTACCGGCAACTTCCTCTACGTTGCCATGGATCTCTTCCGGCGCATCGAGAACGAGATCCTCACCATGCTCGACTCCCTCGGGGAGCGCGGTGGTCTGCTGGCGCTGGAGGGGGTTCGGGTCACGCCCGCCCAGTTCCTCGGCATCGAAATCAAGCCCTGGGCCAAGGAGATCGCCGAGATCGTCCTCTGGATCGGTTACCTCCAGGGGCAGATCCAGTCCCTGCCTCCGCGCAAGAAGGGCGAGGCCCCCCCGGTCCCCGAACCCGTCCTCCAGGACTTCAAGAACATCGAGTGCCGCGACGCCATCCTCGCCCACGACCCGCCGGAACTGGTGCGCGACGAATCCGGAAAGCCCGTCTCCCGCTGGGATGGCGAGACCTACAAGAAAGACCCCTCCACCGGCGCCCAGGTCCCCGACGAATCCGCCCGCATCCCCCTCTATCGCTACCCCAACCCCCGCAAGGCCGAATGGCCCAAAGCTGACTTCATCGTCGGTAACCCCCCGTTTTTGGGTAACAAGAGGATGAGGTCTGCGCTTGGAGATGGTTACGTAGATAGTCTAAGAGAAGCTTGGGGCGATGGCTATAAGAGCATTGATCTAGTCATGCATTGGTGGGCTAAATCTTCTGAATTGATTTCACGTTCTGAATGTCGACGAGCGGGGCTCATAACAACTAATAGCATCTCTCAGCATTTGAATCGAGGTGTTATCGACCAATTTATAAAAAACCATAGCATCGTATTTGCAATTCCAGACCATCCCTGGGTCGACAGCAGAAATGGTGCTAGCGTAAGAATTTCCATGACGGTTCTCACCAAAGAAGTTGCACAAGGACTGCTTGCGAAAGTAGTCGACGAACAAGCTACAAAAGAAGGTGATACCTCTGTTTCATTCGACATGAAAAGTGGCAAAATCAACAGTTCCCTTCAAATTGGATCTGATGTTGGCTCTGCGATTCCTCTTCGCAGCAATCTTGGTCTTTGCTTCATGGGTGTAACTCTTTGCGGTCAAGGATTTGTGGTAGATGAAGCGAACAGTTTGTTGATTAAAGAACCTCTTGCATTGAAGAGATATTTGGTTGGAAACGAACTGAGTAAATCCAGAAAGAATAGATACGTCATCGATTTTTTTGGAATGGATGAAGGCGAAGCTATGGAAAAATTCCCGATTTCGTATCAACGTGTACTCAGCCTCGTGAAGCCTGAGCGAAACCTTCAAAAGCGAGAGAGCTACAAGAAATTCTGGTGGATATTCGCAGAACCTAGGCAAGGTATGAGAACATCGCTCGTTGGTATAAAGAGATACATTGCGATGTGTCGTACGGCAAAGCATTTTATTTTTCAATTTCTTGAGAATGACATTATGCCTGAAAGTAAGGTGATTGTCATTTCCAGTGCTGATGGATTTTTGATGGGTATTCTTTCCTCTATACAGCACATGTGCTGGTCCAGAAAGGCTGCTGGATATTTGGGAGTTGGAAACCATCCAACGTATCAGCACAAAAAGACGTTTAATCCTTTTCCGTTCCCCGATCCTCCAGAAGCGCTGCGGGAGCGGATTGGAGCGCTTGGGGAGAAGCTGGATGCGTTCCGGAAGGAGCGGCAGAAGGAGCATCCGGAGCTGACGTTGACGGAGATGTACAACGTGCTGGAGAAGCTGCGAAGGGGGGAGCCGCTGGAGAAGAAGGAGCCGGAGATCCATCAGAAGGGGTTGATCTCGGTGCTGAAGAAGATCCACGACGATCTGGATGCAGCGGTCTTCGAGGCGTACGGCTGGCCGTCTTCGCTGACGGACGAGGAGATTTTGGAGCGGCTGGTGGCGCTGAACGCCGAGCGCGCCGAGGAGGAGCGCCAGGGGAAGGTGCGCTGGCTCCGCCCCGAGTACCAGAACCCGAAGGGGGAGAAGCCCGCCAGCCAGGGCGAGATCCAGGACGAGAGCGAAGACGAGGAGAGCGAGGAGGAGGCCGGCCCGAAGAAGCCCACCTGGCCCGCCAAGACCCGCGAGCAGATCGTGGCGGTGCGGGATCTGCTCCTGGCCCAGAGCGAAGCGTGGACCGCGCTCCAGGTCGCCCGGGCCTTCAAGCCAGGCAGCAAGCAGGCGCAGGCGGAGGTGGTCGAGGCGGCCCAGGAGATCCTGGAATCGCTGGAGGCGCTGGGGTTGCTGGTGTCCTACGAGGACGAGCAGAAGCAGAGGCACTGGAGGCGCGCTGGTGCCCCGGTGGCCGAGCGCTCGGTTGCCCGCCGCGCGTCGATGCCCCCGCGCAAGGTGGTCCTGGCGTCCGCAGAGGTGGAGGCCACGGTGGCCTGGCTGGAGAGCATCCAGGGGGAAGAGCAGAGCTACGAGGCGCTGGTGGAGCTGAACCACCGGCTGGACAGGTGGTTCCGTGAAGGCCAGGCGGACCTCTGTCGGCAGCTCCTGGAGCGAGTGCAGCCGGAGAGGCTCCAGAGCGGGCTGCTGGTGGGCTTGCTGATGAACAGCATCCGGGGAGGTGAGCCCCTGGTGGAACCCAGAAAGGCCTTCCGCAAGCGGATCGAGCCCGTGTTGAAGGACAGGGTGGGGGCGGAGCGAACCGCCAAGATCCTCGGGAGGATTGCATGACCTCCCCCCGCCTGCTCATGTCAAACGCGCAGCAACCTGCCAGCGCGCCGACGACCTTGCCCTTCGTGTACGTGGCCATCCAGCGGACCGGGTCAGCGCAGCTTCATGCGGGCCTGTTCTGCGGGTATCCGGGCAAAGGGACATGCCACGTGCTGCATCACCCGTGGCACCATGCGCCGCTGCAGGAAGACGCTGCATGGCAGCGCTACTCGTGGGTGGAGAACGACTGGGATCCGCTGGTGGTGCTGAACATCCTGGCCCGGTGTGAGGCGGTTTCTCGGTCCAATCCATCACTGCCGTACAGCCTGGTGTACGATGCAACCACGCACTTCGATGCCAACGGGGTGCTGGTGAAAACCGGAGCGGCCCAGGTGCGCCCAGGGCTGACCTGCGCGACGTTTGTGCTGGCCATCCTGAACGGAGTGGGGGTTGATATCCTCGACGAGAGCCGTTGGCCTCCGAGCGATTCGGATCAACCATGGGCCGATAAGATCCTCGGGATGCTGCAGAAAATAGACCCTTCGTACGTGAAATTCATGAGGCAGCAGATGGCAGGCTGGTCGAGGTTCTCGCCGGAGGATGTGGCCGCAGCGAGTGGGCTCCCGCAGCCTCCCCTCCCGGATCGAAAGGCCGTCACCCCCCACGGGCAAAGGATCGCCCAGCAGCTTTGAACAGGGTTTCCTCCTGGCGTGGTGGTTGGAAAGGGTCCACGAGGACGAGGGACGAGCACCAAAGCGCCCCTGGCCTCGGTGCTGCCGACGCTCAGCGCAGGGCTTCGTCGGTGCTGGCGGCGGTGATGGCGAGGTCGAGCCAGCGCTCCAGTGTGTCGAGGTCGTGGCAGTCCGCAAGCTGCGCCGTTTGCGCCTCGCTCAATGGCAGGCCCCGGCGCCGCAGCACCCGCTCCACCGCCTTCCGCGCCTCTTCCACCTTGCCCGCCCTCGTTCCCTCGTCAAGACCCAGCTTCTTGCCCTTGTCGAGGCCTCGCCTTTCTCCTTCGTTGAGGCCGAGGAGATGGGCCTCCTCGCGGATCCGGTTCTCGTATTCTTCCACCAGCTTCTGCACCTGCTCCATCAGCGCTCTCCTTTCCTCGTCATCTTGACACTCCGGCAGCACCACGCGCCACGTCCTCAGC
>JALOQB010000370.1 GCA_025453595.1 Polyangiaceae bacterium
CAAGGGGGCCGCGCGGGGCGCAGCCCCATCGGCCCCCTTGCCGCGGGCGTGGGCTGCGCAAGCCCACCGTTTCCACAAAGCAGACGGGGCGCAGCCCCCATCCCTCCCTTGCCGCGGGCGTGGGCTGCGAAGGCCCACCGTTCCCCCAGAGCATCGGATTCAGTGCAGCGCGATCTGGGGCCCGTCGCTGACACCGGCGAGGGGCCTGGCATCCAGCTCGGCGAGCATCTCGTCCCCGGTGAGCTGGGAAGCGTTCTTGCCGCCCACGTACCTGAGCAAGCCCGCCTGTGCATAGTGATGTTCCATACGATCATCGAGGAGGCCGATGAAGCGAAGGTTGGGCACGAGCCGCTCGAACATGGTCTGACGGAACTCGGTCATGCCAGGGGCCGAGAGCACGAGGTCATTCCACTGCTTGCGGGAGATGGCCCCCTGGAACCGCTCTTCGTAGACCTCATGGGCCATGAAGCGGTTGCGCATCAGGAGGGCGACCTCGAAGGCCCAGTCCTGGCGCTCGGCGAGTTCGCGGGGGGAGAGGGCCTTCTGGTAGTGCTCCCGGAGGGCGATGACGCCGTAGTGGACATGGCGAGCTTCATCCTGGATGACGTACTTGAGGAGCTCCTTGAGCAAGGGCTCGCGTGTGACCTTGTAGAAGAGGCCAAAAGCGCCGAGGGCGAGCCCCTCGATCATGATCTGCATGCCGAGGAATTTCATGTCCCAGCGGCTGTCGTGCATGAGCGCATCGATGATCGTGAAGAGGTTGTCGTTCACGTCGTAGAGCTTGTTGAGCTTGCGCGAGAGGTAGCCATGGAACACCTCGACATGGCGGGCTTCATCCATGACCTGGGTGGCGCCGTAGAACTTGCCGTCCATCCACCGGACCGACTCGGTGACCTGCGCGGCGGCGTGGAGGGCCCCTTGCTCGCCGTGGAGGAACTGGCTGAGCATCCACGAGGAGATATCGTGGCGGAGCTGCATGTCCTCGCGGGAGCCGCGCCGGATATCGATGCCGACGTCACGCATGCGCTCGGTGGCGAAGAATTCGTAGGGCAAGATGGGGACCTCGAAGTTCTCCGGGTCCACGTCCGTGCTCCAGTCGAGGGCGACCTCCGCGTCCCACTGGTTCTGCTTGGCGCGCCGGTAGAGGTCGCGCATCTCGGGCATGTCGGCGGTGTAGTTCCAGTCGAAGTAGGTCTCGTGGCCGCTGGTCATGAGGGACGGCACCCCCTGCTTGCCCCGCTTGACCAGGAACCCCCGCGCCGCGGAGGGCAACAGCCCGAGCAGCACCGATGGATTCTCGACCTCGGTCACGAGGCCCGCGGCTTCCCTGTAAGCGTCGACCTGGCCCCGGAGCCTGTCCAGCGTGGAAAGGTGGTTTGGATCCTTCATGTTCAGCCTCCTCGATCCTCGGGTTGGTTCAGTGCAATCGCTCGATGGTCACGTCCGAGCGTGGGCGCCCCACGCAGGTAAGCACCAGGCCCTCGGCTCGCTCGGCCTCGGACAGGCAGTTGGGTTCGTCGAGCACGACGTCCCCCTCGACCAGCCGGGCCTTGCAGGCGCCACAGCCGCCCATGGTGCAGGAAAAATCCAGGTCAACCCCTGCCGCCGTCGCCGCCTCCAGCAGCGTCTTGCCGGCCGGGACATCCACCTGCCGGGCCCCGACCCGGAGGCGGTAGAGCTGCCCGTGTCCCTCGGTCTCCCGGGGTCTCACCGTCACGAAACGCTCGATCAGCAGGTGCTCCGGGGCCAGCCCCAGGGAGAGCAGCTCGCCTTGCGCGGACTGCATCATGCCTTCCGGACCGCAGAGGTAGACCCGGGCCTCACCGGGTTTGGGTCCGAGCGCTGCGGCCAGCTCTTCCCGGCTGACCCGGCCCACCGCGCAGGGCAAGCCTCCCGCCTGCTCCAGCACATGCCGCACGGTGAGCCCCGGGTGCTGGGCGGCGAGCCGGTCCAGCTCTTCCCGGAAGATCACGTCCGCCGCGGAACGGCTGGCGTACAGCAGGAACACCGGCACCTGCGGGGACCCGGCGAGGGCCGTCTTGAGGATGCTCATCAGCGGGGTGATCCCGCTGCCACCGCCCACCAGCACCAGCCTCCCCGGGGCCTCCCGGGGGCGGTACACAAAGGACCCCGAGGGCCCTCGTACCCGCAGCGTCGCCCCGGCCTTCACGTTGCGATGCAGCCACGTCGAGCCTGCACCCCCGGCCACGCGCTTCACCGTGAACACCAGCGCGTCCTGCTCGCCCGGGGCCGAGGACAGCGAGTAGGAACGCCTCAGCTCCTTGCCGTCCACCGGCAGCAACAGCGTCAGGAACTGCCCCGCCTCGAAGGTCAACCCCTCGGGCCTCTCCAGGCCCACGCTCACCGCGTCTGCGGTCTCTTCCTTGACCCACTTCACCCGCAGCCGACGCTCCCCTGGCAGCACCACCCCGTCCCCCTGGGCCTCGTAGCGCCGCGCCACCGGGCGCCTCGGCCCTACCACCCCGGACGAGATCATGCCACATCCCTCACCAGCTGCGTCACGCGCTTCGAGCGACGCAGCCACCCGGCAACAGGCCCCGGCAGCAACCCCAGCACCGACCTCATCACGTCTTCTGCTCGCTCGTTCACGCGTTCACCTCGTGCTTCCTCATGACTAACTAAAAAATCAATAACCTGCAAGTCCCGATGAAATCCCTGCCAGTGGAGAGCTGGGGGAGCGCTGGGGTCAAAAGGAGACCATGCGCTGACGCCGGGGCAACATGGAAACTCCATACAGCCGGGGAAAGAGACCGGAGCGGTGAGGTGGGGAGGAGGCCAGGGGAGCGGAGACCGTGACAGCGGTGTCACGATGGCTTCGAGGGATCAAAACTTCCGTAAGCGGAGGTTGCCAGGGCGCGGGGCGGTCGCGTAGTCTCCGGGAGCAAGGAGCTTTCCATGGCGAAAACGACGACCCCTCTCCGCCGATCCAACCTGTCACGCCTCACCGCGCTCAGCGCATTTTTCCTGGGCATGGGCCTGGCGGTGACCGCCTGCGGAGGTGGAGAAGAAGCTGGCGGCGGCGAAGGAGGCAGTGGCCTGAGCGGCAAGGCCGGCAACGCGGGCAAGGCCGGTGGCGGCAACGGCGGGACTTCGGGCGGCGGGACGGCCGGGAACGGCGGCTCGGCGGGCAGCATCTCGCCGGTCGGGGGCAACGGGGGCACGGCGGGCAACGCCGGGGGCAGCGGCGGGGACAGCGGTTCGGCGGGCAGCGCCGCGGGGGGGTCGTCGGGCAGTGGCGGAACGGCAGGCAGCGGGGCGGGGGGAGAGTGCGCGGGGCCCGTGGGCCCGATCCCGGTTGGCAAGTTCCGTCCGGCGACGAACAACGAGTGCGACGGTGGCACCAACATCCCGGGCTTCAAGCCCGAGGGCCCGGGGACGGACAGCCCCAACGGCAACGGGTTCGATGACGACGGCGACGGGCTCGTCGACGAGGGGTGCCCGTGCGTCGGCGCAGGGACGACGAAGGATTGCTTCCTGCTGCCCTCCTCGCAGACCACCGGCAACCCCTCCTGGGAGGTCCAGGGCTGGTGCGCGGCGAACAGCAAGGGCAAGGTCGAGTGCAAGGTGAACGGCCTCGGAGAGTTCGCCAAGCAGGAGTACTCGGGCCAGTGCATCGGCGCCCAGGGCCCGCGCGAGGAGATCTGCGAGGCGGGTGACTTCAACTGCGACGGCCTGGACGGCAACGCCGCGGACATCTGCGAGTGCCAGCCGATCATCTGCCCGGATCCGATCTTCACCACGCCCTTCCCGGATCCAAACAACATCGGCCAGTTCTCCCAGACCCCCAACGGCCCCAAGACGATCTCGGGCATCAACGGCAAGAGCTGGTTCAAGGAAACGGCGCTGGCGGACCAGGCGACCAACTGGCGCTGGACGGTGGTCGGTGGCCCCTGCGACGACACGCTCCCGAACCCCACCTTCGCGGTGTTCCCGACCAACCAGGGCTCGCCGGTCGTCCCCTGGAGCACCCACCTGGGCGTCAAGAACTCGACGCTGCCGCTGATCCCCGCCGAGGGGCAGCCGGATCCGACCTTCTCGATGAACCCGGCGGACAAGTACCACAACGGCTGGGTCCTGGACGGCAACGGGCAGCCTTCCCAGCTGTTCCCGGCCTTCTCGCTCTCGGGCGACTACTACATCACGGGCAAGTTCCAGTACCCGGACCCGGCGAAGCCTGACCAGCTCAAGGAAGGGCAGTGCACGCAGATCGTGAAGGTGCGCGCCCCCGGTCTGCGCGTCGAGCTCTGCTGGCCCGAGGTCGGCCCGACGCAGAACGACCACGACGTGGACCTGCACCTGTCCCGTCTCCAGGGCAACCCGGCGGGCGACGGCAAGCACGGCTGGTTCACCACCGCCGGCAACGCCCCGGACGCGGATGATTGCTACTACTCGCCGAACTCGGCCTGCGGCAACCGCTTCAAGAACGACGGCACCGTGGCCACCACCCCGGGCTGGTACGCGGACGAGATCACCGACGAGCCCGGTGGCGTGGGCGTCTGCCACGGCTGGGGCTCGCGGCGCTTCGGAAACCGCCCCTGCGCCAGCCCCCGCCTCGACCGCGACAACATCACCTGCGACCCCAACATCGAGGACCCGAACGCCCCCGAGCAGGACCTCGACCAGCAGGGCAAGAACCCGAACAACTTCTGCGGTCCCGAGAACATCAACCTCGACAGCAAGGTGCTGACCCAGGGCCAGCGCTTCGCCATCGGCGTGCAGTGCTACGACTGCGTGAAGGGCTCCAACGGCAGCGGCACCCCCGCCCGCCCCCGTGTCAACATCTACTGCGATGGCGAGCTGAAGCTGGGCTTCGGCTTCGACCCGTCGGTGCCCAGCGCCAAGGACCCGAGCGCTCCCCAGTTCCCCAAGCTGCTGACCGAGGGGCAGACCTTCCACGGCGCGCTCTGGAACGTGGCGACCGTTTCCTGGAACGGGGATCCGAACAACCCCTGCGACATCAAGCCGATCAACGCCGGCGACGAGTGGGACGACAACCCCTGGCGCGAGCAGGCCAACGGGTCCCCCTTCCTCTGCGTGCAGAACGGCCCCCTCGACAGCGGCGGAGCGAACTTCTCGCCGGTGGCGCCCACCAAGATCGACTGGAAGTTCAACAGCAACGGCACCTACCCGGACGCCAGCTCCGCCGACGCGCTCTGCCCTTACTGAGCCAACGCATGCGCCCCCTCGCTCTCTTTCAATCCCCTTCCCTTGTCGCGCTCCTGGGCCTGTCGTTCAGCCTGATCGCCTCCCCTCTTGCCTGCAGCAGCGCCGGCGGCACTGGCGCGGAGCCATCCGTGGGCGGAGCAGGGGGCGGAGGGGGCGAGGCCGGAGGGGGGGGCGAGAGCGAGGGGGGCAGCGCAGGCTCCGGCGGTACCGAGATCGGGGGCTCGGACCCTGGTGGGTCCGACCCTGGTGGGTCCGGAGGCTCCATACAGCCGGGGGGCAGCGGAGGCTCCGGCGGCAGCGTGGTCTCCCCCAACACCTGCAAGAGCGCCTGCGGCCCCCAGGAGCTCTGCGACCCGGCCCACCTCGGCTTTGACGACGATTGCGACGGCGAGGTCGACGAGGGCTGCGAGTGCGTGCCCGGGCAGTCTCACTGGTGCTTCCGCGGGGATCCGGCCAACCGGTTCGCGGGGGCTTGCCAGGATGGCGTCGAGCGCTGCAGCGAGCTGGGCACCTGGGGCTCCTGCCTCGGGGGCAAGCATGCGCTGGAAGGCCCGGACAACTGCGTCAACGCGCTGAAAGAGTGCACGGATCTGCGGGCTGCCCCCTTCACCAAGGTCAAGCTCGGGCAGGGGACGCAGAAGTTCTCGAAGGACGCGGATGCGGGCAGCGAGAGCTACAAGGTGACCTGCCCGCCCGGGACGCCAAGCTGCCCCGGGGTGACCGGCAGCCAGGGCGACAACGCGACCTTCCAGCCGCTCCAGTCCGGCGAGTACGGGGTGACGTACACCAAGACGGTCAACGGGGTGGAGAAGAGCTGCAGCTACGCGCTCTTCGTGGGGGCGAGCGGCCTGCGGGTCGAGCTCACCTGGGACAACCTGGGGGTGGAGGGCGGGGAAGGCGCAGCCAAGGGTCCAGACCTTGATCTGCACCTGCATCGCCCGGACACCACCACCCCGTGGGGGTTTGCCAACGGCTCCACCGACGACTGCTACTTCGGCAATTGCCGCATCGAGCACTTCAACGACGGCGAGGTGCCGGCCGGCAAGAAGGCCATCGACTGGTTCAACACCAGCGGGCCTTCGCCGCTGAACTGGTCCAAGAACACGGGCTGCTACGCGGTGCCGGGTTCGGGCGGGCAGTGGGCAGCGCTGGGCAAGGGGTGCCACAACCCACGGCTGGACACCGACACCTTTGCCTGCGACGCGGCCATCGTCGACCCGACCAACCCCAACTTCTGCTCGCCCGAGAACATCAACCTGGACGAGGTGCCTGACAACGCCTGGTTCCGGGTAGGGGTCCACTACAACGCGGTGTGTTCTCCGAAGGACACGCACCCGGTGGTGACGATCTACTGCGATGGCGGCCAGGTGGCCCGGATCGGCTCGGATCGGGTGAACAATCAGCTGGTACCGTCCGG
>JALOQB010000371.1 GCA_025453595.1 Polyangiaceae bacterium
AAGCTCCTCGAGCAGGAGTCGGTCACCGTCGTCGGCTACATCGTCAAGACCAACCTCGACGAGGCCCCCCCCTGCGCGGTCCACAAGACCGGCAAGAAAGACGGCCCCGAGTGCGAGAAGAACCCGCCCCCGGTGCCCATCTTCTGGATCGCCGACGAGAAGGGGGCCCCCGAGAACAAATCCATCCCCGTCATGGGCTGGGCCGGCAACTACGCCGACATCTACGACGCCATCCAGAAGTACAAGCAGCCCAAGCCCAAGGAGCTGGTGAAGAACAAGTGGGGCTCGGATGTGCCCAACCCGATCCCCAACAAGGACGCCAAGGTCAAGGTCGTCGGCAAATACGCCTCGTCCTTCACCCTCGCCTCCCAGGGGGTCGAATCGAACCCCGTCACGGGCATCGTGACCTACAAGTCGCTCGAATACATCGAGCCGCCCCCCACGCCCGGCACCCTGCCCGGCGTGCGCTGAATCAGCGGGCCAGCACCCAGGCGCCCCCGTCGCTGTCGCTGTCGCGGTGGCCCCAGGTCCCCCGGAGGGTCTGATCGGGCTGGGCCCTGAACAGGGCCTTGCCCGAGGCGGCGCCGCTGGCCCAGGTGCAACGGAACGTGGCGGGCTCCTCGATCTGGCAGTTCATGACCCCTCGCGGGTACGAGATCTGCGCCGAGCGGCCCTTGATCTGGACGACGCAGCGCCCCCAGCTGGAGCGGTAATCCCCGGCGAGCCGCTCGACCGGCGAGGCGCAGGCGCTCGCGGCCAGGAAGGTCAGCAGGGCGAGCAGGGGGCGCATGGTCAGAGCTTCTCGCGGGGCGCCCGGAAGAGGACGTAGCGGGTGAGCAGGTCGAGGTCCGCCGAGGAGAGCTGGGTATCGAAGCGGGGCATGTGGCCATCGAGGGCCGGGGAGAGGGCGATGGGGCGGTAGGTGAGGTTGGTGCCCGGGTTGCCGATCTGGGCGCGGGTCCAGGCGAGGCTGGCCCAGCCGGCCAGCTCGGGGGCGAGGCCCTCGGCGTCGTCCGTGTCTCCGCGGAAGAGGTGGCAGGTGGTGCAGCGCTGCTTCACCAGCTTCTCGCCCTCGGGGTCGTGGCCCGCAGGGGCGCCGCGGGCCTCGTTGGCGAGGAAGCGGGCGATGGCCTCGCGCTGGGCCTGGGGCATCGGGGTGAAGCTGGCGGCGGCCTGCGGGTCCTTGGGGGGTTTGGTGTAGGACGGCATCTTGCCGTTGTACGGGGTGTTGCCGAAGAGGGAGGGCGAGTCGGGGTCGTCAAGCACCGCCATCACCCAGGCCTCGGTGCCCCAGCCGTCGAGGGAGGGGCCAGCGAGCTTGCCGTCGGCGGGGCCGAGGTCGCCGAGCTTGTGGCAGGAGGCGCAGTGCTGGCGGAAGAGATCCTCGCCCTTGATGAGCGGATCTTCGCGCATCATGGTGAGCGCGCCGGCGGGGGCGATGCCGTCATGGCGAGCGATCTGCAGGGCGCGCCGGTCGAGGCGGGCCTGGGAGGTGCGGGCCTTCTGCAGCTCCGGGTTCTTGCGGTCGGAGAGCAACCCCGCGCCGGTCAGGCCGCCGATGAGCAGCAGGCCGAGGGCGACCGGTGCCACGAACGGGAGGCGGCGCTTGAGGGGCGCGGTCGGATCGCGGTCGAGCAAGGGGAGCGCGAACACCACCCCGCCCAGCACCACCGGGACCCCGGTGGCCACCACGCCCTGGAGGCTCGGGGGGACGAGGTTGCGCAGCACGTAAAGCCACTGAAAATACCACTCGGGGCGCGCGTTGTAGGAGGCCAGCGGGTCGGCCGGGGCCTCGAGGGGCGCCCGGAGCAGGAAGGCACCGGCGAGGATCGCCAGGAAGGTGATGGCGCTGGCGATCAGGTCGCGCCCCAGCTGCCCCTCGCCGTACGGTGCGTCGCCGTCGACGGGGCCCGCGCGCCGCCCGGAGCGGGCGCCCAGGGCCACCAGCGCCAGGATCGACGCCGGCAGCACGATCGAGTGGAGCGTGTAGAGCCGGGGGAGCGTCCAGTTGTTGGGCAGCACGCCGCCCAGCAGGAGGGAGCGCAGGAGCCCGCCCGCCACCGGCACCTCGGACATCACGTTCACCTCGGTCACCAGGCCGAAGTAGCCGCGGTTGTCCCAGCGCAGCGGGTTGCCCGTGATGCAGAACGCGCCGGCGAGGCCCAGCACCAGGGCCAGGGACCAGAACGCGAGGTCGCGCTGGTGGCGGTAGCGGCCCTCGAGCACCCACAGGGCCAGGGCCAGGGCGCCAAACACCAGGGCTCCCTCGGCGGACACCATGTGCATCGAGCGCACCAGCCAGCCGCCCGGGTACTGGAACTCGGAGAAGAACACGCTGGCCCAGGCCCCCGCCCCGGCCGGGGCGTAGAGCGCGCCGAGGGCCACGCCGGAGACCGCGGCCACCGCGAAGCACACCCCCAGCGCCACCGTGAACGCCCGGGCCCAGGAGGGAGCCCCGGCCGGGGTGTCGAGGAGTCCATCCACCAGCTCGCCCAGGCCGAGCCGATCGTCGATCCAGCGCGCCATCAGCCCAGCACCTCGGCCTTGGCGGTCCCGGTCTGAAACCGCAGGAACTGGACCTCGACGGTCTTCTCCGCGGTGACCCGCACCGGCAGCGCGTCCAGGCCTCGCAGCGATTTGTTCGGCTTCCCCTCGGTCTTCTTGCCGTCCAGGTCGAACCAGCTCGTGTGGCAAGGGCAGAAGAAATGCTTGCCGTCCGGGGCCAGATCGATGGTGCAGCCGAGGTGCGGGCAGGTCGCGGTGAAGGCAAGCACCTCGGCCCCCTTCCGCAGCAGCCACACCTGCCCCAGCGGCTGCTGCTTCGCCGTGGTGTAGCCGTCGTGCTGGTCGGCGATCACACGGACACGGGCGGGTTGCCCTTCGGGGAGCTCGGTGAGCCGCGCCACCTGGACCCAGGGGCGCCCGGAGGAGCCCCCCGAGGCAGGGCCCGCGACGAGACGAGCCGACGGGAGCGCGACCGCGGCGAGCGCGCCGGTAGCGCCGGCGCCGGCGAGCACCGTGAGGGCGCGCCGGCGAGAGGGATCTTTGGCCATGGAAGAGGGCATAGCAAAGGGTACGAGCCGCTTGCACGGAAGTTTCCGCCCCAGGCCCCCCCCTCGGGGATCTCGACGCGAGCCCTCCTCGGTGCCTACGGTGGGCCCGGCAGATGGGCCTGCGCCGCGCCTCGACCTTGCTCGCTCTCCTCGGGGTCTCCTCCCTCGGGCAGGGATGCGCCAGCAAGCCAGCCCAGCGCGCCACCGTCGAGGCCATCCAGATCCAGCAGGCGCGCCAGATCCCGCCGGACGAGATCCTGGCCCGCATCGCCACCAAGGCCAACGCCACGCTCCTCGGCTTTGCCCTCCAGTACGAGACCTACGACCGCTTCGTCCTCGAGCGGGATATCCAGCGCATCGAGCGCTACTACCAGTCCCGCGGGTTCTTCGACGCCCGCGTCCGCGCCGGTCGGGTCGAACGCACCTCCGGCGGGGATGTCCGCATCGAGATCCTCGTCGAGGAGGGGCCTCGCACCACCCTCGCCGGGCTCCGGGTCCTGCCCAACCAGCCCCTCTCCCCGGACGCAGCCCTCGCCGTGGCCCGGGTGCTGGCCCGCTCCCCCAGGGCCGGCGACCCCTTCGAGGAAGAACCCTTCGAGCAGCTCCGCCGTGACCTCCAGCGCACCCTCGCGGACCACGGCTACGCCCGCGCCTCCCTCGCCGGCGGCTTCTCCGAGGAGGATCTCCGCCCCGCTTCCCCGGCCCCGACCTCCCCCCGGGGGCCCGGGGAGCCGGAACGGCGCTACGGTGTCAAGATAGACCCTATCGGGCACCAGGCGGATATTTTCTTGAGGATCGAGCCGGGCCCGATCTGCGTGTTCGGTCCCATCGCGCTGGAGGGGCTGGGGGATCTACCGGAGCGGCGGGTCCGGGGGACGCTGGGGCTGCGGGAGGGGGAGACGTTCTCGGTGGAGCGGCTGGAGGAAGGGAGGCGAGCGCTGCTGGAGCTGGGGGTGTTCTCGTCGGTGGAGTACAGCAGCGATCCGGAGGAGACGGAGGGGGTGGCGATCCCGGTGCGCTTCAAGCTGACGCCGGCGCCGCTGCGGACGGTGACGATGGGCGGGGGTCTGCAGGCGGACATGCTGCAGACGGACGTGCATTTTTTCGCGGGCTACGAGCACCAGAATTTCCTGGGGGGGTTGCGGCGGCTGTCGGCGCAGCTGAGGCCCGGGGCGGTGCTGTTCCCGACGAACCTGCAGAACCTGCTGCCGCCGGAGCGGGCGTTGCCGGACGTGCGAGCGCGGGTCGAGCTGAAGCAGCCCCAGCTGTTCGGGCTGAGGACGAGGGGGACGCTGCGCTCGGAGTTCCTGGTGTACCCGTTCTTGCTGCCGGCGCGGAACAGCGCGGAGGTGCCGGACGTGGTGGTGGGCTACCGGGAGATCCGGCAGGCGGCGGGGCTGGACCGGAGTTTCTTCGGGGGCAAGGTGACGCTGAGCGGTTTTTACAACGTGCAGCTGAGCTACCCGTTCTCGTACGTGGGTCCGCTGGACGAGGGGATCCGGAGCGTGACGGTGTCGTACCTGTCCGCGGTGCAGGCGCTGGATCTGAGGGACAACCCGATCAAGCCGCGGCTCGGGGTGTTTTTGACGAACGAGATCCAGGTGGCAGGCTTGCCGACGGACTGGATGTTCCAGAGCGACGCCCGCGACATCAAGATCCAGCCGGACGCCCGGTTCTACGTGCCTGTCAGCCGCAAGCTGGTGGTGGCGACGCGGGTGAGCCTGGGGTTCCTGTTTCCGTCGTCGTACGGGGCGACGCTGGAGCAGGAGTCGCCGGATCGAACCATCGATCCGATCGGGGCGCTGCGCTTCGAGGAGGAGCGGAACCGGGACCTGCAGCTGCTCTTTTTCCGCGCCTTCTTCTCCGGAGGGCCCACGTCGAACCGGGGCTATCCGCTGCGGGGGGTGGGGCCCCGGGGCATCGCGCCGTTCCGGCTGGGGGGCGCCACGGCGCTGCGGGACTGCGTGGGGCGGGTGCCGGCGGGGGCCGGGGTCTCCGGGGCGGCGTCTCGCGTGGCGCGGCTCCCCGAGGTGAACCCGGAGGTCTGCAGCGTGGCGCTGGGGGGCCTGAGCTTGTGGGAGTGGTCCGGTGAGCTACGCTACGCCATCAACGATCTCATCGGGACGCTGGTGTTCCTCGACGCGAGCGACGTCACCCGGCAGCGGCTGGCGCTGCGCCTCGACTACCCGCACATCACCGTGGGCACCGGGCTCCGGATCAGCACCCCGGTGGGCCCCGTGCGGCTCGACGTGGGCTGGGCGGTCCCCGGGCTGCAGCGCATCGGTGGCGCGCTGGACCCGTCCACCGAGGGGCGCCCGGCGACCTTTCTGGGGCAACCCGTCGCCATCAACATCGCCGTCGGGGAGGCCTTCTGATGGCCTGGCGCGCGCTGCGGAGGTGGGCGCACCGGGGGCTCGGCCTGCTGGGCGCGTCCCTGCTCTTCTCCTCGTCCTTCGTGGCCTCCGTGGTGCTCCACGGCGACCTGCCCAGCACGCGGCGCTTCGTGGCCAGCAGCGCCTCGCGCCTGCTCGATGACCTCCTCGAGGGCTCGGTGCAGATCCACCGCATCGACCGGCTCGGCTTCGACGGCCTCGACATCCACAGCGTCGAGGCCCGCGACCCCTGGGGGCAGCGGGTGCTGCTGGCCAGCAAGATCCGCGTGCAGCTCTCGCTGCCTCAGACCGTGCAGCGGCTCCTCACTGGCGCCGGCGCCATCCACGTCACGATCGACGAGGTCCACGTCGAGCATGCCCACGTCGACCTCGATCTGGGCCCCGACGGGCGGCACCGGATCCACGCGGCCTTCGCCCCGGTCCCCTCCCCCTCCCCTCCCTCCTCCAGCCCCACCCGCCTCCACATCGAGCTTCCCCGCATCCTGATCGACCGCGCGCAGGCCCGCGGCACGCCGGTCGACGGCCTCCCCATGCACGCCGGAGGGCGCCGCCTCCTCGGGCGCCTCGACCTCACCGAGCAGGCCTTCGCCCTCGACATCGACCCCTTCTCCACCCGCACCCAGCTCCTCCCGCCCCTCAACCCCCAGGGCACCGTCGAGTACCACCTGCACGTCGCTCCGGGCTCGGGCGTCCAGATGCGCGCCGCCTTCAACGGCAAGCTCGCCCAGATGCCCGCCAGCGCCAGCATGCACCTCGCCGGCGCCAGGCTCACCGCGCGCCTCGATGCCCCCCACATCGAGCCCGAGGACCTCCACAGCCTCCTCCCCCAGCTCCCCCTCCAGGAGAGCGCCGCCTTCCACGCCGACATCAACGGGACCTTGCCCGAGCTCGGCGGCGAGCTCCGGCTGCTCGTCGGGACCAGCGCGGAGGCAAAAGTCAAGATTGACACCAGGATGGTGGACGGCATCGAGGCGGACGCGCGCTGGTCCGTGAGGCACCTGGATCCGCGGTTGTTCCAGCCATCGGCCCCCGCGACGAGCCTGGGCGGGGACGGGCGGGTGTGGCTGCGTTACAAGGGGGGAGAGCTGAAGGCGGACGCCCAGGCGACGACCTTCCCGTTCCTGGTGGGGGAGCAGATCGTCCCGAGCGTGAG
>JALOQB010000372.1 GCA_025453595.1 Polyangiaceae bacterium
ATGTGATCGCTTCCGCGGGCAAAGAATTCCTCCTCACCACCGCGTACAAGCGGCGCCCCGATCTGTTCTCCTTCGAGACCCGGTACAAGCCGGATTACACCTGCGTCAAGGAGGTAGAGAAGGGGGGCGCGGCGGGCCCCGCAGGCAACGCAGGGCCCCCGGGTGAGGACGGTAAGTCAGGGCAGAGCGGCGGCTCCACGCGCCCTGGTGAGCGTGGCGGTGATGGCGGCGACGGTGGGCCTGGCCAGGACGGCGGCGACGGCGCCGATGGCCCCCGCATCGAGGCCTTTGCCACCTTCGTCAAGACGCCCTTCTACGACCGGCTGCTCGCCGCGCCTCCGGGGGCGCTGGCGGGGACGGGGGCCCCGGGGGCAACGGCGGTCGCGGCGGCTCCGGTGGCTCCGGGACCCAGGGCGGCAAGGGCGGTACCGGAGGCCGCGGCGGCCCCGGGGGCAACGGCGGTCGCGGCGGCAAGGGCGGCGAGATCCTGCTCCGCGTCGACGAGCGCTTCCCGGAGCTCGCCTCCCTCTTCCGCCTCGACGTGGGCGGCGGCCCCGCCGGCCCCGCTGGCCCCGCCGGGTTGCCTGGCTCCGGAGGTTCGGCAGGCCCCGGCACCGGTTCCAACGGGAAGATGGGCGCCACTGGCAACGATGGACCGCGCAGCCCCGATGGACGCGCCGGTGCCCCCGGTGCCCCGGGCCGCGCCTCCACCCAGCCCTCCAGCGTCCTCGCTCAGTTCCAGAACCTGGGCCCCATCGAGCCCCTCGGCGCTGGCCCTGCTCCCGCCCCGGCGCCCCCCAGCGTCCCCGGGAACCCCCCCGCAAGCAAGGACAAGCCCGCCCCGAAGGGAGGGAAAAAGTGAGGCTCCCACGGCGTCAGTGGCTCCAGTCCGCCCTCGCCCTGCCGGCCCTCTCCTGGAGCGCCTGCACCCCCGCCCCTCGCACCCCCCTCGCCCACCTGTACGGCGATAAATGGGTCCACGGTGTCTACGAGCTCTACGCCGGCGGCTACCGCGACGTGCAGCAGGGCGCCCAGCAGCAGAGCTTCGAGACCTACCGTGTCCTCGCCCAGAAAGGCATCGTCGCCCTCGACGCGCTCCAGCTCCGAGGTGTACCGTTTTTTGTCCGAGTGACGGCGGGAGAAGGTGATTTTGCCATCGAGCGCAAGGTGCCCGAGCGGCTGGCCTTCACCGCCGGGATGAGCGAGGCCCAGCGCAAGGAGACCACCGAGGCGTGGAACCGCGCCCGCGAGCACCTGCACTCGGACTACGAGGAGGTGCGCCGCCTCAACGGCGCGCTGAGGACCTTGCTGCAGCAGACCAGGACGGTGCGCAACGCGATCGAGAGCGGCCAGATCGAGCAGTACCGGATCGTGCGGAAGCTGGACGCGCTGGCCCAGGGCGGGACGCCCCCGTTTCCGCTGCCTTACCAGGTCTCCAGCAAGGACTACGAGGGGGTGCTGCTGCTGCTGCTGGAGCGCCTGGATGATGACGCCGAGCGGCTGCGCGCGATGGAGGCCGCCATGGTGTCGGTGGGGCTGATCGCCCGGGCCACGGACGCCAACTCGGGCAGCCTCTCGGAGAACCTTTCCCGGGTGCTGCTCGCGGTCGTGGAGGATTCGTCCGCGCTGCAGCCCCGCGCCGCCCTCTACCCCCGCGCCGAGGACGAGCGAATGGCCTCCTCCCGCAAGGGGCAGCAGCTGCGCGATCAGCTCCGCGCCTCGCCCGGGTACAAGGCCTGGTTGCAGGCGGAGCGGGACCGGGAATTCGAGCAGATTGGCTCCCTGATCTCGCTGCTTGATCAGATGACGGGCCTCCCGATCTCCTCGGTCTACAGGCAGGTGGTCGAGATCTGGAGCGGGGACGCCGATTACCTCTCGTACCTGAACACGCTGACCTCCTTCATCCCCGGAGGGAGCCAGGTCGCCCGCACCCTCACCCGCGCCATCGACCTGACCACCCAGGCGCGTGGGGTGACCGCCGAGATCGCCGCGGGCCATGGCCCCGAGCTCCTCGAGGCCCTCGCGAAGAAGAAGGTCGGCGCGGTGCTCAACACGCAGAGCCAGTACGCCGCCGCTCGCCTCCAGAAGCAGCTCGCCTTCTTCCAGACCCCCCGCGAGCTGGACGAAGCCCGCCAGGAACTGACCCGCCACCCGCTGCTCCAGGGCCCCCTGCCGGCCTTGCTCCCGGACCCAGCGCATCGCCCCTGAGCTGGGGGGCCGCCTGCGAGTTCGTCTGGGGGATCGCTTGCCCCGATGCTTGCTGATCTCTAGAATCACCGAAGAAATGTCCTCCGAGGCCACCTCCCTCTCCCAGGAACGCGCCCAGCAGAAGCAGCTTGAACGTGAGCAGGATGCTCGCGCTCTGGCCTCGGGAGAGAAGACTCGAGAGCAACTGCGGGCAGAACGCGGCGTTTTTGCCTTCCCCAGCGTCCGGTTGCGGCTCGATCTGGTCAAGCTGTTCTGATATGCCCCGACTCCTCACCTACCGCGATACCGAGCGCTTGCTCGTGCGTCTGCGAGGGATGCAACTTGTGCTGGTAGGTGGGCAGGCTGTCAACTTCTGGGCCGAGCGATTTCATCCGCGCGAACCTGCCTTGCGCCAGTACGCCCCCTTTTGCAGCTAGGATATCGATTTTCTGGGGGATGCAAGGCAAACCAGGATGTGCGGCGAGCTGCTCCGGTGTCACTACCGCCTGGAGGATCCATTTTCTCCCGGTCCGAGCGCTGGTGTAGTCCTCTTTGAGGACGAAGATCATATCGCGCACCCCATCGATTTTCTGCGCACAGTGTACGGGCTCGACACGGCCGAGGTCGTGGCATCAAGCATCCCTGTCGATGTGCTGGACGAGCAGGGGCAGGTGATGACAAGTACCTTGCGTGTGATGAGCCCCATCTGGTGCCTGATCAGTCGGGTGCACAACGTGGTGGGGCTGCCAGAAACCTACGACAACGAGCATGGGCTATGGCAGCTCAAGGCCAGCATCCTCAGCGCGCGGGTCTTCCTCTCGGTCTTGCTGGAAGAAGGGCTGGTTCGGCAAGCTCTCCACAGCATCAAGCGCATCCACGAGCTCTGCCTCCAGCACCCGCACGGTCGGGCGCTCTACCGCGACAAGAAGATAGATCCCTTCGATGCGGTGGTGCCTGACCCTCGATGGCCTGCTGCGTTCAATGAAGTTCGTTACCCCCAGCTTCGTCGCTTGCTGGCCAGACGGCGCGGTGAGCTGCCCTGAAAGAACTGACCCGCCACCCGCTGCTCCAGGGCCCCCTGCCGGCCTTGCTCCCGGACCCAGCGCATCGCCCCTGAACTGGGGGACCGCCTACGAGCGCGGGCGGATCGTGGTTCAGGCCTCCTGGTGCTGCAGCGCCAGCCCCGCGCCGCCGCTCCTCGCGGGCGCCCCCTCGCAGGCCTCCACCGCGCTCTCCAGCGCCCCTCTCAGCTCAGCCATCTGCCCCTGGGCCCAGCGCTGGCCCACCTGCGAGGCCACCCAGAGCAGCGCCATGACCACCAGCGCCCCGCCCGACACCCACAGCGGCCACGGCACCCCGGTCGCTCCGCTCATCACCAGCGCCCCCGCGAAGCACAGCGACAGCAGCAGCATCGTCACCAGAAACAGGTACGAGAACGCGAACAGCGTCCACACCGAGGGGTGCGGGCTGAAGCGCGCGAAGAGGTGGGCCCCGTCCCCCTGGGGCTTCACCTCCACGTTCAACCACGGCGACCACACCCGCTGCTCCCGATCGGCCACCGTCAGGATGAAATGATCCTGCGCCCGGATCACCCCTTCGTTTTGACCTCCAAACGATCGCGTCCGCCGCAGCTGGTACGGGCCCGACCCCAGGCGCTCGAACAGCCGCGCCAGCACCACCTTGCTCGAACACGCGAGGTCCACCGAGAAGCTGGGCCGGATCGAGGCGCTCATCCCCCAAGGTTCCGGGACAAGATGCCAAAAGTCACGCCCTGTGTCGTTCTTGACACTGCCAGTGATCGCTGACGCGACGCGTTGCCTTGCGGAGCAAGGGAGCAAGGGCGGAAGAGGAGGGATTCGAACCCCCGGTGAGTTGCCCCACGGCGGTTTTCAAAACCGCTGCCTTAAACCACTCGGCCACTCTTCCAGACGGGCAAAATGCCCAAGGTTTCTGCCACGATCGCCCTCCCTCGTCAACCAGGCCTCTCCCCTCGTTTCCTCGCTATTGCCTTGACCGTGAGGGCACCACGGCGGTTTTCTGGGCCCCCGCCGCCCCGCTCCCCTCCCTTTTCCTCCCCCACCGCCAACTCGCCCCCACCGTCAAGCCCCTCGGCGCCCTCGCCAGCCCCTTCGTCGGGACCGACGAGGAACCCCTGCGCCAGGTGGCCGAGGGAGAACGGGGAGCGCAACGGGCAGGAAGACAGCGAGCAAGGCCAAAAATGGACTGCTCGGCAGGGAGGGTCTTTTTCTATCCTCCCAGTCGTCTTCTCTCCGGGCACCCTGGTGCTGGCATGGCAAGATCTTCTTCCCCCAGAGCCTCGTTGTGGGTGGGGCAGTCCCAGCAAGAGTGCGCGTCATGGGGTCGCGGCGAATGCGTGGAGGGGGGTGCTCTCGTTGCCTTCCGGCGCTGGTCTTTCTGCATCACTCTGCCGGCAGAGGTTGCGCTCGCCGACACTGCCCTGACCGGAGAGCCTCGCCCCTTTGTTGGCCTGCTCTTCGCACCGATATTGCGAGGGTACCGGGCCGAGGTTCACCTCTCCATCGACGGCGAGGCCCAGACCTTTGTGGCCTCGTTTCTGCTCGGGCAGGCCCTCTGCGTGGTCATCGAGCCACTCCGTGAGGGCGCAAGGGTCGAGGTCGGGGTCGTCCTCGCTCCGGGGCAGGCGGACCGCCCTGTTCGCCTGCGGGGCCTCGCAGGGCGGCTGCAGCGGCTCGGGCATTCATTTGTTCTCAAACGGAAGCGACCTCCCACGGCGAGCGAGGTGGCCGAAGCTCTGGGGCTCGGCCTGCGCGAGGCGCGGGACCTGATCGAGCGCACCCGCTCGCCCGTCTGCGAGGAGAGCGCCGCCCACGGAGCCCTGCCCAGGCTCGTGCTCGGCGAGCCCCGGCGGAAGCGTGCGCTGACGCCTGAAGAGGAGCGGATCCTCCGTGCGCGGTTCGGCATCGCAACGCCCGAGCAGGAGCCCATCGAGGAGCCGGGTCAAGACTTCGGGATCACCCGCGAGCGCATCCGGCCCATCTCGGCGCGGGCGCTGCGCCGGCTGCGCCACCCGTCTCGCTTGAAGGCGATCGAGAAATTCATGAAATTATTGCATCGCGCACACCATGAACCCGACCTGATTCTGTCTTGGCGGCCTCGACGACGCCCCTGCGACATGATCCGGAGCTTGCCTTGACTTGCAGGGCGGATCGATTTAACTCCTCCCCTCCAGCAGGACGAAAGACGGAAGATCCGGAAATGAATCGGCTTTGTTTGGTAGCGGTCGCGGCGCTATGCGCAGGCTGTGAACCGAAGTGGAGCGCGGTGACGTTGACGGGGCTCCCAGCCTGCCGCGACGGCTCGCTCACGCCGGAGCTCTCGCTCAAGATCGACGGGCCGCGCGTCTCTTCGTTTCAACGCGTGGATGGCCACCGTCCCGTCACTCCGGTCAAGCTCGAGCAGGGCAAGCGCTACAGCCTCACGCTGCACGCCTGTCGCTCGGAGCCGTGCGAGTCGCAGGCCAATCTCCTCGGGACTCAGTCGTTCGAGGCGCCAGACGCCGAGACCGGAAGCTTGGCCGTCGAGGTCAAGGGCGTTCCGGCATGTCCGGTGAAGGAGCCGTAGCCGTCACACCGGTTCTGCGTTTGCCTTGATGGCCAGCTTGCCGTCGCCGATCTGTCCGAACTCCCCCCACCCCCAGCAGCGCGCCGAGCCATCCTGGAGGTAAGCGCGGGTCTTCGAGCGGGAGGCGTGCGGCGCGTCGCTCCACGGGCCTCGCCGCCTCGAGGGCGAGGGCCACGGCGTCGCGCAAGGTGTCGCGTGTGGCGCCGCGTCCGAGCGACAGCGACTCGCCGAAGTGCAGGAAGAACTCGATCCACGGCGGACGTTCGTCCCGCAGGGCGGCGACGACGTCCCGCGCGGCGTGCTCCGCGATCGGATCGATGTCGCTCCAGCGAGCGGTCCAGTCGACGGGCGCGTCGAGGCCCGCGTCCTCGGGGTCGGCGACCACGCGCACGCCGCGCACGGTGGCCTCGCCACGACCGGCGATCGATCGCACGAGCGGGAACTGCGCATCCGCGAGCACGACATCGACGAGCGGTTGCTGCGCGGCGGCGAGCGCATGGCCCACGCTCAGGCCGAGGTGCTCGTGGGCTTCGACGCGGACCGTGACCCGCGCGAACTGGTCGTGGCCGCGGTGGGTGTGCTGCGCTTCGCAGGCGGAGGTGACGGTCTTGCCGGTGCGGGTCACGGCGCCAGATGTTCGTGAATCTTGGGGTGGGGATACGACAGAAAATTCAAAAGAGGCGAAGAGGCCAAGCCGTCTGCTTGTGGGCCTCGGCCCCCTCTACAGCCCCACCCCCGGCGGCCTCCCGCCCTGCCTCGCCGCCCACCGCCCGGCCCCTCGGCCCTGCCGTCTTGCCCGCCTCCTGCCTACAGCCTCACGTCTGCAGCCTCTTTTTGTCGGCCCGGAGGGACTCGAACCCTCACACCACGATGGGCACCAGCACCTCAAGCTGGCGTGTCTGCCATTCCACCACGGACCGGGAGACAGGCCGGAGGCCGGAGACGGGAGGC
>JALOQB010000076.1 GCA_025453595.1 Polyangiaceae bacterium
GGCTGCGGCTGCCGGAGAGGGTCGGCTGCGGCTGCCGGAGAGGGTCGGCTGCGGCTGCCGGAGAGGGTCGGCTGCGGCTGCCGGAGAGGGTCGGCTGCGAGTTCAAGCGGCGATCTTGAGTCGCTGGTGGTGTCAGAGCGGATCGAGTTCTTCGCGCGCCGGCAGCGACCAATCGATAAGAGCATGACCTCGCTGTTCCAGGTAGCGATTGGTGGCCGAGAAGTGCCCGCACCCAAGAAAACCCATGCTGGCCGAGTAGGGGGAGGGGTGCGAGGAGCGCAGCACCAGGTGCCGCCTGCCGTCGATGAGCTGGCCCTTGCGCTGCGCGTAGGCCCCCCACAGGAGAAAAACCAGGCCTTCCCGCTCTCGATCGAGGGCCGCGATGGCGGCGTCGGTGAAGCCCTCCCAGCCCCGGTTCTGGTGGGAGGCGGCCTTCCCGCGTTCGACGGTGAGCACGCTGTTGAGCAGCAGCACGCCCCGGCGTGCCCAGGGGATCAAGCACCCGTGATCGGGCTTTGGGATGCCCAGATCGCGCTCGATCTCGTGAAAGATGTTTTCCAGCGAAGGGGGAGTCGGTACGCCGGGGCGCACGGAGAAGCAGAGCCCGTGGGCTTGCCCCGGCCCGTGGTACGGGTCCTGACCCAGGATCACCACCCGCACCGCATCGAACGGGGTGTGCTCGAAGGCCGCGAAGATCTCCGGACCTCGCGGGTAAATTTCCTTCTTGTTCTGCTTCTCTGCGCGGAGAAACTGGCTCAAGGCCTGCATCTCCGGGCGCCGAAAGTGGCCTTCCAGCCGCGCCTTCCAGCTTGGCTCCATCTTCAGCGTACTCTCGGCAGGGCGCCCCGGGGGCTCGGTCGTGTCGCTCACGGCCTGCGAGGATAACCCCCCCCTTTGCCCTGGCAACCGGCGGCCCTCTTGCTCGCGGTGTTTGCCCTGGAGTTCCGGATCAGGTGAGATCCGTCCATGATGCCTCGCCACGCCCTCTTGCTCGGGGCGACCCTCGCTCTCTGCGCCCAGCCCACGTCATCCCAGGCCGCGCCGGTGCTCCTGGACCGGGTCGTTGCGACCGTCGATGCGCACCCGATCCTTCGCTCCGAGGTGCTGCGCCGCGCCAGGCCCTACCTGCTGCGGCTCGACCGGGAGCGGCGAGATCGGGCGACGGTGGCCAGCATCGCGCGGGAGGTCATCAGCCGGATGATCGACGAGAGGCTCATCGAGCTCGAGTGCGATCGCGCCCGCATCCGGGTGGAACCGCGGGACATCGACAGCGCCCTCGACGAGCTGGCCCGGGCCAACCAGGTCGATCGCCCGACGCTCCTCGCGGAGGCGGCGAAGCAGGGGCTTGCCGAGCAGGATTACCGGGAGGAGCTGCGCCGTCAGCTCCTCGACATGAGGTGGATGATGGCGAAGGTTCGCCCCTCGATCGCCATGCCCTTGCTCGGTACACCCGAGGAGAAAGCGCGGGCGACGGCGGCCCTCCTCGAGGCCGCGCGCAAGGCCGAGCTGACCCGCCTGCGCCGGGGCATGATCGTGGAGGTGCGGTGGTGACCAGAAGACCTCCGTCGTCCTTCCTTGCGCTGGTGCTTGTTGCCCTGGGGGCCTGCGCGCCCCCGGCGCCGGGGCCGCCTCCGGTGGTGGCCAATCCTCCGCTGCGCGACAGGACACCCACGACGCCCACGTGCCCTGCGGCTGCCCCCGAGCTACCGGAGGACGACGCCTCTTCAGAGGACAGGTTCTCCGGGCTCAAGATCCGACGCATCTGCCTCCACGGGGCCGGCGAGGAGACCCGAGGTCTGGCCGAGAAGGCCCTCGAGTGGAAGCCTGGCCAGCCCCTCTCGCCGGAGGCAACGCGGACGTCCATCGAGCGGTTGCAGGAGACCCGTTCTTTTGAGGACATAAGGATCGGCGCGGAGATGGAGGAGGGGGAGCTGGTGCTCCACGTCGCGCTCCGGGAGCGGCCCCGGGTCGAGGAGATCGTGGTGGAACCCGAGGGCTCCAGGGGGCTGATCGAGCCCCTGGAGCCGGGGAGGCGTGCGGATCCGTACCTGCTCCGGGGCATCGCCGAGCGCGAGGAGGAGAAGCTGCGTCAGCGAGGGTACGGTGGGGCCAAGGTGGCGATGACGCTGGAGCCGATCCGTGCGGGTTTTGCCCGGATCCACGTGAAGGTGGAGGCGGGGCCGACCTGGACCATCGCGAGGACGCTGTTCCCCGGGGCGAGCAGGGCGCGGGTGGCGGAGCTGGAGGCGGCGAGCAAGCTGCGGGCCGGCGACACCTGGAACGCCGGAGCTATCCGCGCGGTGCTCCTCCAGCTCACGGCGTTCTACCTCGACCGGGGGTTCGTGGAGGCGCGGATCCAGGAGCCAGAGCAGTCCGTCGATGGAGAGGGCAAGGTGACGCTCTCGTGGAAGATCGAGGAGGGTGCGGTGTTCCGGCTGGGCAAGGTCTCCTTGCGGGGGCCGCTGGTGGCGGGGGTGGAGCGGGAGCTGAGGGGTCAGCTGCGGTCACGCCCCGGCTCCACCTTCCAGCGATCGCTGATCGTCGAGGACGTCGAGCGTATCCAGAAGTTCTATACAAGCCGAGGCAAGAAGGTCGAGGTGCGGGTGAGCACGGAGCTGGAGAAGAAGGTGGTACAGGTGGAGTTCGAGCCCTTCGAGGTGGCGCGCGAGCCGTGAGGCAAGAAAGGGGCGCCCCTGGAGCCCGGGGGGACAGGGATGCGAGTGGCTTCGCCTTCGAGGGGGAAGGGGAGGGAGCCAGGAGGGGAAGATGGAGCCACTTTCCGGGATTGAACCGGAGACCTACGGTTTACGAAACCGTTGCTCTACCCCTGAGCTAAAGTGGCCGAGGCGAGAGGGTGAATGTCATAAGCGGGCGCCCAAGGCAAGCATTTTTTCAACCCACCTGAGGGAGCGGGAGCGGAGAGGGGTTGGGGTAAGATGGGAGGGATGCGTGATCGAGGCGAGCAGGTTGGCGGGGGGCAAGGGCTGTGAGGGTCACTCCACCGGCAGGGCCGCCGTCGGAGTGGCTGGGGGGTCGCTTCCAGATCGAGCGGGAGGTGGGGCGAGGGGCGGTGGGGGTGGTGTACCGGGCGCACGACACGGAGAGCTGCCGTTACGTGGCGCTGAAGCTGATCGCGCACCGGGGGAACGACGACGGGGACGAGCTGCGCTTCGAGCGGGAGGGGCAGGTGCTCTCGGGGCTGGATCACCCGAACATCGTGCACGTGGTGGCCTTCGGGACGCTGCCGGACCGGACGCCGTTCATCGCGATGGAGTGGCTGGACGGGGAGGATCTGTGCGCGCGGCAGCGGCGCGCTCCGCTGGCGGTGGGGGAGGCGGTGGAGGTGGCGAGGCAGGTGGCGCTGGCGCTGGAGGCGGCGCACCAGCGGGGGATCGTGCACCGGGACGTGAAGCCGACGAACCTGTTCCTGCTGTCGGGGGAGGGGCCGCTGCGGGTGAAGCTGGTGGATTTCGGGGTGGCGGCGGCGGGGGACATCAAGCTGACGAGGAGCGGTGGGATCGTGGGGACGCCGGCGTACATGGCGCCGGAGCAGGCGCGCGGGGATGGTCCGGTGGACGCGCGGGCGGATCTGTACGCGCTGGGGGCGACGCTGTTCGAGCTGCTGGCGGGGCGTCCTCCGCACGTGGGGCCGACGCCGATCGCCACGCTGGCGAGGCTGGTGACGACGCCGGCGCCGCGGGTCTCGGATTTCGTGCCGGAGGTGGCCCCGGCGCTGGACGAGCTGGTGAGCTGCCTGCTGGCGACGGCGCCGGAGGATCGGCCCCAGAGCGCGGGCGTGGTGGCGTCCCGGCTGGCGGCGTTGCAGCGGGATCCCGCGCAGCTGCGGGGGGTGATCGCGGAGATGGAGGCGCCGGTGCCGTCGCTGGCGTCGGGGTCGCGGCTGGTGACGACGCTGGTGGTGCTCTCGGCCGGGGAGGGCGCGGTGCGCGAGGCGGCGATGGCGATGCTGCGGGGGCGGGAGGCGGACGCGGTGCCGCTGGGGAAGGACGGCATCGTGGCGCACCTCGGGGCGCGGCAGGCCCTCGGCGATGAGGCGGGGCGCGCCCTGGATCTGGCCCTGGATCTGGCGAAGAGCGGGGGGCGTGTCGGCATCGCGACGGGGCGGACCCAGGTGCGGATGTCCCGGCCCGTGGGCGAGCTGGTGGACCGGGCGGCGGCCTTCGCCCGGGAGGCGCAGGGGGGGCAGGTGGTGGCCGACGCGACCACGACCGAGCTGACCCGGGGGCGCTTCGAGATCCTGCATCGTGGCGGGGGTTCGGCGCTGGTGAAGGGGCAGCTCCAGGTGCGGCGCACCGAGGTCAACGGGGGCGCCCCCTTCGTGGGGCGCGAGGCGGAGCTGGCGCAGATCCTCAACGCCTACGAGCGCTGCACCGAGGACCGGTGCCCCATCGTCGTCACCTGCGCTGGCCCCCCGGGCATCGGCAAGACGCGCCTGCGCCGCGAGGTGCTCACCCGCATCGTCACCTCGATGACCACGCCGCGCCTCGTCGTGGTGCGCTGCGAGTCCTTCGGTCGTTCCCAGGCGCTCGGGGCCGCCGCCGAGGTGCTCCGGGGGCTGCTCGGCCTGTCCAAGGGCGTCAGCGCCGTGGCCGCGGCCCGGGTGCTGGATCTGCGGCTCGATGACACGGTCCGGGGTGTTCATGACCCAGGTCGGGAGCAGGTCGCGCGGCTGCTGGCGAACGAACCGCTGGACGGGAAGCAGAGCGGCCAGGACGCGCTGTGGCTGGCGATGACGGATCTGATCCTGCGGGCCTGCGCCCAGGAGCCGGTGGCGATCGCGCTGGAGGACGTGCAGTGGGCGGATCCGGAGAGCGTGCGGTGGCTGGATCACATCCTGGCGCGGGCGCAGGGGCGAGCGCTGTGGGTGCTGGCGCTGGCGCGGCCCTCGTTCTGGAAGGAGCAACCGAGGGCCTTTGCGGGGCGTGATCACGTGCGTATCGAGCTGCGCCCGATCTCGCGGAAGGCGGCGCGGTCGATCGCGCAGGCGATGCTGGGGGATCGGGTGCCGGAGGAGGCGCTGGAGCGGATCGCGGCGCAGGCGGCGGGCTCGCCGCTGTTCGCGGAGGAGCTGGCGCGGCTGGCGGCGGCGGGGCGGGACGCGAGCAAGGCGCCGACGATCGAGGCGGCGATCCAGACGAGCATCGACGCGCTGGACGAGCCGCTGCGGGACGCCGTGCGGCGCATGAGCGTCTTCGGCCAGGCGGCGTGGCAGCCGGGGCTGGGGGCGCTGGGGGTGCCCGACCCGGGTGGGGTGCTGCGCCAGCTGGCGGCGGTCGAGTTCGTGGTGGAGCATGCGGACTCGCGGTTCGCGAGGGTGTCCGAGTGGGCCTTCAAGCATGCGCTGGTGCGGGAGGTGGCGTACGCGTCGATCGATCCGGCGGCGAGGGCGACGCTCCACGAGCAGGTGGCCGGGTGGCTGGAGGCGATGGGGGAGGACGCGGCGGTGGTGGCGCGGCACTACGAGCTGGGGAACCAGCACCAGAAGGCGGGCGTGCACTGGGAGCATGCGGCCCGCCGCGCGCTGGCCACCAGCGCCTTGCAGGACGCGCTCTCGATGGCAGAGCGCGCGTTCAGCTTCGCCGAGGGGAGGGTCGAGTCCTTCTCCCGGGCGCTGCTGCTGGACGAGGCGTACGCGCGGCTGGACCCGCGGTCCTCGGAGCGAGAGACCGCGATCCGTGCGCTGGCGGAGAGCACCCACGACGAGGCCAGCGAGATCCAGGCGGAGGTGGCCCGGGCGCGCTACGACGACGCGCGAGGGGCCGGCGAGCACATCGCGGAGCGGCTGCTGCAGGTGCGGCAGCGGGCCGCGAGGCTCCAGCTCCAGGAGGAGGAGGTCAAGGCCAGCGCCGCCCTCGCCGCGCGGCTGGCGTTCGCCGGCCGGCTCCCGGAGGCGGAGGCGGAGGCCGCGCACCTGCTGGCCCTCGCCGAGCGCCGTGGGCTCAACGGCGCGGCCGTGGAGGCGTGGCAGACGCTGGCGATCGTCAGGCAAACCCGGGGCGAGCTGCTCAGCGCCCTGGAGGCGCGGCGAAACGCGGCGCGGGCCGCGTCCAGCGGCGGCCTCAAGGTGCGGGAGGCCACGCTCACCATCAACGTGGGCTTCGCGCTGACCACCATCGGCGCGAGGCAGGAGGCCCGGGCGGCGATCGAGCAGGGGCTCTCGCTGGCGCAATCCATCGGCAGCGCCGGGGTGCAGCAGCTGGGGCGCATGGTGTTGCTGGGCTGGTCCGCGACCTTCGGCACCGACCGGAGCGTCGATGGCCAGCTGGCCGAGCCCCGCGCCGAGGCGGACGCCGCGGCGGCCGGGGGCTGGATGCTGCCGGACCGCCTGACGCTGGGGGTCCTTTTTTACCGGGGCGTGGAGCTCTTGCGCGCGGGGGACGAGGCGGAGGCGGGGCGAGCGAGGGCGCTGCTGAAGCGTGCGGCGGAGGCGTACCGGAGCACCGGGATGAGGGATGTGTTGCCGGTGGCCCTGGGGGAATGGGCGGAGGCGGAGCGGCGGTGCGGGGATGCGGGGCTGGCGGCGGAGCTGGCGCTGGAGGCGGTGGGGTTGCTGGAAGGGGGTGCCCCGAGCTTGCTGAACGAGGGTCCCGTGTATCTGGCGCTTCATGATGCGCAGATGGATCGGGGGCAACACCGGGAGGCGAGGGACGCGATCGGGCGGGCGATGCCGCCGCTGTTGAGGCGGCTGCAGGGGCTGGTCGGGTCGAGCTACGCGCTGGCGTTCCTGACGCAGCTGCCGGCGAACGCGTCGCTGCTGGCCAACGCGGAGGCGTACGGCCTGCTGCCCCGCGAGATCGAGGGGCTGCTGGAGCGGGCGGCTTTGTTAGGAAGGAGAGAATGGGATGACGGCAGAGGAGGTCAAGGCGCTCCGGACCGAGCTGAAGTGCACCGCCAAGGAGCTTGCGGCGGTGCTCGGGGTGGAGCCCTCGGTGGTGTTCTCCTGGGAGACCGGCGATCTGTTCCCCACGAAGAAGCACTGCGAGCAGATGGAGGCGCTGCGGGCGAAGGGGCCCGGGGCCATCCCGAAGAAGCCCAAGGGGGCGCAGGTGTCGCCGATGAAGGCGCTGACGGACCCGGCGCTCTGGGAGCTGGTGCGCAAGCTCGCGGCCCACAAGCGGCTGCGGGACGAGGTCACCAAGCTGGCGGCAGGGTACCCGGACCCTGCCGAGGAGGGGTAGCTCTCAGACCTTCTCGCCGAGCTGTTCGAGGAAGGTGCGGGCCTCGGCGAGGGAGGCGTCCTCCTGGAGGCCACGCTTGGCCATCACGATCGCCTTGCGCTGGTCGCCCTGGTGGTAGCTGATGAGCCCCTGGCGGTAGAACGCCATGCCCTTGGACATGGGGCCCGGGTTCTTGGCGACGGTGATGGCGCGGAGAGCCTTGAGGGCCAGATCGTACTGGCCCATCTCGGTGGCCGAGTCGGCGAGCTCGGCGGCGACCTGGGTGTTCTGCCCGTCCGAATCGAGCGCCGCGTTGAGCCACTGGACCTCGATGCTGCGGTCTCCGGCGGCGAGGGCGATGCGCGCCATGCGGTGCTGCAGGGTCGAGAGCTGGGGGGAGCGCTTGTTCTTGTGCCCGTTCATCGCGGCATCGAGCAGGTTCGTGGCCGCCTCAAGCTGGTTCATCGCGATGTAGCAGTCGGTCAGCAGCACGGTGCAGTCGTGATCCCCTGGCTTGGCGTGGAGAGCTGCCTCCAGCACGGGGATCGCGTTGGGGGCAAAGCCCGAGGCAAGGTAGAGCTCGGCGGCCCGCCGGTAGGGGGCGAAGCGCTCTGCCTCGTTCTCGATGTCTGCCGCCTCGTGCAGCAGGATGTCGGCCAGCTCACGCTGGGCATCCAGCTGCTCGTAGAGCTGCCGGAGTGCGGTCCGTGCCCGGGCGTTTCTGGGGAAGGTGGCGAAGGTCTGCTCGAGGCCCATGCGCGCGTCCGCCGGGGCCCCCAGCCGGGCGCAGGCGTCCTGGAGGCGCAGGGCCGCGTCGACCTTGGTCTCCTCGGGATCGGAGGCGATCAGCCGGTTGCAGAGGTCGATGACTGCCGGCCAGTTCTCCGCCGCTGACTCCAGGTCAAGCAGCGTGCGCAGCGCGGCGAGGTCGCCCGGCTGCCGCTGGATCCACTGGCGCAGCAGGCCCAGCCCTTGCTCGGTGGAGCCGGCCTTGAGGTGCAGCTCGGCGAGGCGCAAGGTCGCGGCCCGCTCCGAGGCGGTATCCCCCTGGCGCGCCGCGGAGGTGCGTTGCTGCTCCAGCGCCTCCAGCAGATCCCCCGCGGCGTCCTGGGCGCCCAGGTCCAGGGCCTGCTCCAGCGCCGCCACCGCGTCGGCCTCCTTGCCCTGGCGGAGCGCCAGCAGCGCGTTGAGCCGCAGCAGCTGGGCCCGCATCGTGTTCTCCACGTAGGTACGCTCCAGCGCCGCGTTGACCTCGGCCCGCGCCTGGTCCTGCTGCCCCGCGTCCAGGAGCGCATCCACCAGGGATCGCAGCAGGTTCATGTCCTCGGGCACGAGGCCCCGGGCCTTGCGCAGGTGCTCCACCGCGGCCGGCGCGTCCCCGAGCTGCTTGCCCAGGATGCGGGCCGCCTGGTGCAGCCGGGCCGCCGACTCCTGCGGGTCGATGTTGTTCTCGGCCTCCTGGAGGAGCAGCTCGGCGAGGGGGCGCCAGCGCTGGCGGCTTGTATAGAACTTCTCTATGCGAGCGCGGAGAGGTGCGTCATCGGGGGCGAGGGCGAGGCCGCGGCGGAGGGCGGCCTCGACGCCGGGGTCGTTGGCGGCGGCCTCGTGGGCGTCGGCGAGCTGGGACGCGAGGCGCGCGCCGTCAGGGACGGCATCGTCGAGGAGGAGGCGATCGAGGATCTCGGCGCGCTCCTGGGGGCTCCCGTCGGGGCCGAGGAGGGCGAGGAGCTCGCGGAGCATGAGGCTATCGTCCGGGGCCGCGTGGAGGGCGAGGCGGTAGACCTCGATGGCCTCGTCCCGCTGGGAGCGTGCGAGGAGGGCTCCGAGGCGGAGAGCCAGGGCGGAGACCTCCTCGAGGGCGCGGCGCTGGGAGGCGTCCTCGAGCTGGGAGCGGAGGAGCTGGGTGAGCTGCTCGGTGCGCCCGGTCTGCTCGTACACACGGAGGAGGAGGGCCTGAGCGTCGCTGTCCGAAGGGTCCTCCTGGAGCATCTCCTGGAGCGCGGCGATGGCGTCTTCCTGGCGGAAAGGATCCTCGAGGAGGGCCTCGGCGCGCTCCATGCGGAGCGCGCGCCGGTCCGCGGGGTCCTCGACCGCGGCGGCGGTGCCGGCGAGCACCGCGTCGAGCTGCTCGGTATCGCCGCTCTTGCGCAGCAAAGCGAGCAGGGGCTCCCACACCTTGCGGGCCTCGGGGCGACGCTGCCACAGCTTGAGGTAGCTCTGCACGGCGAGGGCGCTGTTGTTCAGAGGGTCCGCCGCGAGGGTCGCGGCGCGGACGCCGCAGGCAAACCCTTCTTCGTCGCCGAGCGCGTCGGCGGCGCGCTGGAACCACTGCTGGGCCTGGGCCCACCGCGCCTCGGCGTGGTACCGCTCGGCGAGGGCGATCATGGCCCAGGGGGCCTGGGCGTTCTGGACCGCCCCCAGCAGCGCTGCCTCGGCCCGCTCCCGGTGCCCGAGCTGATCCGCCAGGGCCGCGGCCTCGCGGAAGAGCTCATCCCCGCCCTGTAGGCTGTACAACCGCTCCAGGGCGTCCAGGAGCGCGGGCCGATCCTCTGCTTGCCGTGCGATGCGCTCGTAGAGCGACAGCAGCGGCCGGGAGGTCGATCCGGCAGCCTGCGACTGGAGCAAGGCCAGCGCCTCGCTGTGCCGCGGCAAGAGCTCGACCGCGCGCTCCAGGGAAGCTGCTCCGGCGTCGTGGTGTCCCTGGGTCGACAGCTCGGTGCGCGCGAGGTCGTAGAGGGCCTCTGCCAGGGGGGTAACAGGGCCGTCGGAGAGCAGATCCACCAGCGCCCGCTGGGACCGTAGCTGCTGCGCCGTGTCGCCCTGGGCCCCGTAGAGCCGGATCAAGGCGCGGTGCGCCTCCTCCACGCGGAAACCGGTGGTGCAGGCCTGTTCGCAGTCCGCCGCGGCCTCCGATGTCTGCCCCCGGCTCTCGTGGAAAGAACCCAGGCAGAGCCACAGGTAGGCTGCATCCTCCGGCTCCGCGGCGGACGCGAGGCCCCGCAGCAGCGCCTCGTGGCGCTCGGCGTACCCTGGGCGCCCCGCGAGCCGCAGCGCGGTCTCGTGGAAGGACCTCTCCTGGGGGGCCCGCCGGAGGGCCTGCTCCAGCGCCGCGAACGCCTCTTCCGGCTGTTCCAGCTGCTCGTGGGCCACCGCGAAGGCGTGGTGCGCCAGGGCCTGCTCCTCCCGGGTGGTCGCACGCGCGAGCCGCGTGGTGAGGGCGCGGAGCAGCAGCGTCGTCTGGCCTGCCTGCCGGAGCGCTCGCTCCAGCTTGGTGGCCTCCTGGGGGGACTGGGCGGCGGTCTCGAAGGCCGACTCCAGCAGCTCGGCGGCGCGCTCGGGTTGCCCGAGCTGTAGGGCGATTCCATACAGCTCGAAGGAGAGCTCGGCCACGCCGGTATCGACCTGGTGGGAGAGGGGGGCATCCGGGCGGTGCCGCCGGAGGAGGAGGAGCAGGGCGCGGAAGGCGCGTTCGGCGCGTTCGAGCTGCCCTGCATCGCGGGCGGAGCGGCCGAGGAGCAGGAGGACGCCGCCGTGGCTCATGTCCATGGCGGCGGCGGTGTCGAGCTGGGTCAGGGCTTCCTGGGTATCGCCGCGGGTCTGGGCGAGCTGGGCGAGCTGGAAGTGGACCGCGGCGCGCTCCGGCGGGCGCCGGCGTCCGAATTCGGAGAGCAGGCCTTCGAGGGTCTGCTGGGCGGCGTCGAGCTGGCCGGACGCGCGGAGGGCGTCGGCGAGCCCGGTGCGCAGGGCCCGGTCCTGGGGGGCCAGGTCGGAGGCCTGCCGGAGGAGATCGACGGCGCGAGCGGGGTCATTCAGGTGCCGCAGGAGCACCTCGGCGGCCTCCAGGAAGAGGCCGATGCGGGCTTGCGCGTCCTCTTCGTGGTGGGTGGAGGAGAGCGCAAGTTCGACGAGGGAAGGCCAGGCGTGGGTGCTCCGGTAGAGGGACGCAAGCTGGGAGCGGGGGCCGCGATCCTGGGGGTGCTCGCGGAGGAGGGCTTCGAGGTGGAGCCTGGCTTCCTCGGTGCGCCCGGCGGCGGCGAGGGCGGCCGCGAGGCGCTGCACGATGGTGGGTCGCTCCTCCAGGGAAGCGAGGGAGAGGCGGCGCTCGAACCAGGGGACCGCCGCGGCGGACTCGCCCCGCGCCATGTGGAGGCGCCCCAGCGCGTCCAGCACGTCGAGGGTCTCCTCGATCTGATGGGCCCGCATCTGGGCCTTGAGCGCCTCGTTGGCGTCGCCCAGGTGCTGCTCCGCCACCTCGGCGGCGCGGAGCCACAGGCCCCGTGCCGAGGGGGGCTCTCCGAGTCGCTCCAGGGTGCTGGCCTGCTCGGCGTAGAGCGACAGCAGATCCTTGTACTTCCCGGCGCTGGCGAGCGCCTCGGCGGCGGCAACCAGGGATGCGGCATGCCCCGGGTGCTCCTGGAGGTTGGCGCGGAGCGTCTCCAGGTGCAGCCCTTGATCTCCCACCTGCCGGGCGGTCGTGGCCAGCTCCAGGCGCAGCTCGATACGCCGAGGCAGCGGCAGGTCGAGGGAGAGTTCGTGGCGCAGCAGGCCGATCAGCGCGGCGTGGTCCTGGGTGCTCTTGTAGAGCTGCGACAGCGCCTGGAGCGCCACCGTATCCGCAGGCTCCAGCACCAGCGCCTTGCGGTACAGGGTGGCTGCCAGCGCGGTATCTCCGAGCCGCTGCATCGCCAGCCCGGCGGCTTGCTGCAGCATCTCCAGCGCCTCGGCGGGGGGGAAGGGGAGGGTCGTGTCTTCCTGGAGGACCTGGATCGCCAGGTGGAAATCTCCTCGCTGCTCCCGCAGCTCCGTGAGGTGCCGCTGGGCCCACCGGAGGTGATGCCGATGCGTTTCTGCCTCATCGCCTCGCTGCAGCCAGCGCTCGATCGAGACCCGCCGCAGCTCTTCCAGAAGCTCGATGCCCAGCTCGGGGTCTCCGACGGCCGAAAGGGCCAGCTCGGAGCCTTCCCGGAGCAGCACCTCGTCCCCGCCCCGCGCCGCAGATAGCCGCCGAAGCGTCCGGATCAGAGGGCGCCCGGGGGCGCGGCGCTGGAGCTCCGCCAGCTCTTCGAGCGTGCGCTCGTGGGAGGGGAACAGCCCCGCCGCTTCTTCCAGGAGCGACTCGGCCCTGGCCGGGTCCTGGAGGAACTCCCGGTGCCACCGCCCCAGCTGCAGCAGCAGCGCATGGCGCACGACCGGCGCCTCGGTCCGCTGGACGAGCTTGTCGAGAGCCTGCGTCAGCGCCAGCCAGGCTTCCGCGCTCGAGGTCTGACCCTCCACGATCGCGAGGAGCTCCTCGGGCAGATGGCCGTGCAGCTGGGCCGCCTGCCCCAGCGCCTCGGCGGCAATCTCCGCCTGCTCCAGGCGCGTCGCTACCCGGAGCAAGGAGGCCAGGATGCCCGGGAACCGGGGGTCCTCCAGGGCCACCTCCCGGTAGGCATCCAGGGCCCGGCGGAAATCCCCCGTGCGATTCTCCAGCACGTCGCCCAGCCGGGCGCGTAGCTCCTGCGCACGCCGCGGAGGGCCCCCGAGCGAGACCAGGGCCGCCGCCGAGGCGAGGCCGTGGGCCAGCGCCGACGCCGCCTCCTTCCAGAGACCGGTCTGCTCGGCGAGGCGGAGCAGATCGCGCTCGATGGAAATCGAACCCGGGTTCAGCTCCAGCGCTCGCCCCAGCATCTGCTGTGCCGCCGGGAAATCCTGGGCCTGATGCTCCAGATCGGATGCCGCCTCCAGAAGCAGGTCGGCCCTCGAGATCTCGTCTTCCTGCCCTTGCAACCGGAACTCGAGCAGGGCGAGGCGCTCTTGCCAGTCTGCGGTCTGTTCGCAGGCCTCGACCAGGCCGGCCAGCGCTTGCGAGGCGCAGCTGGCGTCCTCGAGCAAGGCCCGGAGCCCCCGGCGCGCCCGGCTGTTTCGAGGGTCCTCCGCGAGGGCCGCGAGCAGCATCGGGAGGCTGGTCGCAGGGCTCTCCTTGCCGGCCAGCTCCCCCAGCCTGGCCTTGAGCTCCGCGCGCCTTGGCCCCTCGGGAGCCCCCGCCTCTGCCTCCTCCAGGAGCAAGCGCAGCTCGTCGACACGGTTGGCCTGCTCGTAGAGCTCCGCGAGGGCGTCCACGGTGTCGTCGCCGCGGCCAAAGTTGGCCTCGATAGAGCGCCAGGATTCGATGGCCCGCTCCGTGTCTCCCACGGTGGCCGCCATCACCTTGGCGATGCGCACCAGATCCTGACGTCGGGCTTCTTCGCTGTCGGTCCGATCTGCCCGCTCCTGGAGCGCCTGCACCAGAGGCTCCCAGCGCTGCAGCTGCTCCAGCGCATCGATCCGCCCGTGGATCGCCTCCACATCGCCAGGTCTCTGCGCCAGGCGCTGCTCCCAGGCCCAGAGCGCCCGCTCGTGGTGCCCCTGGCTCCTGGCCACCCGCGCCACCTCGCCCAGCAGCTCCTCTCGCCAGGCCTCTGGATCGCTCTCGTGCTCGCCTGGCCCCAGCTCCACCAGCCGCTCCAGGACAGGCAGGAGTTCCCCCACCAGCCCGGGGAGCAAGAGATGCTGCCGGCGCAGGCGCTCCCCCACGCGGCGGGTCTGCTCCTCCGGAGCCCCTGGCGCCCGGAAGACTTCGAGCAAGAGACCACCCGCGCCGGCGCGGTCGTTGAGCTGCTCCGCGAGCAACCCCGCCGACTCCTCCTTCAGCGCCCACGCCTCGGGGGTCGGACCGAAGGCGGACGCCGCCGCCGCGAGCGCCTCTGCCACGAGCCCGTACGCCTCGGTGCGCTCGCCCAGGCGCCGCAGCCGCTCGATGGCCTCCCCGTCCTCGTGCTGCAGCGGGACATACCGGGCCAGGTGCTCCAGCGCTCGCCTCGCCTCCCCCTGCTGCTCCAGCAGCAGCGCCGCCCTGCGGTGCCGCCGCGCCCGCTCGGGCCCCGCGGTGAGCACGCCCAGGGACCCCTCCAGCACCTCGAGCTCTTCCGCTTCTTGCCCCCGCGCCGCGTGGTACGCCTCCAGGAGCGAGTAAGCCTTGATCCGGGCCTCCGCGGGGGCGCTCTCCAGGGCCGCTTGCCGCCGCAGCGTCTCCACCACCAGGGCCTCCTCGTGGCGCTCCGCCAGCAGCGGCTCGAGCGCAAGGACCCCCTGCAGCGCGTCGCCCACCCGATCGACCCAGCAGAGCGCCGCCTTGAGCCGAAGCCCCCGCGACGCCTCCGCGTCCAGCACCGAGGCCCGCAGGCTCCAGAGCTGGATCAGCTCCCGGTGCTTGCCCTTCGATTCGAGGAGCCGCTCCAGGGACGACGCGAGCGCCCCGTCCGAGGGGCGCAGCTGCAAGAGCTGCCACAGGTACCCGATGGCCCTGTCCGGATCCCCCGCGAAATCCTTGGCGATATGGGCCGCCTCGTCCAGGATCTCGCGGCGCCGTATCAGATCGCTGCTCTCCCGCAGCGCGTGGTCGTAAAGCTCCAGCAGCTCGCTCCAGCGCTCTCCCATCGTCAGCGTCATGGTCAGGCGCTCGAAGGCCCAGCTGATGCTGATGTCGGACCGGAGCACCAGCCGCAGCAGGCGCACCAGGGTCTCCGGGTCCCCGGACCACTCGTCGTGGAAGCGCACCGCCCTCGCCCCGAGCTGATCCGCCAGCGCCCGGTCCTGGTTCGCCGAGAGCAGCGCGCCGTAGACGGACTCCGCCACGTCCGGGCGCTGGTGCTCCTCCACCAGCGCTTCCAGCTCTTCCCAGCGCTCCATGTCCTGGGGCGCCGCTACCACGGCCTCGCACGCGGCCTTCATGGCCTCCGGGGGCGGTGTCGCCAGGGGCCAGCTGTCGATGGATTCTTGCACGGACGGATCGGTGGAAAGATCGTTCATGGATCCTCTCGGGCCTCAAACATGGCCGCCGGGGCCGAGGAGCATACAGCGATCCAACCCAAACGATCCTCATTCTCCGCGCCTGGTTCGCTCGCTCCGCAGCGAGGCCATCCCGCTGCCCCGATGACCCCGCAGTGGCCCTGAAAAAGCTTGCCAAAGGGGCCTTCGCGAGGCAGCAACCTCACTGTGGCGCGCCCTCGCTTGCCCCGACCTCTCCTGGCGTTGATCTTGCGCGTCTCCGGCCTCCTGTGCCTCCACTCCCTGGCCTCCGCCCAGCCCTCTCCTGCCCCTTGCGCCCTCTCGCTCCGCGTCGAGGGGGTCCCCGATCCAGAGGCGCTCCAGAGCTCGATCTTCTCCGACGCCAGGGCCGCCGGCGCCTGCGCTCGTCCCTGGTCCCTCCGGATCTCCCCCGGCTCCGATCACCCCTTCGTCCTCTCCCTTGATACCGGCACCGAACCGGAAGTCCGCTGGGCACGCACCCCCGCCGAGATCGTCGCCGTCGCCGCCCTCCTCCTCCGGGCTGCCGTCGAGCACGACCCCGCCCCCACGGCCCAGACCGCTCCCCCCGCCCCACCTCCGCCTGACCCGGACCCCCCCTGGTGGCGCATCGGCCCCTTCGCCTCCGCCGGCCTCAGGCACCGGGTCGGTCCCTCCCTCGACCTCGGCCTTCTCGCCTGGTTCGGCCACCCCTGGCAGCTCGGCGGTACCCTCTCCTTCGGCGCAAGCCGGGGGACCGAAACGGGGAGGTATGATTTGACCCCTGCCTTCCTTCTTGCGCGCCTTTGGCCCCTCTCCTCTCGTCTCTCGCTCGGGGTCCACGCCGCCATCGGGCTCGAGTCCTCCTGGGGCTGGGGCGTCGTGGGGGGCGTCCGGCTCCGGGAGCAAAGCTTCGGCGGGCTGCTCGGTGCTGGCCCGGAGCTGCGATGGCGCACCTCGGGGGACCATGTCTTCTTCGTGGCCCTGCCCCTGCGCTTCTCCTTTCATGGCGCCGGCTCGCCGCAAGCGGTCACCGTGACCACCACAGAAAATCCGGGAAATTCCGATAAAGCGAAGGGCAAGGGGCCCAAGGACAAGGAGGAGACCACCAGCACCTTCACCTCCGACCTCTCCGATCGCATGGGCGGCTGGTCTTCTGGCCTGACGCTCGGTTTCCTGTTTTGACCCCGAAGCTTGCCTTCCGTGGTGGGTACAGCTTGCCCGACGTGCCCGCGTTGCCCCTGGCCCCTCGCGTTGTTCTTGCTTCCGCTCTTGCTGACGCGGTAGGCCCTTCCCGTGCGTCTGTCGGGGGCATCCGGTTGAAGCTTCCTCTTGAGCTGCCTGAAGAACAGCTTCTCCCGCTGCTCCAGCGCCGGGATCAAGGCGCCTTCGTGGCCGTCTACCGGGCCCATGCACCGGTCGTGAGCAAGGTGCTGGTGCGCCTCGGCATCCCGACCCAGGACATCGAGGACGCTGTGCAGACCACCTTTGTCGAGGCCATCGCTGGCATCGAGCGCTTCGAGGGGCGCTCCTCGCTCCGGAGCTGGCTCCTGGGGGTCGCGCTCAACCAGGCGCGCAACCAGATCCGCGGGCGCATCCGTCAGCGCGCCAACAACGCGCTGCTGGCCGTCGAGGCGACCCCGTCCGCCAGCGCCGAAGAGCTCCTCGGCAAGGAGCAGCAGCTCGATCGCCTCCAGCAAGCCCTCGACCGGCTGCCCCCGTTGCAGCGCGAGGCCATCGTGCTCTGCGAGCTGAGCGAGCTCCCCGCCCGGGAGGTCGCGGCGCTCCTCGGGGTCCCCCTCGGCACGGTCTGGAGGCGCGTCCATGACGGCAAGCTCTCGCTGAAAAAATGGCTCACCGAGGGCGAATCATGAGCGACCACCTCCAACCTGCTCGCCTCGACGCCATCGCCGGGGGCGACGCTCCCTCCGACGACGAGGCCGAGCACCTGCTCGAGTGCCCCTCCTGCCAGGGCGTCATCGATGCGTCCCTCGGCCTCCCGCAGCTCTCCGCTCAGCTCCGCTCTCCCGCCCTGCCTCCGGTCGACCCCGGCGCCCCTCTCCGGGCCTTTCACGCGCTCCCCAGGCCCCGCCTCCGCCTCGCCAGCGCCGCCGCCCTCGCCGCGCTCGCCGCGGCCTGGGCCCTCTGGCCTCGCGCCGCCCCCTTCGCCGTCGAGCCTGCTCCCGGCGCGCTTGTAGAGAATATCCATACAGGTGACGACCGGGTCCTTTCCCTCCGGGGAGAGGCGACCTTTCGCGTGCAGAAGCTCCCGGCAGGGCACCGGTTTCGGGTGCGTTCCCAGGCCGATGAGGTCGAGGTGAAGGGGACGGTGTTCCTTGTCGAGGGAGGGGACGGAGGGGTGAAGCGTGTCGAGGTTCAAGAGGGGGCCGTCGAGGTCCGGACCGCCTGCTGCGGCACCCACCTGGTCCCGGCCGGCGGGCGCTGGGTCCGGCCGCAGCTGACCGAGGCCCCCGCCGAGGCCCCCGCGCCGACGGCGGCCCCCTCGGCGTCCGCTGCGCAGGCCAGCGCGTCGGGCTCCGCAGCGCCGCCGAGGGCTCCGGGCGAGCCCGCCGAGGAGCTGCTGCGCCGGGGCCTTGCGGCCTTTGATGCGGGGAATTTTGCCCAGGCCAGCGCGGCGCTCGCCCGGGCCAGCGCGCTCGAACCGCATGCGCCCTGGGCCCGCGACGCCCGGACGCTGGCGGGGGCGGCGCGCGTCATGAGCGCGCCGGTCAGCGGCGTGGCGGGCCTCGGCGTCGGCGCTGCGTCCTTCGACAAGGCCGCGCAGCGGGCCGCCAGCGCCGGGGACGGGGCCCGGGCCGCGGCGGCGCGCCTGGGGGCAGCCCGGGCGAGCCAGGGGGAGGCCCGACGCAGGCGCTACTGCGCGCTCCGGGGCGATCCTGCGCTGCCGTCGTCGGCGAGCGCCGAGGTCGCCCGCGAATGCCGCTGAGGGGGCCTCTGTTCCGCTTTCCGGGGGCAGGGGGTAGGCTGCGGTGGCGATGAAAGCAACGGCGCGGATCTTCGCCCTCGCGGCCTGCCTGGTGGCCTGCGCAACCTCGACGCGCGAGGCGCTGGGCCCCTCGCCGGTGCCCGCGAGCTCGACCTCGGCCTCCGCCTCCGCCTCCGCCTCGGCTCCGGGGGCGCCGTCGGCCTCTGTTGCTTCGCTCCCGGCCCCCTCGATCGGCTCGGTGCTCCAGGCCGCGGGGGTCTCTTCCGGGCTCGATCTCACCGCGCGTCCGGCGCCTCCCACGCTGCGCCACGCGCCGTTTGTGGGGCTCACGGTCAGCGGGGGCGTCTCGCTGGGCGCCTACGAGGCGGGCTACCTGTACTACCTGACCGAGGTCGCCAAGATCCCCCAGAACCGACCGGCCATCGACGTGAAGCTGGTCACCGGGGCCTCCGCGGGCAACATCAACGCGCTCTTCACGATCCTGGCGCTCTGCAGCAAGCCCCAGCCCAACCCCCAGCGCAGCGTCTTCTGGGACACCTGGATCCGCATCGGCGCCCGGGAGCTCTTCCGTCCCGCGTCCCCCGACGACCCGCCGGAGCGGGGCCACGGCGCCTTCTCTCGCTCCGCGCTCCTCGGCATCGCGGGCAACCTGGAGCAGGTCTTCCGCGGCGGCATCGACGCCTCCTGCGACAAGGTGCTCGCCGTCTCCACGACGCGCCTCAAGAGCGCCGAGGTGACGCTCCGGGATGGCTTCAAGGTCCCGAGGCAAGAAGAGAAATTCGTGGTCCGCATCCAGGGACGGGGCCCCGGGCGAGCCCCGCGCGTGACCAACTTCGTCGACACCACCAGCGCGCTCCCTCAGCCCATGCTCCCTTTCCCCGTCGATCAGGATTCCACCGACGGCCAGCTCAAGACCTTCGCCCTGCTCCGCGACCTGCTCCTCGCCTCCGCGGCCTTCCCCGTCGCCTTCCCCCCGCAGCCGTTGCCCCACTGCCTGACCCCCGGGACGCTCCGGGTGTCCACCGCCAGCGGCGCCGTGGCTCCCGGGGCCATGCCGTCGTCCTCCGCCCCCGCGGGCCCGGCCGTCGACCCTTCGGTCCTCACCGAGTGCGGCTCCCTCCCGGTCTCCACCGAAGATTTCATCGACGGCGGCGTCTTCGACAACACCCCCCTGCGCCTGGCCGAGAACCTCTCGTCTCGCCTGGATCCGTCCGGCAACTGGCGCCCCGTGGGCGCACCCCCTGTCCCCGGAGCCCCCCGCATGCCTGGCGGGTTCCTGTTCATCGACCCGGACACCGCCGCTTACCCGCTGCCCCCCGAGTCCGCCGTCGCCCCCAACCTGCCCCTGATCCCCCAGGTCAGCTCCTTCCTCTCGGGCTTCATCGCCACCGCTCGCTCCAAGGAGCTTTACACCCTCATCCAGGAGCGCCCCGACATCGACGTCGCCCTGTCCCGGCGCCATTTCCCCACCGCCAGCGGGCACCTCGCCAACTTCTTCGGCTTCTTCGAGGAAAGCTTCCGGCGCTTCGACTTCTACCTCGGCATGTACGACGCCCACCGGATGGCGCTCCACAGCTTCCCTCGCGTCCTCGACGTGGCCCGCCCCGCCGCCCCCGAGGCCGTATGGGACCCCTTCGTCTGCATGGCCTCCGCCTTCGGCGAGGGCGATCCTGACCAGGCCGCCTGCTCCCCCGATCCAGCCCGCTGCGCCGCCCTCTCTCGCGAGGATTGCGAGCGAAAATCCCGCCATGCCGAGGATTTTCGCGTGCTGCTCCAGGTGGCCATCGACCGCCTCCACAGCCACTGCGAGTCCTTGCCTCCCGAGGTGATGCCCACCATCGAGCACCACCACTGCCTCCGCGCGAACCTCCAGAAACCTCGCCGGATCATCAAGAACCTGCCGCAGACCCCCCCTGGCGCCTTCCGCAAGCTACGCCGCGAGAGCGACTTCGAGCACACCCTCCGCCTCCTCGACCTGTACCGCTTCCGCTTCGAGGACCTCCTCGGCGAAGGTATCCTCGGCCGCGGCGGCTCCGTCGAGGCCATGACCCGCGTCCGCTACCAGCTCGCCTCGCTCCTCGAACGCACCGCCAGCAAGCAGCCCCCCGGCGACGCCTCCGTCCTCCGCCTCCTCGGCAAACCCGCCCTCAATTTCATCTACTACGCCCCGCCCCCCACCATCCTCTACTTCTCCCTCGGCCGCGGCAACGAGGTCGGCGCAAGCTGGCTCCAGAACTGGCGCCGCCTCCGCCTCACCGCCGCTCTCCAGTTCAAGGGCCTCGAGGAGATCACCTTCAGCGACCAGGGCGAGGCCGCCTTCACCCCCATGATCGGCGCCGAGGCCGAGCTCTATGGAAGTGCCATCTACCAGGTGCGCCTCGGCCTCCGCGGGGGCTACCAGATGAGCACCAAGGGCTTCCGCGCCAGCGACTGCCGTAACCCCGAGGCCACCAACAGCTTCAGCGCCTCCCGCAGCGACTGCTCCTCCTTCGTCGCCCAGCTCCCCTTCACCCTCGCCATCTTCGAGCGCGTCCGCTTCCAGCTCGTCCCCGAGTACCTCGTCCCTCACTGGCCTCTCGACGGAAAATCCTGGAACATCCTCTTCGGCGTCGGCGGCCAGCTCATCTCCCCCTTCTTCTGAACCCCACCAAGGCCCGGTCATGACCGTCTCCCAGGAACAGCTCCACGTGCTCCTCGCCGCTGGCGTCAAGCACGGCGCCAGCGACATCCACATCCGGGTCGGCGACCCCCCCTTCTACCGCGTCCGCGGCCAGCTCGCTCCCCTCAAGTACGACAAGCTCACCCCCGCTCATACCCGCGCCATCTGCGAGCTCATCATCCAGGACAATGAGGTCAAGAATGACCTGGATCACCTCCAGGAATTCGACACCAGCTACTCGCTGCCGGGGGTCGCTCGCTTCCGCGTCAACATCCACCGCCAGCGCGGCTCCCTCTCCCTCATCCTGCGCATCATCCCCTCCACCATCCCTACCCTCGACGAGCTGTCGCTCCCCCCGGTCCTCCGTCAGATCGCCGAGTACGAGCGGGGCCTGGTCCTTGTCACTGGCACCACCGGCGCCGGCAAATCCTCGACCCTCGCCGCGATGATCCGCCACATCAACGAGACCCGGCGGGTCCACATCCTCACCATCGAGGACCCCATCGAGTTTCTCCATACCAACCAGCTCGCCACGATCACCCAGCGCGAGATCGGCATCGACACCCGCAACTTCAACGTCGCCCTCCGCGCGGCCCTCCGCATGGACCCGGACGTCATCCTGGTGGGCGAGATGCGCGACGCCGAGTCCATCGACATCGCCCTCAAGGCCGCCGAGACCGGCCACATGGTCTTCGCCACGGTCCACACCACCGACGCCTCCAAGACCCTCGGCCGCCTCATCGGCACCTTCCCTCCCGAGGAGCAGCTCGCCGTCCGCCTGCGCCTCGCCGACACCCTCCGCGCCACCGTCTCCCAGCGCCTCCTCCCCAGGGCCGACGGCAAGGGCCGCTGCGTCGCCACCGAGGTCATGATCGTCGCTGGCCTCGTCGTCGAGTACCTCCGCGACCCCACCAAGGGCGCCGCCATCAAGGACCTCATCGAGCGCGGCCGCGCCCAGTACGGCATGCAGTCCTTCGATCAGCACCTCGCTGACCTCTACAAGGCCAAGACCATCACCCTCGAGACCGCCATCGCCGCCAGCAGCAACCCCTCCGACTTCCAGCGCTCCCTCAGCTTTGAATGACACGCGCCGGTGCCCTCGCCCACCTCCCCCTCGGTCGCGTGTTCGTCGTCGGCGGCAAGAACGCCTCGAACGTGCTGCTCGGTGACATCTGGTCGCGCACCTTCACGGGAGCCTGGGCGCAGTGGACACCCACGCTCGTCGGCACTTCGACGCGCTACTTCGTCGGGCAGGTGCTCGCCGCCACCTTCTCGTACCGCGATGACTGCCTCTACGTGCTCGACATTCCGTCGGGCAGCACGCAGGTGCGTCTGGTGCGCGTCAGCACCCGTCAGCAAGTCGAGGTCCTGGGCACCTGGAACCGCACCGCTACCACGCGCTCCTGGCTCACCCTCGACCGCGACGGCGGCGTGCTGCTCTCGGTCGCCCGCGACTCGACCGCCCAGACGCGCGTCTTTCGCCTCGATAACCCCACGCCCATCGGCTCGGGTGCGCCGACGGTGGCCGGGCTCATGGAGCTGACCACGGCTGTCACCGAGCCACCCTTGGTCGACGCGGGCAGTTACTGGTTCCTCGGGCGCAAGTCGTCCGACCGCAACCCCGACGTCAGGCGCCCGACCACGTTGCCCTTGACGCCCTCGTCGTGGGCGCAGGTGGGGGCCTCGTTCTGATGCCCCGCTCCCCCTCGCGCTC
>JALOQB010000373.1 GCA_025453595.1 Polyangiaceae bacterium
CCCGGAGCTGCGCGGATCTACCTCGCCCTCGCGTCGCATCGCTCGCGCCGGGCCGTCTTCCCCGGGCGCGTGAGCCCGTTTTCGCCGGAGAGTTACCATGACCACACCCGCCACCTACGTCCGCCATACCAAGAAGACCGAGTGGGGTCTGGGTATGCTCGTCGACAGCGACTCCTCCTACTTCCGTTATTTCTTCGAGGACGGAGAGCTCCGCTCCTTCCCCACCGCCAGCCTGGCCTTCCTGTCCGGCGTGGCCGCCTCGCCCGAGGAAATCGAGGCGCTGCAGCACCTCAAGTCGTCTCGCAAGAGGTCCGGCAGCGACAAGAAGAAGAAGAAGGTGATCTCGGAGGAGCTCCGGGGCGGCCCCGACTCGACCCGGAAGGTCGCCGCCGCGGCCCCCGCCATCTCCTCCCTGCCCCAGCAGATCGAGCGCTTCCTGGGCCAGTTCCCCAAGGGCTTCCAGGACGAGCGCTACTACGACCAGGAGCGCGGCGGCCACGGGAGCCGCAAGATCGGCCGCCAGGGCGCCGTCGATCTCGCCCAGGATCTGCTCAAGCCCGAGGCCCTCCGCGCCCTGCTCCTCGAGTCCAAGGGCGCCGGCACCGCTGCCCTGATCAAGAAGCTCCTGGCCAAGGGGAAGACCCTGTTCTCCGTCGAGGAGATCGAGTCCTTCAACCTCTTCGCCAAGGCCCCCCCCACCGAGCAGCGCCTCGCCGAGTCCTTCTTCGACCTGCTCCACGGCCAGGGCCCCGTCGGCCCCCGCCTCGAAGCCCTCACCGTCGCCCTGCCGGTCGAGCTCCGCACCTGGCGCCTCTGCACCTTCCCCGGCGCCTTCTTTCGCCCCGACCAGCTCCTCTTTGTCGAGCCCGAGGTCACCTTCCGCCAGGCCCATATCGTCGGGATCCAGGTCTCTTTCCAGAGCACCATCTCGGGCGCCACCTACGAGCAGCTCATCGCCATGGCGCACAAGCTCTCCGACGAGCTCCGCAAGGCCAACCTGCAGCCCGCCGACCTCCTCGACCTCCACCTCTTCACCGCCTACACCCTGCGGACCCCCGCCAAGAAGAAGTGACCCCTCACCCCTGGCGGTACTCGTCGACCTCGATGCTGTAGCGCTTCATCCACCGGTGGATCTGCATGCGCTCCTTGCCCAGCGCCCGGCCCACCGCCGCCACGTTGCCCCGGTACGCCTGCAGCAGCGCCCGTAGCTCGCTCTCCGACGGAGCCCCACGCCCCACCGGCGCCAGGCTCTGCGCCGTCGAGGCCAGATCGCCCGGGGGCTTGCTCGCCCGGGGCTCTTGCCGCTGGCCGTAGGCGGCCATCGCCTCGTGGAGCGCGTCCGGCAGCTGCGTCGCCTCCAGCGTCGACCCCGTGCTCAGCGCGATCGCCCGCTTCATGCAGGCCTCCAGCTCGCGCACGTTGAAGGGCCAGTCGTAATGCAGGAGCCCCACCATGAAGCCAAACGAGAAGGTCAGCTCCGGGCGGCCGTGGCGTAGCAGCAGCGCCCGCGCCAGCAGGAAGATGTCTTCTTTTCGCTCCCGCAGCGGCGGCAACGTCACCTCGTACTCGTTGAGCCGCGCGTAGAGGTCTCCGCGGAAATCCCCGCTGCTCAGCCGCCCCGCCAGATCCCGGTGGGTGGCGCACACCACCCGCACGTCGACCGGCTCGGCGCTGGTCGCCCCCACCGGCATCACCTCCCGCGACTGGAGCACCCGCAGCAGCTTCGCCTGCGCCTCCGGCGGCATGTCGCCGATCTCGTCCAGAAACAGCGTGCCCCCGTGGGCCGCCTTGATCAACCCCACCTTGTCCCGATCGGCCCCGGAAAAAGCACCCTTGCGGTAGCCAAAAAGCTCGCTCTCCAGCAGCGTCGCCGGGATCGCCGCGCAGTTCACCGCCACGAAGGGCCCTCGCCTCCCCGACAGCCGATGCACCTCCCGCGCCGCGACCTCCTTCCCCGTCCCGCTCTCCCCGCGGATGATCACCGACAGCATCGTCGGCGCGATCCGCTCCAGGCTCGCCGCGATCCGGTCCATCTGCGCACCCCCCAGCAGCGTCGACGCATGGACCGCCTGCCGCCTCGCCCCCGCCTCCATCTGCCCGTCAAACCGGTACCCCCGGTACATCGACGCGCCCGTCTCGACAAACTTGAAGATCACGTCCCCGATCCGGACCTCCACGTTCGGCTCCAGCGATGTCTCCTGGACAAACGACCCCTCCACGATCGTCCCGTTCCGGCTGCCAAGGTCTCTCATGACCCACTGACCGCCCTCGCGCCGGATGCTGGCGTGGCGGCGGGAGACCGCGTTCACGTCGAGCCAGATGCCGACCCCGGGCTCGCGGCCGAGGACCGTGAGCTCGGGGCTCAGCAAGTAAACGGAGGGGAGAGGGGGGTTCCCCGGGGCGTAGAGCACGACGAGGCCCGCCGCCTGGTCCTCCGAGCCAGGGGCCTCGTACACGCGCATGGACGCCGTGGTGGCCGCGGAAGTCAAGGCGCCCTCACCCTACCACCGGGCCCTCCCCCGCACCAACCCCCTCGTGCCGCGCCATGCCGCGCGGTGCCTTGCTGCGACCCCCCCTCCATCACCGCCCTCCGCGGGGGGGCGGCGTCGGATGAGGCGCGCCGCGGACGCAGCGGAAGCCCAGCCCCGGGACCTGGTAGCGGTGAGTCGCGCTGCCACGGAACCAGCCCTGCAGCGCCCGGGGAGGTCGGTTCCATCCGCCGCCGCGGATCGCGTGGTTGGAGGTCTCGCGGCGCACCAGCGGGTCGACCTGGTCCTCGGTCGGGTAGGGCTCGTACGAGTCCTCGGTCCACTCCCAGACGTTGCCCGCCAGGTCGTAGATCAGGCCATCGGGCCACCGCCGGGCGCCCTTCGGGTGTGCCTTCACCGGCGACGGACCGCCGCCAAAACACCCCACGTCTCCCCCCGGGTTGCTCTTGGGAGCGCCCAGCGGGGTGAAGTCTGCAAGCTCGGCCCCGCACACCGGCTCCGGACCATCGCCCCAGGGGTACCGGGAGCCTTCCGGTCCGGTGGCCGCCCACTCCCACTCGGCCTCCGTCGGCAGCCGCTTGCCTGCCCAGCCGCAGAACGCCCGGGCCTTGAGCCAGTTCACCATGTTGACCGGGTGATCCGGGTGCTTCGGGTAGGTCATGAAGAGATCGCCCAGGAAGGGGAGCTGGCAGGCGCCGGCCTCCACGCAGGCCTGGTAAGCGCGCACCGTGACCTCGGTGCTGTCCATGCAGAAGCCCCGGGTCAGCGTCACGCGGTGCGGCCGATCGGTCTTCCCCCGGTCGCCGCGCCCCATCAGGAACCCCCCCGCCGGCGTCGGCGGCACGTACACCTCCCCTTCCCCGCAATCCTGCTGCGACCGCACCTCCCCCGGCACCGGCGGCGCGGTGGGCGCGGTGGGCGCGGAAAGCACAGGCCCGGGCACCGGCGGCGGAGGCGCGCTCGCGCTGGCAGAAACGACGGTCTGCTCGACCGGAGCGCTGGCAGCGGGCCTGGGCTCGTCGCCGCGGGCCTCCTTGTGGCAGCCGGCCAGCGGCAGGAGCAGGAGGAGCCCGGGAGGGAGCAGGCAGCGCATGGGCAGGAGCGTAATGAATCGGGGCAGAGAGAGCCAAATACCCCGGGCTCAGCGCTGTATGGAAATTCCGGAGCTTCCGGCCTTGAGCTGGAGGTGGAGGGCGCCCTGGGCGTCGACAAACCAGCCCTGCTCGGCGGCGTCGAGGGCGGCCAGATCGGGGAGCTGGGGGAGCGGAGAAGACCCGTCGAGGACCCGGGCCGGCTGGGCCCCGAAGGCGAGGACCTCGAGCCGGTAGCCGAGGCGGAATTCCTGGCCTTCGGTGAGGTCAAGGGCGAGGCTCCCGGGGGAGACGGAGGCCGCGAGGCGGGTGCCGTCGAAGAGGGAGAAGGAGGAGGAGGACTGGGGGAAGAGGCGGGCGTGGAGGCGGCCCGGCGAGGTGGCGTAGGAGTCGACCTGATCTGGCAGGGTGGTGGGGGCCAGGGTGTCGATGGTTGGGCGCAGCAGGGGGACAATACCGTCAGCGCGGAGGTAAAGCGGGAGCTTGCCCAGCGGCGCCTCGACCTCGCGCCGGGAGCCCCCGTCGACCACCGCGCCGGTCCACCAGTCGACCCAGCGCCCCGGCGGGAAGAGCACGGAGCGGCTGGTCATGCCCCGGTCGACCACCGGGGCCACCAGCAGGTCGTCGCCGAAGAGGTACTGATCGCTGGGGTGCTCGTTGAGCTCCGGATACGCGAGGCCGAAGGGGCGCTGGATCGGGCGCCCGGTGGCGGCGATCTGCTGCGCCAGGGTCCATTCGTAGGGCCAGAGCCGCAGGTGCAGACGGGTGTAGATCCGGTACAGATCGAGGAGCTCCTGGTCAAAACCGGGGCCCCCTTGCGGCTCCCAGGCGACGGTGTTGGTGCTGGTGCCCACCTGCATCACCGACGACAGCGCGGTCTGCTGGAACCAGCGGATGAAGAGCTCCTTGTCCGGCGGCGAGCGCCGGTAGCCCCCGGTGTCCGCCCCGTAAAACGGGAAGCCCGAGGGCCCCAGCCCCAGCCCCGCGATCATCGACGCGATCAGGCCGCCCACGGCGTTGTAGGTCTCGCCGCTGTTCGGGTCCGTGACCCGCTCCCGGTGGCGGGCGAAGGTCGCGTCCAGGTCGCCGGGCCAGATGATGATCCCGGTGCTCTGCTCCCCGTGGACCGCGTGGCGGCACAGCAGGAACCCGCCGTCCTTCGGCAGCGTCTCGGCGTAGACCCGGTGGTACGGGAACTGGATCGTGTTGTGCGCGGTCTGGTCGTCGCTGCCATCGTGGAACGCCCAGAACGAGCGCACCGAGCCGATGCCGGGCACCACGTCCTCGCCGTAGTCGAGCTTGTACCCCTCGATCCCCAGCGCCTCGTAGCGCCGGATCCGTGTCTGCCACCAGGCGTAGGTCGCCGGGTTGGTCAGGTCCAGAAAGTCGCCCCACTTGTTCAGCCGCGGGCCGATCTCCGGCGGGAAGAGCCCCTTCTGCTTCGCCTCCGCCAGATCCGCCGCCGTCTCCGGCGCCTTCTCGTCCAGGTACGGCGTGTGCCACAGCGCCACCCGCAGCCCCCTCGCGTGGAGCTTCGCCATCATCCCCTCCGGGTCCGGGAACTGGGAAGGTTTGAAGTCAAACGAATTGACGGCGGAGGCGTAAGGGCGGTCGATCCAGAGGCCGGTGGTGGCGAGGTCAAGGTCGCGGAGGATCTGGGCGTCGGACTCGACCTCGGCCTGGTCCTTGTTCTCATCGCGCCAGAGCCAGGGCCCGAGGGCCCAGCGTGCGGGCAGCTTGGGGTAGCCGGTGACGTCGTAGTAGAGGCGCGTCACGTCGAGGGGGCGCTCGGCAGCGAAGAGGTGGAAGGAGAGGCCCTCGCCGGACCCGAGGCCCGTGCCGAAGGTGGCCTCGACGGTGTCAGGGGCCTGCCGCGCGACGTCGAAGACACCAGGGCGCCGCGAGTCGACGAAGAGCCCCCACCCGCGGGATCCGATCACGAAGGGGATCGGCACGTGGACCTCGTTGTAACCGCTGTCCACCCCGGGATCGATCAGGATCTGCATCGCCCGGAGCTTGCCCCGGTGGTTCACGTCGTCGAAGTACTCCCCGAGGCCATAGAAGCCCTCCTGGGGGTCGACCCGGGGCCGCAGGCTCAGGTAGCCGAGCCGGGAGCCGTCCTTGGGCCTCCAGGTGGCGTCGATGCTGCCGCCGGCCCGCACCCGCAGGCGCAGCGTCGAGGCGTGGCCGCTGGTGGAGCGTAGCTCCAGCTCGACCTCCTGGGCGTCGCTGCGGAGCAGCGTCGCGGCCTCGACCTCGCGCCAGACCAGCCCGTCCGGCTCGCGAAAGAGGCCCGTGGAGGCGTAGAGCCCGTAGGGGTCGTAGTTGTACTTCGGGTCCTGCGAGGCCACCTCCCCCAGCTGGAGCGAACCGGGGCCGAAGGTGAGCAGCGTCGCCGCCCCGCGCTCCAGCGTGAGCCCGAAGGGCGCGGTCTCGACCCGGAGCCTCGCGTCGCCGGCCTGCAGCGTCGCGGAGCCAGGGCGACCCCCGGGGAGCGGTAGGTCCTCGGTGTCAGCGCAGGAGAACGCGCCAAGCAACAGCGGCAGGGCGCCGAGGGAGAGGGTGCGGCGGAGCATTGTGCCAGCATACCGCAAGGCCCGGCCCTCGCGGGGGCGCCGCACCCGTGGGTCACCCGCCCCTCATCCTACCAACGGTTCAAAGCGGTCGTCTTGACCCGCAGCCGTCCCTCCCCTGCAGCCGCAGCCGTCCCTCCCCTGCAGCCGCAGCCGTCCCTCTCCGGCAGCCGCAGCCGTCCCTCCCCTGCAGCCGCAGCCGCAGCCGCAGCCGCAGCCGCAGCCGCAGCCGCAGCCGCAGCCCCAGCCGCAGCCGTGGTCGGTATCGATCTTTCTGCAGAGAGATGCAGCGAGAGGGAATTATATATGGCATTCCTCTATAGAAGATTTCTATCTATGGATAATAAGAATCATCGAACCATCCTGTTGACCTCAAACCAATCATTCTGTTGACCTCAAACCAACAAGAAG
>JALOQB010000077.1 GCA_025453595.1 Polyangiaceae bacterium
CGCGAGCAGCTCCTCCTGCGGGAAGAACAGGAAGAGGTCGCCCTCGCCGTCCACCTCCCTGCCCAGGGCCTCGACCCCGGCGCTCCTCCCCTCTCCCTCGATGTCTTCTGCCAGATCATCGAGGGCGTCTCCCACTTCATCTACCTCGCCGCTCGCATCCGCCAGAACCTCCCCTCCACCCACCTCGAGCTCGAGCTCCAGGCCGAGGTCGACAAGTTCGCCCTCCTCGCCCTCGCCCCCCTGCTCCGTGGCGAAGGGGCGATGGTATGGAAGATCCATTCCAGGCTCTACGAGCAGGCCAGCTTCCTCCACGAGGAGGGCTCCGTCGAGGGGGACAGGTACCGGCTCGCCACGCGGCTGGCGGCTCGCTTCTCCGCCAGGCTCCAGGGGCGCCTGAGCTCCCGGGAGGCCACCCTCCGCCGCCTCCGCGCCTTCCACCGCGCAGGTCAGGCCGACAAGATCCACCTCGCCCTCGCCGCCTGAGCCCTCCCCCGCGGTACCCTCGCCCCCATGCTCCCCGTCCACGCCGTCCCCGCGGGCTTCTCCCTCTCCTCCTTCCTCGCCCTGCCCCCCCAGCACCTGACCCGCGACTGGTACGGCTCTCCGCCCCCCGCCGCCGTCTCCATCGTGCTGGCCCAGAGCCAGGAGGAGCTCTTCTTCGGGGGCTCCGTCGAGGCCCCGCCTCGCTGCGATCTCTCCCCAGGTTGTGGGCAATTTGTGGAAGGACTCTGGACCCAGGATGTCCTCGAGCTCTTCTGGAAATCATCCGGAAGTTCCGGATACCAGGAGCTCAACCTCGCCCCCACCGGCGCCTGGTGGTGGTGCCCTTTCCGCGGCTACCGGCGGCGCCAGGAGGGCGCCCCGACGCCGACGGCCCGGGCCCACGCGGTGCGCCACGGCGACCGCTGGAGCGCCGCCGTGGCGCTGCCCAGGGCGACCCTGGGGGGGGTGGACCTGGGCGCCGCCACCCTCAACGTGTGCGCCATCCTCGGCGACCCCCGGAGGTTCTATACACACCGGGGGCCGGCGACGGCGGAGCCGGATTTCCACGCGATCATCGCGGGGGCCTGAGGGATCAGCCCGCGAGCACGCCGGAGAGCCGGTTGGTCAGCCGCTCGATGCCGGAGCCGGCGAAGGACTTGATGACCTGGCCATCGCGGAGGATGACATTGAAGGGGAGCACATCGACGTCCTTGAGCCACGAGCCGTGCTCGCGCTTGAAGTCGGTGAGGCCCTTCTGATCAAGAATCATCTTGCCGAACCGGACGCCCTGGGCAGCCTGGTCGCCGGCGAGGAAGGTGGTGAGCTCGTCGGTCCAGCGGGCGCAGGCCTCGCAGTCGGTCTTGCCGAGCATCAGCACGACCACGCCGGTCCCGGTGAACTCACGCCAGTTTTGCCCGTCGATGATCTCAAGGGAGGACGCCATGGGGTGCCTTTGCTCGGGGGTTCAGCCGACGAACTTCTCGCCCTTCTTCCAGTCGGCGCCGCAGAGGCCACCGGACTGGAGGGCCTGCACGGTGCGGAGGGTCTCGCGAGGGGCGCGGCCCGCGCTGGTGTCGTTGACCGAGACCGAGCGGACGATGCCCTTGTCGTCGATGATGATGGTGGCGCGGAAGGCGATACCGGCGTCCTCCTTGAGGACGTCGAAGGCGCGGGAGACCGAGTGGTTGGTGTCCGCCAGCACCGGGTGGGTGATCTTCTGGGGGAAGAGCGAGGAGTCAGCGAACCAGGCCTTGTGGCTGAAGTACGAGTCGGTGGAGACGCCGATGACCTTCACGCCGTCCTCGGCAAACTCCTTCTCCAGCTCCTGGAAGCCCTTGATCTCGGTGGGGCAGATGAAGGTGAAATCGAGGGGGTAGAAGTAGATCACGTGCCACTTCCCCTCGAAGTCCTTGCTGGACAGGTTGACCGCGTCGCCGTTGCTGTACGCCTGGCTTGCCCACTCGGGGGCCTTCTTACCAATGAGGCTCATGCTGTTCCTTGCTTGGAGTTGAGGCGCCGCAGCGCTGCGGCGTCGGACTGTTCGGACTGTCGGAGTAGGCATACCCCCCGGCTTCGTCAAGGCTTGCCCGGGGAAGATCCTTCGCGTGGAAGGGTCAAAAATCCCCCTGGAGCGGGCCAGGACCCGCGGAGGTTCGAGCGCCAGCGGGTGGGTTCCCCCTGTTGCTGCGCCTCGCGCTGACTCAGATGCCCCGGCGAGCCCCTGGTTTCCCCCGGCGGTTGATCTTTTATTGGTTCGACTTCCCCGGCGTCCGGGGCGACGGGATCAGGAAGTCGGCAGCGTTGTCGTCGGTGTCCTGGCCGTCTGGCTTCCGGGCCCCGCTCTGGTTCGCCGGGACCACCTTGCACAGCGTCCCCTCCAGGAAGGGGTGGTTCTTGACCGCGTTGCCCCAGGCCACCGCGTCGACCAGCGCATCGCTCGCGTCCCGCAGACCGACACCGCCGCCGCTCTGGCTCAACCCGCTCGACAGCTTCTCGTCTGCCGTGCCCGTGAAGCCCGAGGTCCCGAGCACCAGGAAGCCCTTGGGGGCCAGGCTCAACCCGGCCTTGGCCGTCCAGAGCGCCATCGGAGGCGAGGCGCTCGACGAGCTGTACATCAGCCTCCAGCCCTCCAGATCGATCGCGCAGTCGTTCGGGTTGTACAGCTCGACGAAATCGTCGTTGCCGCTGTCTTTCCCCTCCGAGGAGAACTCGTTGATCAGCACCTTGCTGGTGCACTCCCCTCCGCCAGCCCCCGCGGCGCCCCCCGCTCCGGCGCCCCCCGCGCCCGCCCCGGCTGCCCCACCGGCCCCCGCGCCGCCACCCGCCCCTCCGTCGCCCGCCTGTCCGGAAGCTCCGGATGCCCCACCGGCGCCAGCACCGCCCGCCCCTGCGCCGCCGGAGCCCGCGGTGCCGCCCACGCCTGCGGAGCCCGATGTGCCGCCCACGCCCGCGGAGCCGCCAGCGCCCGCACCGCCGGCCCCCGCGCCGCCGGCCCCCGCGCCGCCGGCGCCTGCATCCCCCGCCGCGCCCGCGTCCCCACCGGAACCCGCGTCACCGCCGGAGCCCGCGTCACCGCCGGAACCCGAAGATCCGGACTGTCCGGAACTTCCGGACACACCACCCAGCCCCGAGGAACCGCCGAGGCTGCCGGGCAGGTCATCGTCCGTGAGCTTGGAGCTGGACTCGGCGCAGGCGAGGGAGAAGAGCGAGAAGGAGAGGAAGAGGAAGGGGCGCATGCGGGCGTAGGAGACAGGAAGCGAGAAACCACCCTGCGTCAACCCGGTGGCGAGGTGGTGAACTCGGCGGGGGGAGGGGTCTCAGAGGGAGAAGCCGCGGCGCTGGAGGAGATCGCGGATCTGGGGTGCGCGCTCGGCGAGGTCAGACTTCTGGGCCTGTTTTCGCATCTGGGAGATGGTGCGGAAGGCCCAGCCCTTCTGGAACTGGTTGACGACCCATTTGGGGAGCGAGCCCATGGGGTCGGCGTGGATCTCGCAGACGACGCGGGTGCGATCGGGGGCGACGGCGGTGAATTCAAAGCTGCTGTGGAGGAGCTTGCCGCGGACGCCGGCGGTGGGGGGGGCCTTGGGGTCCTCGACGGAGTGGATGTTGAACTTGATGCGCCGAGGGGGGTCGTACTCGATACGGACCTGGTTGACGAAGTCTCGATCGGAGACCAGCGGGGGGGCACCGATATGGGAATAGGTGAGGAATTCTTCCTCGGTGCGGGCCTCGAGGACGCGGGCCTCTTTCATCCGATCGATCCACTCGCTGGCGCGCTCCATGTTCATCTGGATGAGGGCGACGCGGCCGAGGGGGGCCTGGATTTCGCCTTCGCCCCGGAAGGCGACGACCGGGCTGTCCTCGACCTCCTTGCGGAAGACCAGGATGCCGTCTTCATCGCGAATTTTCTCCCAGTCATCCTGGGCACCGGGGGCCGGAGCTTGCCCGTCGTTGCCGCCCGCAGCCCCCTCGGTGGGAGCGGAGGAGGAAGGGGTGTGGGGCGTCGGCGTACCGCCGGAGGCGCCGCAGCCAAGGGAGAGGAGGAGCGCGAGGGTAAGGAGGGTCGAGCGCACCGGTTCAATCTATCCGATCTTCTCACCCCGGGAAGGGGCCAAGATGCACCTTCAAGCGGGGCGCCGGGGCCGGATGTTTTCTAAAAGAAGTGAGCGAGGGGCATCTTGAACAGGAGGCCCCCCTCGCGAAAATGAAATTTTTGCTGATCTTGCACGAGCGTCCCGGCGCCGAGGTAGGCGCTGACGAGGAAGGCCGAGAGCAGGCCGCGGATGCGGTATCCCTGGCGGGGGGCCTCGTCGCTCAGCTCGCGGAGGTAACCGACGTCGATGCCAAAGGGCCCGATGCCCATCTCGGGGCCGACGCTGTAGCGAGCGCGCTTCAGGCCGAGGTCCTGGAGGATATCGCCGTAAAAGCCGAACCATATGCCGTCGTCGAAGTGGACGAAGCTGAGCTCGGCGCCCAGGAGCGCGCCCGGCTTGCTGTGGAATGACCCGCCGATATTGGGGCCCAGGAGCAAGGCGTAGCCCGACCCTTCTTCGAGGAAACCATCGGCTCGAGCGACCCGGGGAGCGCACACCGCGAGGGCAACCACGAGAGGGAGCGCGACGCGGCGGAGCATGGATGATGAGCATACACGGAGCGAGGCGAGGCGAGGGAGGATTCTGCTAGGCTGCCGGCCACCATGACGTTCCCCAACTGCACGGTCGTCGATCATCCTCTGGTCAAGCACAAGCTCACCTTGATGCGAAAGGCTGAGACGAGCACGGCGAGCTTCCGCCGGCTGCTGAGCGAGATCTCGATGCTGCTCGCCTACGAGGCGACACGGGACATGAAGCTGACCGACGTGGCGATCGAGACGCCGCTGGCGAAGATCGAAGCGCCGATGCTCGAAGGGAAAAAAGTGGTGCTGGTGGCGATCCTGCGGGCGGGCCTGGGGATCCTGGATGGGATGCTGGAGCTCATCCCGTCGGCCCGGGTCGGTCACATCGGACTGTACCGGGACCACGCCACCCTCGAGTCGGTCGAGTACTTCTACAAGGTGCCCCAGGATCTCTCGGATCGCGAGGTGATCGTCTGCGATCCGATGCTCGCCACCGGCAACTCGGCCATCGCCGCGGTCGAGCGGCTCAAGCGCTCGAAGCCGGCCTCGATCAAGTTCGTCTGCCTCCTGGCCTGCCCCGAGGGGCTCGCCAAATTTTACAAGCACCACCCCGATGTTCCGGTCGTCACCGCCGCCGTCGACTCGCACCTCAACGAGGTGGGCTACATCGTCCCGGGCCTCGGGGACGCCGGCGATCGGCTCTTTGGCACCAAGTTAATCGCCCCTCGCGCAGCCAGGCCCGGACGCCGCCGCCCAGGGCCGAGAGCAGGGTCAAGGGGGCGCGCAGCCGGACCCGCGCGGTGGGCCCTTCCCCCCCGATCTCTGCCCCCGCCAGCGCCTGCTTCAGGCCCGGAAGACGGGCGAGGAGGAGCCCCTCGCTGCCCTGGAGACCCCGCAGCCCCGCCTGCGCCTGCTGGCACGAGGCAGCGCCGTCGCAGCCGATCGCCAGCCGGAGCTCTGCCGGGTCATCCGCGGACAGGGCCACCCCCAGGCCCAGCACCCCCGCCAGCCCCCCCTGCTCGACCCCCGCCTCCGCGCGGAGCCTCTCGCCCAGATCCTGGGACGGCAAGAGCGTGGCCACCAGCATCGCCTCGCCCACCTCGGACCTCAGCGCCACGTGCCGCGCGTCGCTCTCCACCGAGGCCTCGCGCCGCGCGGCGGCGGCGATCATCCGGCGCACGTAGGCCAGACCTCCGAGCAGCAGCGGCCCCCCCTCCTTGATCGCGACCACCCCCTCGCCCCGGGAAGCCACGTCCGAGATCAGCGAGAACGGACCGTCCTGCAGCACCACCGGCCGCCCCCCCCTCCCCTCGATGACCCGCGTCGCACAGCTCACCACTCGTTTGACCTGAAACGAACCCGCGAGCGCCAGCCCAAACTCCCCCTCGGCGGCCGCGGCTGGCATCGCCAGGGCCAGCTCGGCGGCGGGCGCCAGCGGGTCCTCCCCGCAGCGCGCCTGGAGCTCGGCGGACCAGCCCTCCCCGAGGAGCGCGCGGAAGGCGGGGCGGTCGCGCCGGGAGAGATCCAGGGTCGCGAGGAGCATGGGCCCCGACGGGATCGCCTGGGTCGCCGGGGCGTGCAGCGCTGGCCTCGCGCCGTGCCGCGCCGCGGTCACCAGCAGCAGCGCCCAGAGCAGCAACGGGGGGCCAAAAAGCAGCGCGTGGTTCCCGCGGGTCAGCACTGCCGCACTCTAGCCGAATCCGTTGAACCATGGGGCTCTGCCGCTCGTATCCCTGGCCTCGGGAAGCCAGCGGCGGCTCCTTCCGAGGATCACCCGGAGGCGACGAGGACGCGGGGGAAGACGAGGGCGCCGTCGGTGCCGGCGAGGCGGAGGCCGGGCATGAGGCAGGCGAGCACGTTGCCTTCCTCGGCAGGGTCGGGCTGGGTGCTGGCCTTGTCCATCGAGGAGGAGGAGAAGCGGACGCCGTGCTCGGGCTCGATGAGCTCGCAGCCGCTGGCCTGGGCGAGCTGGGCGAGGGGGGCGCGCTCGGCGGAGGTGAGGGGGGCCGCGGCGACGAGGCGGCCGCGCTCCTTGAAGGCGGCGGCGAGGATGGAGTCGGGGCGCCGGGCCTTGAGGGCCGCGTAGGTGGCGGGGGACGGGGTGAAGTCGGCGCCGAAGGCCTGACGGAGGGCGTCAAGGAGGGGGGTGCCGTCGAGGCGCAGGCAGGCGTCGACGAAGGATTTTTCGGAGGCGAAGGCGCCACTGAGGGATTCGGCCTCCTGCTGGACCTCGCGCAGGGCGTCCTCGACCTGGGCGAGGCGCTGGCGGGCCTCGGCGCGGGCTTCTTCGAGGAGACGGCGGGCCTCGTCGAGCTGGGACTGGAGGGCCGCCTGGGCGGCGCGGGCCTCCTCGCGCTCGCGCTCGGCGGCGGCGCGCCCCTCGACCTGCAGAGCCTCCATACGCTGGGCGGACTGGTCGAGGGAGCGGCGGGCGTCGGCCAGCTCACGCTCGAGGAGGGCGCAGCGGTCGGAGGAGGCCCGGAGCTGGGCGCGGGCGTCGGCCTCGGCGATGCGGGTGCGCTCGCGGTCGGCGAGGAGGGTGGCGAGGTCCTGGCGGAGCCTGGCGACCTCGTGCTCGCGGGCGGCGGCGAGGGCCTCCTGGTGGGAGCGAGCGAGGGCCTCGTAGCGGGCGACCAGGGCCTCGATCTCGGCGCGGAGGGCGGGGGCGAAGGGGTCGTGGGCCATGGGTCAGCGCATGAACTTGGCGAGGTTGAGGTGGACGCGGAGGGGGTCTTTCCCGTCGCGCTTGAGGTGGAGAGCGATCTCCTCGGGGGAGACGACGCAGATGTAGAGGCGGCCCAGCTCGCCCGCAGGGAGGCCCGTGGGGATGAAGAAGATGCGGGGGTCCGCGGCGGTCATCTTGCCCGGAGCGTACTCCTTGCAGATGCGCAGGGGCATCTGGGCGTCCCAGCGCCCGAAGTCGACGAAGTGGGGGCCGAACTCGTCGGGGTTGGCGGTGGGGGTGCCCATGGGGATGAGGGCCAGGAACTTGGGGGGGAAGCCCCGGAGGTCGCCGAGGAAGTAGCTGAAGCCCTGGCTACGGCGGACCAGGTGGACGATGCGGTTGGCGATGTTCAGGGCGCCGAGGGCCACGGCGGTCTTGGGGGAGACGCCGACGATGCTGGTGCCGCGCTCGTTGCGGGCGGGGACCTCGTAGAGGACGACCTGCTCGAAGGGGCCGCTGGAGGTGGGCTTCCAGACCTTGAGCCCCGGGATGCCCAGCTCCTCGGCGAGGACCTGCTCGACGAAGGCGCTGCGGGACGAATTGCCCGCGAGCAGGATGACCACGCCCTGCTGCCGCCAGTCGCCCTCGCCGCCCCAGGGGGTGTTGCTGAGCATGGTCTTGAGGAGCTTGGCGCCGTCGCGGATCCGCTCGCGCAGGTGGTCGTGGAGGCGCGCCTTGAGGCCTGCCAGGTCGGTCTTGAGCGACTGGAGCCGGACCTCCTGGTTGTCGAGGCGCACGGCGCCCAGCTCTTCCGTGCGGTGGGGCTCGCTGTCGGGCCCGTGCTTGACCTGCGACAGCCCGAGCTCGCGCTCGAAGCGGACCCGGTTCTGCCGCCCGGCCAGGCTGCGCTTGTACAGGTGCGGCTTGTTGGCCAGGTTGTTCGGCGGCACCGTGGCGGGGCGCATCATCGGCACGTCCTTCTCCTCCATCTCGGGGAGATGCTTGTCGTGCTGGTGGGTGAGCCAGCAGAGCTCGTGGGTCAGGTAGTCGCCGCCCAGGTGATCATCGCCGCTCACCTGGAGCGTCTCGATGACCGTGGAACTTCCATACTCGAGCTGCTCCTGCTCGGATGCGGGTCGGTAGCGACCGCAGGCGATGTCGAGGGTACCGCCGCCGAAGTCGAAGACGGCGAAGCGGAGCTCGCCGAACTGGCTGACGAGGGGTTCGAGGGCGGGGTGGGCGGCGAGCTCGGGGCAGACCTCGGCGGCGAAGGCCTCGGGCTCGCTGGCCTGCATGGAGACGACGACCTCGGAGGCGGGGATATCCTGGGGGATGCTGAGGAGGATGCCGTTGCGGAGCTCTTCTTCGAGGAGCTTGCGGGCGCGCTCGTCGAACTTGGCGGGGTGGGTGAGCCAGTAGCGGAGGTAGACGTCCTGGCCGGGGCGGTTGATGGCGCGGCCGAGGAGGTAGGCGTAGGTGCGGATGAGCATGCGAACGCGGGCCTCGTCGAGGAGGAAATCGCGCTGGCGCTCGCGGTCGCGGAGCTGGGGGGACTGGTCGAGGGAGATGACGCGCTCGGGGAGGCTCTTGAGCTCGTCGATGACGGCGCTGGGGACCTCGGCCATGGCCTCGTAGGCGGCGTGGCTGCCCTTGACGACGCGGAGGAGGTTGGGGAACCGCTGCTGAGGCCCTGCTTTCTGGAGCTCGGACCAGAGTTTCTCGTGGTCCTCGACGAGGAGGTAGGTGGGGTTCTCGGCGGAGCTACCGGAGCGCGAGTTGCCGAGGCGCAGGAGGGAGCGGAAGCCGCGCTGGTAGAGGGCGGCGACGGTGGCGGTGGTGCCGAAGTCGATGCCGACGGCGGAGAGGCGCTGGAAGGTCTTGAGGTGAGGGCGCGGGTCACGCACGCGGAGCGGGAGGGCGGCGTGCCAGGAGAGGACGCAGAGGTTCTCGCCGAAGGACAGGGGCTGATCCACGATGAGATCGAGGGGGATATCCTTGCCCTCGGGGGGGACCGGCTGGAGCGAGGGGTGGGAGGAGTCAAAGACCAGTTCGGTGTAAGTGCGGCGCCCCCCGGCCCGGCGGGTCACGTCTTCCCAGATCAGATCGGAGGCATCCCCGGCGCGCTGCCACCGGTGGAGGACGAGGGAGGGCCTGGCGTCGAGGTTGTAAGGTTCGCCCTCGGTCTTGAGCCACTCGGCGAAGAGCCGGAGCCGCCATTTGCCCGTGCCGACCCAGAAGCCTTCTTCCGGGTTCTGCAGGTCGAAGAGGCGGCGCTCGGGGGCGTCAAAGAGCACCGAATCCGTCGATTCGAGGAGGTCGAGGGAAGAGAAGGCAGGCCCCGGGGCCCGGAGGCCGACGAGCTGGACCTTGAAGAGACGCACCACGCGGCCGCCAGGCTGCAAGGCCAGCCCGAGCTTGAAGGGGCGACCCTGGTGCGGGGTGAGGGCCCGCAGGGGGACGACGATCTCGATGGAGAAGGGCACCAGGCCCGCGCCCTCGCTCACCTGGGCCGCCACCGAAGGCCCCACCGTCGTGCCGTCCAGGTCGAGGGAGGCGGCAAATGGCCCCTCGACCACGCCCGCGGCCCGCAGCACCAGCTCGCCGCTGGTCTGGGCCCACCCCTCGAAGACCGGGAGCACCGGGAGCTGCGAGGCGTTGAGCGGCCCGGGGGTTCGGATTTCCATACGGACGCCGTCCGGGGTGACACGGCGAACAAAGAGGGCCAGCTCGTCGATGCGAAGCGCCGGCGAAGGCCCGGGGGCAGGCGCGGCGGCGGGGGGGGAGGGCATCATGGCGCCGTCACCTTACCACCACCCCGGGGGCGAGGTGCTACGGGGGGCGCTCAGCGGCCCGGACGGCGGGCGACGCGGGCGGAAAGCAGGGTGCTGGCGTTGTTGCGGGGGGTCTCCTCGATGGCGTACACCGTATCGCCTCCGTAGTAACAGGCCTGCTCCCGCAGGCGACCGAGGGCCGAGTCCCGGCCCCCGGGGGCGTAGTTGATCGAGAGAATGGCCAGGTCCTCGACCGGGTAAGGCGCGGTGGTCTCGGCGAGCACGTTCACCGGGCACCCGGCAGGCAAGGCTGGCTGCTGGGTACGAAGCAACTTGACCTCGCTGGTGGTCGAGAAGCATCCCCCCAGCACGATCAGCAAAGCAGCGCTCGTTCGCATGGTCCACGCCCCCGCTACCAAGGAGGGGCGACCGGGGGCAAATTTGCATCCCCGGGAAGTCCCGCAGGGTGGGGGGCGTTCGTGGTACAGGTAGGGGGTTGGATGGCCAGGTCATCGTGTCCTGCGCCTCCCCTTACACCCCTGGAGCACAAGGCCGATGAGCGCAGAAGGCCCTCCCCCCGTGGGCGTCTACCAGTTCGAGGAGATCGGCGCCGACCTCGCGCGTCCCCCCTTTGCGGCGCTGCGAGCGCTCCAGTCCGTCGGGATCCTGGCGACCCCGCGCGGCTGGTTGCAGCTCGACCAGGAGGCCCGACGGACCCTCACCGAGGAAGGCCAGCGCGAGCGTATCGATATCCTGGTGGTGCGCACCATCGCCAACGGGATCCCGGCCAACCAGCTCAAGCTGGTCAGCCGCGCCGTTGACCCCCCCGTGAACGACGTGCCCGTCGATCTGCAGCGAGCGCTCGGGCCCCAGCGCGCCATCCCGCTCGCCGAGTGGCAGGCCCTCAGCAGCCTCGACCGCTTCGTGCTCGGTAGCCTGGCGTACAACACGCGGCTGCTCTGGCGCGCCCTCGATGAGCTGGAGCGCAAGCAAAAGCTCCAGCGTCGCCGCGGGGCCTGGGCCGGCGCGGTGGCGCGCTGCGAGCTACGGATGCGCCCGGATGTGCTGGTCCAGATCATGGGGGCCCAGTTCCTCGAGGGGCGAGCGCTGGTGCTGGCGCGAGGGGCGGGGCGACGCGCGGCGCGCAAGGCCAGCGAGACCTTTGACCTGCAGTCCGAGACCGAGACCGGCCCGATCGAGCTCGACTGGGGCGTGCTGGATCAACCCGGAGCCATGCTCTGGCAAGCGCACGTGAGCGGCTGGGACGGAGCCTTCCTGCCGGCGGCCTCGCTGCAGGCGGCGATCACCGCGGCGGTGGCGATCTATGACATGATCAAGGAGCTCGACCCCAAGGCCGCGCTCTCCCTGGCCACCATCGCCGAGGAGCCCTGGCTCGTGGGCAGCGATGGCCCCGCCGACATCGCCACGCGCCTCTACGCTCGCCCCCCCAAGGCCCTCGCCCCTCCGGTCCCGGAGCCCCCGCCCTCGGCGCCCCCCTCTCCCAGGGCCCCCGCCGCGCCAGCCCCCCGAGCCCCCGCCGCGAAGCTGGGGGAAACCGTGCGCCTCAACAGCCCGCTGGTCCCGCCGGTGACGCCGTCCCCCTCGCCGCAGGCCGCCCCTCCTGCCGCACCGACACCTGCCTCCTCCCCCCCCCCAGCCCGCGCGTCCTCTGCCCAGGCCACAGCGAAGACCTCTGCGCCTCCTGATGGACGCCACGAGCAGACCCTCCAGCTCACCCGGGTGAAGCAGGATAACAAACCGCTGGTGGCGATCATCGTGGCGGTGAGCCTCGCGGGGGCGGGGCTCCTCGGGTACATGTTGGGTCGCTAACCAGCCCAGGAGGCGACCGTGGGAGACATCCGTGTTCAGCTCAGCGAGGGGTCCTCTGTCCAGCAGTTGAAGGCCACGGTCCAGGTGGGGAAAGGGTTCCTGTTCCTCTCTCCTCAGTTCCTGGAGACCCCAGGATTTTCCTGGATTTCACGGGCTTTTCTCCCCGACGCAGCGCCGGCCCCGCGGGTCCTCTCGCTCCTCGGCGCCGAGGCCATCCAGCTGCTGGGGGCGAGCCTCTTGCCGGCGACGCTCCCCGGGGTCCAGCTCCAGAGCCTCACCAGCGACCGGGCCCTCTACCGGGAGGGGCGCGACACGGTGCGTCTGCTGCTGCTTGACCTGGGGGCTCCCCGGGCAGAGCAGGTCCTCGAGATCCTTCACCACGGCAAGCCCTGGGGGCGCACCCCGCTGGTGCTGGACGATCACGGCGTCGCGCTCGCGGAGCTGCAGGATCTCCCGGCAGGTGATTTCGAGGTCAGGCTGGCCGGCTCCACCACCGAGCCTTGCCGCTTCACCGTGGCCTCTTACCGCCTCGCGCCCCTCGTTGTCTCCCTCGTCGAGCGGCGGCGCGAAGGCACCTCCAGGCTCTGGGTGCGGCTCCGGCTGGAGGCCTACGGTGCCCCGGTCGAGGGGCCGGTCTGGGTCGAGGTCCAGGACCGAGGGGCCCGGGTCGGCCGCGAGAAGGTCGAGGCCCGCGCTGGCTTCGCCGAGCTGATCGTCGCGCTCCCCGGGGAGGGCCCTCACACCCTCAACCTCCAGCTCGTCAACGACCCCTCCCGCACCGCCTCTGTCCCCCTCCACGGGAGCCGCGCCTCGGAGCGCGAGGCCACCCGCTTCTGCTCCTTCGGCCCCGAGCTCCTTGGCTCGCTGCTCCCGGGGGCAACCTCCCGCCCGATCCGCGGCCTTCACCTCGAACAAGGGGAACCACGCCCGGGCCCCTTTGTCCTGGAACAGCTCGATACCTCCCCTCACCTCCGCGCCACCACCGCCGTCGACCACGCCTGCGTGGTGCTCCTCGATCCCACCTTCCCGCGGCGGCGTGCCGATGCGCCGGATCCAGCCACCGCCCCCCACCCGGCCCACACCGATGGCGCCTACGCGCGCGGCGAGAAGCTGTTCCATCAGGGACAATTCGTCGAAGCCAAGGCCCTCTTCGAGCTCACCCTCTCCTCGCAACCCGTCGCTCACCCCAACTACGCGTACTACGTCGCCTGCTGCCACGCGCGCCTCGGCGCCCCGGCCCTCGCCATCGCCTCCCTGCGCCTCGCCATCGAGCACGGCTGGAACGACTGGCGCCACCTGAGCTCAGACACGGACCTCGCCTCCCTCCGCGGCCTCCCTGCCTTCGAGGCCCTCTGCACCGGGGGCTACCGCGAGCTCTCCTTCTCCAGCATCGTCCCGGGGCAACGCATCGAGCTCCCGGGCTTCCTCCCCGCTTCTCTCCTCGCGATCGGCGCCTTTGTCGCCGGTTCCCCCTGGGAAGGCTGGGCCCTCCTTCTCTCCCCCGAGCAGCTCCGGCCTCGCGTCGTGGCCCCCGAGATCCCCTCCCCTGGCTCCCAGGTGCGCATCGATGTCACCATTGACACCAGCGCGCCGGCCAGCGTCTACCTGGTGGTGAAGGACGCTCGGCTCCTCACCCCGGACACGCCGCTCCACCGGCTCGCCAGCAGCCTCAAGACCTGCGCGACCGGCGCAGGCAAGCACTTCGGCGACGCCCCCACCTTCAAGGATCTGGCGGCCTTGCTCCCGCCGCCGATGCCTCGCCCTGTCCCGCCCCAGTCCTTCGGGGGGCCCATCCCTCGCAGAGCAGGGGGGTCTCCCGAGACCTTTGCGCTCGGAGCGGCCGGTGGCCCCCCCCGGATACCATCCCCGATGGCGCCGATGATGATGATGTCTCCCTCGGCGCCAGCCCCGCCCACCGGGGCTCCGCCGGGGCCGCCTCCTGCGCCAGCAAGGTCGGGCGCGGGTCCAGGCGCGACGCAGAGCGCGGGGCCGCCGCCGGTGGTCACCGAGGAGCCCGAGCTGCTCTTTGCCGGCCTGCTGCCGGTGCGAGACGGCCAGGCCAGCGTGACCGTCGAGCTGGGCCCGTCGGACGCGGATTACCTCGTGGAAGCGTTCGTGCTCTCGGGGCTGAACTGGGCCTGGACCGAGGCCCGCTTCCGTGCCGAAAAGACCCCCTCCGTCGCCCTGGAAGCAGCCCCCTTCGTGACCCCCGGCGACGCGGTGCTGGGGAGGCTGGTGCTGCGGTGCGCGTCGGGCCGCATGCGCGCTCGTTTGCTGCGAGATCGAGCCGATGTACCGCTCTCCCTGGACGGTCGACCCCTGGCCCCGGGGGAGGAGATCCGGGCGACCGGCGCCGAGCTCTGGTTCCCGCTCCAGCCGGGGTACCACGAGGCCATCGTCGAGGATCTCGGCACCGGCGCCGCGGACTGGGTGGCAAGACAGATCGACGCGCCCGGTCACTTCCGCCAGCTCCGGCGTGCGGTGCGCATGCTCCACCAGGGCGAAGAGCTGGCGCTGGACCCGGCCCGAGGGGTCCAGCGGCTGCGGGTCTTGCCCGGGCTCGACCGGCCCTTCAAGGCCCTCGTCGACGCGACCTCCGACTACGGCCACGCCTGCTGCGAGCAGACCGCCGCGAAGATGCTGGCGGCGGCCGGCATGTACATGTTCTCCGGACAGGACACGGCGCGGCGCGCCCGGGCCGAGGCGATCCTGCTGGCGGGGGTGCGGCGGGAGCGCTCGATGTGGCTCCGCGGGCGAGGCTTCAAGATGTACCCGGACTCGGGGGACGAGCCGAACGCCTACTGGGGCCCGAAGGCAGCGATGCACCTGTGGTACCTGGCGACGCTGCGCGACAGCTCGCCGAGCAAGGCGCTCCTGCAGGGCATCGACGAGTGCCTGGAGATGGCCGCCGATGTGACCCGGGCGAGCCGCCTCCCGTGGCCCCCGGAGAACCCCGGGAGCTGCGAGGATGCCTACCGAGCGGTGCGTTTCCACACGTCCCCCAGCGTCCGGGAGCAGGCTCTCGGCGTGGTCCGTATGAGATCAAACCATCTGCTGGGCACCGGAATCCCCGGGGGCGCGGTGGCGCACCGGGTCGAGCTGGCCTACGGGGCGGCGGCGCTGCTCCGGGGGAAGCAACCGGGGGATCTGCCCCTGGCCCTGAAGCTGGCCAACCAGGTGACGCAGGCACTCGAGTCGAGCGGGCGTCTTTACTCGACGGTGGACTCGGCGGCGGCGATCGCGCTCATGGCCGAGCTGACGGTGGCCGGGGTCGTGTCAGGCAGCGGCTGGGTCGAGGTCGATGGGGAGCGCATGGGGACCAGCGAGGCGGCCCAGCGCAAGGAGGATCCGAGGCGGGTCCGGGCGCTCCAGGGGGTCGCGGTGATCGAGGAGACCCGGCTCCAGGAAGATCGCTGGGATCGACCCGGGGCCAGCGCCGCGCTCCAGGTGTCGCTGGAGCGTGGGGGTCGCAAGGCGCAGCGGGTCGCCCCGGGCGACGAGCTGACGCTGCGCGCGGTGCTGCCCCAGGGGTACCGGGACGGTGACCTGCTCTGGGTCTGCCTGCCGGACGGCCTCTCGCGGGTGCAAGGCGGGGGGCAAATCAAGCTGTTCTCCGTCGATTTCTGCGGGAAATCCGAGGTTTCGGTGCCGCTGGCGGCCACCGGCGTCACCCTGGGCCAGGAAGGGGCGCCGGCCCCCCAGCGGTTCGCGGTCTGCCTGCGCAACATGTTCGAGGAGGAGCGCCTCGCCAGCCCGGGGTCCCTCGAGATCTTGATCGAAGGCCCCGATCCATCCACGGGCCTTGGCCGGCTGCTGCGAGGGTTTTCTTCATGGTTTCGCTCTTTAGCCCCCGGCGCTGGGCCTCGCTGGTGCTGCTCGCCGGGCTGCTGCTCGGCCCGGAGGCCCACGCGGAGCCGGGCCCCTGGCTGACCGGCTGGTATGCCCCCACGCACGCCCAGGTGGGGTACAGCATCCACGATCGCCAGCGGAACGGGCTGGTGCTGGGGCTACAGCAGAGCCTGGTGTACCAGGTGGGCCCCCGGGCCAGCTGGTGGGGGGGGCTCTCCGGGGAGGTGATGCACGATTTTGGCCCCTCGTGGACGCGTGCCTCGCTGGGGCCCGAGGTGGGCTACGGCGTGGTGGGCCTGGACGCGGGCTTCTTTGCGATCCGGCGCGGGGGTGAGCTGGAAGGGGGGTTCCAGGGGCGCGTGGTGTTCACCATCGGGGTCATCGAGCTGTACGGGCGGCTGGGGGAGGCGATGGGGGCCGAACGATTCCGGTTTGGTGAGCTGGGGTTGGCCCTGGGCTGGCCCTGGTCCCTGGGCCAGCCCCCCCCTCCTCGCAGCCGCCCGCAAGGGGGTTAGAAACGCGGAGGTGGACAAGCGGGAGAACCTTCCGGCAAACTTGAAAACGGTCCTGTCCCGCGGCCTCTTCCCCGACGAGCATTTCATGGCTTCGCAAAACGACGACGACGATCTCCCGAGCTTCGAACGCAAGGCCTCTGGCATGCTGTCGCGCGACGAACATTCCCTCGTCGATCGTGCCAAGACCGAGGCCGACAACATGCCGGGCTTTGATACCCCGGCGGACGGGGTATTGCCTGCGCAGCACTGCAGCCACGGCAGCCACGGCAGCCACGGTAGCCACGGTAGCCACGGTAGCCACGGTAGCCACGGCAGCCATGGCAGCCACGGCTCCTGGTGAGCCCGAGGCTCCGCTCGACGGGTCCCCTTCCGGGATCGTCGAGCGGATCCAGCAGCAAGCAGAGCGCCTTCACATCAGCATCGGCGCGATCTGCAACAACAACTGCGTCTTCTGCATGGAGGAGGACAGAGACGCGCGCTACGTGAACAACTCGGCCATGACGCCCGAGCGCGTCCGCTGGATGCTCGAGGAGAACCGCGGCGCCGAAGAGGTCTGCTTCACCAGCGGGGAGCCCACCACCAACGAGCACCTGCCCACCTACGTCGCCTGGAGCAAGGCCCTCGGGTACCGCCGCATCAGCGTGATGACCAACGGCCGTCGCCTGGGCTACACGCCGTACACGGCGCAGCTCCTCAAGGCGGGGATGAACCGCTTTTACATCTCGATCCACGGCCACACCAAGAAGCTCCACGAGGGGCTCACCCGCACGCCGGATAGCTTCGAGCAGACCGTCGCGGGCCTCGACGTCATCGCTCGCGTCAAGCGCCTCGGCGTCGAGCTCCACACCAGCACCGTGGTGACCGAGCGCAACCTCCCTCACCTCCTCACTATCTACCGGTTCCTCCGAGCTCACGGCGTCGATCAGGTGGTCTTCAACGTGATGCAGGCCAACGGCCGCGCCAACACCTACTTCGAGCAGATCTTCCCCAGGTACACCGAGATCGCTTCCACCTTCCGGGCCCTCCTCCAGGACGAGCCCGACGCCCGCGCCTTCCTCGTCGATATCCCCCTCTGTACCACCGAGGGCGTCCCCGATTTCAACCGCGGCTACGTCGAGCGCTACAAGCATTTTGACCTCGCGGACCAGGTCAACTTGCCCACCGAAAACGCCGAGGAGCGCAGGCAGCAGGGCAAGGGCAAGGGCCTCGTCCTCGTCACCCGCCAGGACCTCGACGAGTTCCAGCGCGACAAGCGCCCCGAGTGCGCCTCCTGCAGATACAACGCGGTGTGCGAGGGCGTCTGGCGCAACTACCTGCGCCGCTACGGCTGGGAAGAATTCAGCCCGGTTCCGCCCGCCCCCTGAGCGCACCGCCGGGCCCGCCCCCCTGCCCCGCTGGCGCCGCGCTCCCTCAGGATTTTGTTCCCAGCATCGTCGTTCGAGGTCATAACCCCGAGCAGACGACCATGACTGAATTTCACGATCCGAGCGAGGCGCTGCGGCCTCTGTTCCAGGCGGCCCTCACGGTCGCTTTCGGCGCCGAATTCGCCTCGGAAGACCCGATCCTGCGGCCCTCCACCCACGCCGACCTGCAGGCCAACCTGGCCATGGGCCTCGCCAAGCGCCTGAAGAAGCAACCTCGCGCCGTCGCCGAGGCCATCGCCGCGGCGCTGCCGATCGGGGACGTGCTGGCCGCGGTCGAGGTGGCAGGCCCGGGCTTCCTCAACCTGACCCTCGCTGACGCCTGGATCGCCGCCGCCGCCACCGCCATGCTCCGCGACCCCCGCCACGGCGTCCCCCTCGCCCCCGCCCCCGAGCGCGTGGTGATCGACTACTCGGCCCCCAACGTCGCCAAGGAGATGCACGTCGGCCACCTCCGCAGCACCGTCATCGGCGACGCCCTCGCTCGCCTGCTCGGCTGGCGCGGCCACACCGTGATCCGCCAGAACCACGTGGGCGACTGGGGCACGCCCTTTGGCATGCTCATCGAGCACCTCCTCGACCTGGGCGAGGCGCAGGCCAGCAGCGAGCTCGGCGTGGGCGAGCTGTCGTCGTTCTACAAGGCCGCCCGCGTCAAGTTCGACAGCGACCCGGCCTTCGCCGAGCGCGCGCGCCACCGCGTGGTCCAGCTCCAGGGCGGCGACCCGGAGACCCTGCGCCTCTGGGGCCTCCTCGTTGACCTGTCTCGTCGCTACTTCTCTCTGGTCTACGACCGCCTGGGCGTCACCCTCACCCCCGGCGATATCAAGGGCGAGAGCTTCTACAACCCGGCCCTCGCCCCCCTCTGCGACGAGCTCGAGCGCGGCGGCAAGGCCACCCTCAACCAGGACGCCCTCTGCGTGTTCCCCGAGGGCTTCCTCGGTCGTAACAAGGAGCCGCTCCCCCTGATGATCCGCAAGAAAGACGGTGGCTTTGGCTACGCCACCACCGACCTCGCGGCCATCCGCCATCGCCTCGATGACCTCAAGGCCACCCGCATCCTCTACGTCGTCGGCGCCCCCCAGGAGCAGCACCTGGCCATGGTCATCGCCACCGCCAAACAATTCGGCTGGCTCGCCCCGCCGGCCCGGGCCGAGCACGTCAAGTTTGGCTCGGTCCTCGGCACCGACAAGCGCATGTTCAAGACCCGCCAGGGTGACACCGTGCGCCTCGTCGACCTCATCGACGCCGCCGTCGAGGCGGCCGAGAAAGAGGTCCGCGCCAACTGCCAGGGCCTCGACGAGGACACCCTCCTCGCCCTGTCCCGCGACGTCGGCATCGGCGCCATCAAGTTTGCCGATCTCTCCAGCGATCGCGTCAAGGATTACGTCTTTGAGCTCGAGCGCATGGTCGAGTTCAAGGGACGCACCGGCGGGTACATCCAGTACGCCCACGCTCGCATCCAGTCCATCTTCCGCAAGACCCAGGAAGAGCTGAGCGAGCTCTCCTTCGCCGAGGCCTTCACCCTCGCCGAAGCCCCCGAGCAGCGCGCCGCCGAACGCGCCCTCCTCTTCCGCCTCCTCGGCCTCCGCGAGGTGATTCTCGCCGTCGAGACCTCCCTCCAGCCCCACCTGCTCTGCACCTTCCTGCTGGAAGTGGCTGAAGCCTTCTCGACCTTCTACAACGCCTGCCCCGTGAAGGGGGCCGAGCCTGCGCAGCGGTCGGTGCGCCTGGCGATGTGCAAGCTCACCGCAGAGGTGCTGGCGACGGGGCTCTCGCTGCTGGGGATCCAGGCGCCGCCCAGGATGTGACGGGGCTCAGGGGGCGGTGGGGCCCGAGAGCATGGCGTCCCAGCGCAGGGTGGTGCGAGGGGGCGTACCGGCGAGACGGATGCACAGCGTGGCCATCTGATCGACGATCCACGAGAAGGTCTCTTCGCCCAGAAATTTACCCTCGAAATCCGGTGCGCTGTTCATGAAATCGATGGCGTAGGGGACACCATCACGCACCGCGAACTCGCAGGTGTTCATGTCGTACCCCAGGGCGTGGCACAGGGTCCGAGCATGCTCCACCACGCGGTCACGGAGCGCCGGATCGAGGGCCGGCATCGTCGAGGCGGCGCCGAGGTAGCGCTCGTGATGCGGGAGGCGCGGGTCCCAGAGCAGCGGGAGCACGTTGTCCTGGCCGATGACCACGCAGCGGATGTACTGCTCCCACTCGATCGACTCCTGGGCGATCATCGTGAGGCGGCCGGTGCGGTCGTAGGTGCGCCACAGCGCCTCCAGCGACTCGACGCGGTACACGTCGCGGAAGCCTCCGCCCCAGTGCGGCTTGATGTAGAGCGGGAAGGGCAGCGAACCCCAGTCCAGGGGGAACTTCAGGTTGTGGAGGCTCGCCGGGGTGATGTCCTCGCCGTACTCCTTCGAGGGCAGCACGAAGGTGCGGGGGATCGGGACCCCGAGCCGCGCCGCCAGCGCCGTGCCAAAAGCCTTGTCGTCGGCGATGCGCCAGAACGGGTTGTTGATCACGTGCGACCCCCGGAGGGCCATGCACTTGAGCACCGGCTGGTAGCAGGGCACATCGTGGCTGATCCGATCGACGATCACCGCGTAAGGAGGGGGGGCATCGACCGGGGTGATGTCGAGGGAGGCGTAGCCCGCATCGACCCCCGCGCCCCGGCGCTGGATGGTCTGGATCAGGGCGTCCGGGAAGGTTCGTTCCCGGCCCGTGAGGAGCGCAACGGTCTTGGTCATCACCGCAGGAGGGTAGGCGATCCGGACATTTTTGCTAGAGCTTGCCCCATGACCGAAGCCCCCACCACGCCGAGCCCTGGCCCCGCCCTGCGGCCCTACCAGCGCGAGGCCATCGAGGCGGTCGTCGCCGCGCGCAAGGCCGGCCACCGGCGCCTGCTGATCAGCCTGCCCACCGGCGCCGGAAAGACGGTGATCTTCTCCCAGCTCGCCCGCATGGCCCGGCGTCAGGTGCTGGTGCTGGCCCACCGGGAAGAGCTGCTGGAGCAGGCCCGCGAGAAGCTCCTGGCGGCCACTGGCGGCGAGGTCGTCGTCGCCGTCGAGCAAGGCAACCGGCGGGCCCCGGCGGACGCCAAGATCGTCGTCTGCTCCATCCGCTCGCTCCACGAGGAGCGCCTGGGCCGGGTGCTCCAGGGCCGCGACATCGGCCTCGTCATCTACGATGAGTGTCACCACGCCGCCGCGGACGACAACCGGCGCGTCCTCCGCCAGATCGGCGTCTTCGAGGAGGACTGGCCCGGCACCCTCCTCGGCTTCACCGCCACCACCGCCCGGGGCGACGGCAAGGGCCTCGACGGCGTCTTCGAGCGCATCGTCTACACCCGCACCTTGCCCCAGATGATCGACGATCACTACCTGGTGCCGCTCCGGGGCTTCCGCATCGCCACCAGCGCCGACCTCACCCGCCTGACCCGCACCAGCGTCGACTACAACGAGGCCGAGCTGGAGGAGGCCGTCGACATCGAGGAGCGCAACGCCCTGGTCGCCCGCTCCATCCAGGAGCTCGCCCGGGACCGCCGCACCATTGCCTTCTGCGTCACCGTCCGCCACGCCAGGAACCTCAGCCGCGCCCTCTCCGCCATCGGCGTCCCCTCCGGCATCGTCCACGGCATGATGCCACCGGAGCAGCGCGCCCAGGCCCTCGCCACCTTCCGCGAGGGCCGCACCCAGGTGCTGACCAACGTGGCGGTCCTCACCGAGGGCTTCGACGACCCTGGCGTCTCCTGCGTCGCCATGGCCCGCCCCACCCGATCCGAGGGCCTCTACGCCCAGTGCGTCGGCCGCGGCACCCGCCTCGCCCCGGGGAAAAAGGACTGCCTCATCCTCGACTTTGTCGACCTCGGGGACCTCGACCTCTGCACCCTCCCCTCCCTGTTCGGCTGCCCCCGCGACATGAACCTCGACGGCGAAGATGCCCGGGAGGCGCAGCAGGTCTGGCAGCAGATCCAGTTCGATTTTCCCGGCTTCGAGCTCGAGGCCGGCGCTCTCACGCTCCACGAGATCCAGCAGCGCGCCGCGAGCTTCGACCCCCTCACCCGCAAGACCAACGCCGAGGTCCGTGCCATCTCTCCCCTCGGCTGGTTCTCCCTGGGACGCCTCGGCCTGGCCCTCCATTTCGAGCACCCACCGGGCCGCGTCGCCGAGGCCCTGGTGCTGCGGCGTGCCGGTCGCGGCAAGGTCTGGGAGGTCCTCCTCGATGGCCTGATCAAGGGCCGCTTCTCCACCGTGGAAGAGGCCGTGCAGGCGGTCGATTACGAGGTCGAGCGGCTGGGCCGCGGCGCCCTCCACTCCGCCCACGAGGAGGCCCCCTGGCGCCGCCGCGCCATCCCCCCCGAGCTCATCCCGCGGCTCCCCGAACGACGCCCCACCGCCATCGGCCACGGCGACGCCCTCCGCCTCGCCCTCCTCCGCCGCCTCCACGGGCGCTTATCCCGTACGTGCACACGAGGACCGCCTTGACCCGCAGCCGTCCCTCTCCGGCAGCCGCAGCCGTCCCTCTCCGGCAGCCGCAGCCGTCCCTCTCCGGCAGCCGCAGCCGTCCCTCTCCGGCAGCCGCAGC
>JALOQB010000374.1 GCA_025453595.1 Polyangiaceae bacterium
TGCAGTACGGCAACCTCCCCTCGCTGCTGCGCCACGCGCTCACGCTGACGGTGGTCGACCCCTGCTCGCTGGCCAGGCGCCTCGCCGAGCCGGTGGTGGTGCGGCAGATCGCCTGCGCCGATCGGGTGATCCTGAGCCGCGCGGATCTGGCCTCGCAGCGCCAGATCGACGACGCGCTGGTGCTGGTGTCGCGGATCAACCCGCTGGCCCAGGTGCGGCTGTCCAGCGCGGGACAGCTCGACGGAGAGGGGGGCCTGGAGCCCTGGCTGGAGGGGCGCCTGCGCCTGCTGGCTCGCGCCCCTCAGCCCGCTCCTCCCCACGAGCACGCGGCGGACGTCGGGGCCGTCGCCCTCGAGCATGCCGGAACGGTGCACCCGGAGCGCATCGGGCACTGGCTCGACGGCGTCGCCCTGGCGCTGGGGGAGCAGCTCTTCCGGGCCAAGGGCATCCTGGCCCTCGCCTCCTCGCCGCGGCGCCTCATCCTCCAGGGGGTCGGGCCTTCCTTCGATCTGCGCAGCGGTGAGCCCTGGGGCACCGAGCAGCCCTCCAGCCGCCTTGTGCTGATCGGCCGCGCCCTCGACGCCTCCGCCCTCCGGGAAGGGTTCCGTGGCTGCTGCGAGGGAGATACCACGAAATTGTTATTGCAATCATGTTGCGAATGTACCAAAGCCACGCTCATGAAGATGCGTTTGAAGGGCTTGATGCTTGGTGCTTCGCTGGTGCTCGCGGTGGGGCTGGGGGTAGGCTGCGGGGACGACGAGGAGAACAAGGCGGAGCCGACGCCCGCCGCGGGGAGCGGGGGTACGGCGGGGACGGGCGGCACGGGCGGGACGGCGGGGACGGGCGGTACGGCGGGCACGGCGGGCACGGCAGGCACCGCGGGTGGCGGCGGGGCGGCGGGGTTTGCGCTGCAGCCGTTCACGGCGCCGGCAGACCCCGGCAACGGGGGCGTGCTGGTGACGGTCTCGGGGGAGGACCTGGCGATCAACGGGTACCCGTTCGAGGCCGGGGTGTCGAAGTCGGAGGGGGATCCGCCGGCCTTCGTGGACGGGTGGGAGGTGAAGTTCGAGCACCTGATCGTGACCATCGGGAGCGTGACGCTGAACGAGGGGCCGGACACGAACCCGGATGATCCGAAGCAGGTGGGGGCGGCGGTGGCCAAGGCGGAGGGGCCCTTCGCGGTGGACGTGAGCATCGGCGGGCCCATCGTGGGCAAGAGCGGCTCACCGGACGAGAAGACCGTGGCGATCGCGGCCTTCACCGGTCCGTCGGCGGGGGGCGCGTTCAAGACCGACCAGCGCTACGCCTTCTCGTACACCACGGTGGCGGCCTCGGCGCAGGCGAGGAACGTCAACCTCGATGCGGTCGGGCTGGGCCTTTACCAGCAGGCGGTCGAGAACAAGTGGGTGATGGTGGTGCAGGGCAAGGCCACCTACAAAGGCAAGGCGCCGGCGGCGGGCTCGGTCTTCGAGAAGATGCCCAAGGAGGTCTCGTTCACCCTCGGGTTCGCCAACCCGGCGAGCTACTTCAACTGCCAGAACGCCGACCTGACGCCGGTGGGCGAAGAGTTCCCGCGGGGGGTCCAGGTGAGCGCGGGCGCGTCCACCACGGCCCAGGTGACGATCCACAGCGACCATATCTTCTGGAACAAGCTGAACGTCGAGGGCACCCCGCTGCACTTCGACCCGATCGCCGCCGTGGCCTCCACCTACGGCGCACCCAACGCGGCCCCCGGCGTCGTCACCATGGCCGACCTCGATGCGCTCGACTTCCTCGCCTTCAAGACCCGCGCGGGCGAGCCGCTCCCGGCCCGCTCCGAGGTCGACGACTACGCCCCGCCCGCTGGCACTTTGGCCTTCGACGGCAACGGCGTGACCTTCCCCAAGAACAGTTTTGGCAAGTTCCTCTCGTACTCGGCGGTCAGCGGCGGCCACTTCAACGCCGATGGTGAGTGCGAGGTGCAGCTCGACTTCACGCCCTGATTTGGGGCTTGCCTTGGGGGGCTTTTTGTTGCAATCCAATTGCACATGAAGCCAGAGCGCAGCAAGACCGGAGAGGGAGAGCTGAGGGGGCTCCTGGAGCGCCGGGGGCTGCGGGTGACATCGCAGCGGCTGGCGGTTCTGCGGGGGTTGAGCGGGGCCAAGGGGCCGGTGAGCCACGGGGAGCTGGCGGACGAGCTGGTGGGGACGGGGATGGATCGAGCGACGGTCTATCGCAACCTGATGGCGCTGGCGGAGGCGAAGCTGGTGCAGCGGACGCTGATCTCGGACGGGGTGTTCCGGTTCGAGCTGGTGAGGGAAGAGGGGAGGGCCCACGAGCAGCACCCGCACCTGGTGTGCACCGAGTGCGGGCAGGTGCGGTGCCTGCCGAGGCACTCGGTGTCGGTGCGCCCAGGGCTGGGGGACGTGGTGGACGTGCAGCTTCGTGGCCGCTGTCTGGCCTGCTTGCAAGGTTGAAAACAGGCTTGTCTTCCCGGGTTCTTCTCCGATGTTTCGCGCTGCTCATGCTGCTCGCGGTCGAGGCGCGAGCGCACCATGACGTGCCCCCTGCGGTGGTGAAGGGCCCTGCGCCGGTCTATCCGGAGGGGGCGCCAGCGGATGGCGAGGCCCGGCGGGTGCTGCTGCGGCTCACGATCGACGCGGCGGGTCAGGTCCAGGAGGCCGAGGTGGTGCAGTCCGCCGGTGCGCTCTTCGATCAGGCGGCGGTGGCGACGGTGCGAGGGTGGGTGTTTCGCGCGGCCACGCGGGACGGTCAGCCGATCCGGAGCCGGGTGAAGATCGAGCTGATCTTCGAGCCTCCGGGGGGCGTCGCGGCGGGGAAGACCGCGCTGGCGCCGCCCCAGGCTCCCGCTCCGCTGATGCCGGAGGGGCCGTCCCCCCACGCCGCTCCGTCGGCGGAGGCAGCGCAGGAGGAGGTGACGATCCAGGCCCAGTCCCGGATGAGCACCCGCGGGGCCGGCGACGTCGAGGTGCACCTGGGCAAGCTGCGGGCGGTGCCGAGGCAGGATGCGGCCTCGATCCTCAAGCTGGCGCCGGGCATCTTTTTGACCAACGCAGGGGGGGCGGGGCACCCTTACCAGATCTACCTGCGAGGCTTCGACGCGCGGGAAGGGCAGGACCTCGAGTTCAAGGTCGAGGGGGTGCCGATCAACGAGGTCGGGAACATCCACGGCAACGGCCTGGTCGACACGCATTACATCCTGCCCGAGCTGGTGCGCTCGCTGCGGGTGGTCGAGGGGCCCTTCGCCCCCCAGCAGGGCAACTTCGCCGTCGCCGGCAGCGCGCTCTACGACCTCGGGCTGGAGCAGCGGGGGCTCTCGGCCTCCTACATGACCGGGTCCTTCGGCACGCAGCGCGCGCTGCTGCTCTGGGGGCCGAGCTGGGGCGGGCCCAAGACCTTCGGCGGCGTCGAGGTCTTCTCCACCGATGGCTTCGGGGCCAACCGCTCGGCGCGCCGCATGACCGCCATGGCCGGCTACGAGGGCAGGCTGGGCGAGACAGGTCGCTGGCAGGTGCTGGCGACCTCCTACGCCACCCACTACGCCCAGGCCGGCGTGCTCCGCGTCGACGACCTGAAGGCGGGGCGCGTCGATTTCTACGGCACCTACGACCCCCAGCAGGGCGGCGACTCGACCCGCCACGGGCTCGTGTTCCGGATGGAGCAGAGCAAGGGTGGGTTCTCCTGGGAGCAGTCCGGGGCCCTGACTCTCCGGGACTTCCGGATACGACAGAATTTTACCGGCTACCTCGAGGACCCGCAGCGCCCGTGGCAGAGCGAGCACCCGCAGCGCGGCGATCTGATCGACCAGCGCTCGAAGACGCTGACGTTGCAGGCGCTGGGGAGCGGGCGGAAGAGCTGGGGCGCGCTGGGGCGCAAGCACAGCCTGGAGCTCGGGTACTCGGCGCGCATCGACGACGTCGATTCGCTGCAGCAGCGGAACCGGGCGGGGACGGTGGTCCCGTACCGCCGGGACCTGGATCTGGCCTCGGTGCTGACCAACGTGGGGCTCCACGCGGACGCGGAGCTGCGGCCCCTGCCGAAGGTGACGGTGCGCGGGGGCGTGCGGAGCGATCTGTTTCACTACCGGGTGCAGAACCGGTGCGTGCTGACGGCGCAGGCGGGGTTCGGGGGCGATGAACCGGACACCGAGTGTTTCGACAACGACCGCACAGGGTACCGGAGCGTCGATCAGACCTCGTCCACGGCCTCGGACACGCTGCAGCCGCGGGCCTCGCTGCTGCTGGGGCCCTTCGGCGGGGTCACCTTCAGCCTGGCGCGTGGGACCGGCGTGCGGAGCCTCGACCCGCAGTACATCAACCAGGGGCTCGAGACGCCCTTCGCGGTGGCGACGGCGACGGAGGGCGGCGTGGCCTACACCGGCGAGCTGGCGGGCGGCGAGCTGTCGGCCCGCTCGATGTTCTTCCGTACCTCGGTCGATCGCGATCTCTTCTTCAACCAGACCGAGGGGCGCAACACCCTCGCCGAAGGCACGTCGCGCACCGGCTGGGCCGGCATGGTGCGCCTGATCACCGAGCACCTCGACGTGGCGGCGAACCTGACGCTGGTGCGCGCCATCTTCGAGGATACAAAGCTGCTGATCCCCTACGCCCCCAGCGTGGTGGGGCGGGTGGACGCGGTGCTCGCGGGGGCCCTGGCCGAGGTCGGCGGCAAGGCCCTCCGGGGGACGCTGGGCGCCGGGTTCTCTTACGTCGGGCCCCGTCCGCTCCCCTTTGACGAGCGCTCCCAGAGCATCGCCCTGGTCGACGCCGCCGCCACGATCCGCTGGGGGTGGGTCCAGCTCGGTGTCGCCTCCACCAACCTCCTCGATCGCCGCTACCGCCTCGGCGAGTTCAACTACACCTCCTCCTTCCGCACCGCCGGCTTCCTGCCCACCCAGGTCGCCGCGCGGCACTTCAACGCCGGTGAGCCCCGCGCCATCTACGGCACCCTTACCCTCTCCCTGGAGGACCCCTCGTGAGCCGCATCATCCCCCTCGCTCTCGCCCCCCTCGCCTCCGTCCTCGCCCTCGTCGCCTGCGTCGGGTCCACCGGCGCCGAGAAATTTGAATTCGATGCGGCCATGGGCGGCGTCGATCGATCTCCGGAAGTTCCATACTCCTTCACCAACGAATATGGCTGGACGGTGACCCTCTCCCAGGCAGACGTGACGGTGGGGCCGCTGTACCTGAACACGGTCTCCCCGCTCGGGGGGGCGGCCTCCTTCTGGCGCCGCTGGTCCCCGATCCGCGAGGCCCACGCGCACCAGTCGCACCTGGGCGAGGGACGCATCGTCGGGGAGGTGCTGGGGCAAATCCGCTTCAGCGCCCTCTCGCCGGAGCTGGTCCGGTTCCCGGTGCGGGGGGTCGTCTCGGAAGAGGAAGTACGCTCCGCGGAGCTGTGGTTTTACCCCCCCTCCGAGGTCCCCCCGGAGACCACCAAGATCGGGTCGGCGGCCATCGAGGTGGCCGGGGTCGCCGAGCGAGAAGGGGAGCAGGTCCGGTTCCGGGGCAAGCTGGTGCTCGACGACGTGTGGCTGCCCAACGCGCAGGTCGGGGACCGTGACAACACCCCGATCACGGCGATCCGTCAGGTGCGAGGGGTCCCGGCCTCCTTCCTCCCGTCCCCGGGGGGGCGCCTGGAGATCCGCATGGATCTGGCCCCCCTCTTCTCCTCCGCAGATTTCTCCAACCTGGCCCAGAACCCGATGTCCCTCGAAGACCCCCAGTCGCGCGCCCTCGTGCAGAGCAAGAGCGGGAAGTTCGCGACGGACCAGGTGATGCGGGTCATGTACCAGGGCCTGCGGGCTTCCCGCGGGACGTACACGATCCAGTGGCGCCCCTGAGCGCCGGGCTCAGTTGAACTTCGGTTGCGCGTTGATCTCGCAGCGAGGGATCCCGTTGTCGCAGCTGCTGGTGACGCCATCGAGGGCCGTGGGCGGCGCCATCACCACGTTGAGGTAGTAGGTCGCTCCGGGGGTCAGCTGGCAGTAGTGCGCACCGGCTCCCTCGATATTTCCGAAGAAAAATCCCCCCTCCACCATCAAGGCCCTGCAGTTCTTCACGAAGGGGTCCGAAGATGCAGGGTCCGGTGCGCGGAAATCCCCCGCGCAGGGCGAGACGGTCACGAACGCCGTACCCGCCCGGTACTGGGTGTACCCGACCGCCGCGATGGGCTGGGACGGAGCAAACGCGATGGAGCCGGCTACCCCCGCCTTGGCGGTGAACTCGATGGCAAGGTACATGCTCGCGGACGCGGGCCCGTCCATGCTGCGCGAGGGGGTGAACGAGCCGAGAGGGATGAGGTACCCCGGCGCGTCCGGGTACGCTTGCTCGAAGACCTGCTCCCACGTCATCCGGTACTCGGTGAGCGCGGCTGGCTGGATCGCTGGATCCTTGCAAGAGAGCTCGGGCCCGCCCCCCCTGCCTCCCTGACCAGCCCCGCCCTGTCCAGCACCCCCACCACCGGCGCCCCCTTGCCCTGCGCCACCCTGTCCGGAAGCTCCGGATGATCCCGCGGCCCCCGCGCCGGA
>JALOQB010000375.1 GCA_025453595.1 Polyangiaceae bacterium
GCCTCGGCGTCTTCAAACCCCTTGAGCGGTACGTTGCTGTCAGCAGGCATGGGATAACCTCCTCTGTGGGGATGCAGGGTAAGTCAACTTCTGCCCATCTAGGAGCGTGTACGTGCAAGAGGTCATTTTAAACCCGGCAGGTCTCCCTCTTCCACCCCAAATTCCGCGGAATTTGTGCGGGTGACCCGCTCCTGAAAGGCCCGCTAGGTCCAAAAGAGCGGGTGACCCGCTCGATCTTGCCCCCTGATGGCCTCCCGGGAGCGGGTCACCCCCTCCGTTGGACCCCGACGGGGCAGGGCAGGGCGGGTGACCCGCTCGGTTTGGGGCCGTTCCGGGGGAAAAAGAGCGGGTGACCCGCCCCGGGGAAGGTAGTCAGGGGGTTCCCGTAGCGGGTGACCCGCTCCGGGGGGCTCCCGGGGGGCTTGCAGGAGCGGGTCACCCGCCCCTTGGGAGGGGAGGTCAGCCTTCCGGGAGTGGGTCACCCGCTCGGACCTGAGCCGGAGGTGGGAGGCAGGCCGAGCGGAGCGTGCGTCGCAAGGCCGAAGGAGTAACCCATAGGGCCCGGGGCGAGAGTATTTGTGCGAGAGATGGGCCCGCTGGTCCATGGACCGATTTGCTTCATTGGGTCGCCCGTCCGGGCCGGACCTCGCCGGGGCCTTGCATGGATGTATAAGGTTGTTTATGGTTGTCAGCGATGGAAAAGTGGGTACCCAAGGGCAAGCCTGATGTGCTCTCGATCAAGGAGACCGCCGAGATCCTCGGCGTGTGCGAGATGACGCTTCGAAGGTGGGATCGGAGTGGTAAATTCAGCCCCCATCGACACCCGGTCAACGGATACCGCTGCTACCGTCGGGACGACGTGTTGAAATTGCGAAAGCAGATCGAGAACGGAAAGGTCGCCTGATGGACGACGTGGCTCGAGCTTTCTACGAAATAAAATTTGAACTCGCCTTCGAGAAGAATAAGGCCGACGAGTTTCAGAATTTCTTCTCGTCGATCATGGAAAAACGCTACCCAGCTGACTTTGGCCGTGTGCGCCCCTGGGGCAACGTTGGCGATCGGAAAAACGACGGTTACCTGCGCTCTCAGCGAATACTCTTCCAGGTATACGCTCCGAACGAGATCGATTCGGCCACTTGCGTTGCCAAGATAAGAGAAGATTTTGCAGGTGCTTTCCCCTACTGGAGAGAACACTTTGATTCATGGGTCTTCGTCCACAATAGCAGGGCAGGGCTCGGCCCCGATGTGACGAAAATCCTGCTCGAGCTCGGGGCCACCCACCCCGTCTCGCTGACTCAATGGGGCTTTGAAGAGCTACGCCAGCAGGTGATGGCGCTCAAAGAGGGCGAGCTGGCCTCGCTCCTCGGGCCGGCCCCGACGAGGCTGGGAATGGTCTCCCTTGGCCTTGAAGACCTCGCGCCGGTGCTCGACCATATTGTCCGTCTCCCTCCCGCTTCCGAGCCTGACCTGCGGCCAGTACCTGCCGACAAGATCCAGCAAAACATGCTCTCCCCATCCGTAGAGGTACTGCTCAAGGCGGGCATGAGCCGCGCAGACCTGGTGCGAAAATATTTCCACCTGAAACCCATGCTCCAGGATCAGATCGCGGAGAGCTTTCGCGACGAGTACGCCAGGCTGCGAGCGAGCTTGGACCCTGACAGCATCTTCATGGAGCTCCAGCGGTTCGCGGGGGGAAATGTGGTGCGCACACCCAGCACCCAGAGCGCCGTCCTCGCTGTGCTGGCGTTCTTCTTCGAGGAGTGCGACATCTTCGAGCGGTCCGTGGAGGTGGGCCCATGATCTTGCCTACCAAAGGGGTTCCTCCTCACCGGGCGTTGCTCTCCCTCGGGGCCGACATCTTGCGCCTCTTGACCGAGGCCAAGACGGTCTCGCGCCTCTGGGATGATTTCCGGAAAGCAAGGCCGAGCGCCACTGACGTGACGTTCGACTGGTTCGTCTTGAGCCTCGACTTGCTCTTCCTGATCGGTGCAGTCAGCCTTGAACACGGCAGGGTCCGACGCTCGGAGGTCGAGGAGCCCATGCTAAGGGGGACGTCGTGATCCGTCGTATTTACTGTGACGACAGCAGGTTCAAGAACCTCTCGTTCAAGCCAGGATTCAACGTCGTACTCGCAGAAAAGAGCCCTGGCGCGACGGACAAGCAGACGCGGAACCGGGCGGGAAAATCGAGCATCCTCGAGATCCTCCACTTCTTGCTCGGGTCTAACTGCGACAAGGATTCTGTCTTCCGCAGTGACCCGCTGCGAGCCGCGACCTTTGGTCTGGAGTTCGATCTGGATGGAGGCATCACCCGCGTGGAGCGCAGCGGTGCACGTCCAGGCTCGCTGAAGGTCGAAGGCGACTCGACGCGATGGCCCGTCTCTCCGAAGGTAAAGGACAACAAGCATCTGATCCGCAACAACGGCTGGAAGATCGTCCTCGCCAAAACCATGTTCGGCCTCGATGACCACGACGAACCATCCAGTCCGACGTTCAGGTCTCTGCTCTCGTACTTCGTCCGCCGCGATCGTGAGGGCGGGATGTCCGAACCCATGGCCCAGTCGCGCATGCAGCAGCTCGTGGATCAGCAGGTCAACATCTCCTTCTTGCTTGGCCTGGATTGGCTTGTTCCCCATCAATGGCAGCAGGTGCGTGACCGCGAGAAGAGCCTGGAGCAACTCAAGAAGGGCATGAAGGAGGGGGCCTTCGGGGCCGTCCTTGAATCCGCCGCCTTGCTGAAGAGCGAGCTGATCGTTGCTCAGGATCGGGTCAGAAAGCTGCGGACCGCGGTCGCCTCCTTCAAGGTGGTCGAGCAGTACCACGAGCTGGAGCGTGAAGCCTCGACCCTCACCAGGCGGCTCGCAGACCTTGCCGACGAGAACCTCCTCGATCGCCGCTATCTGACCGAGCTACAGCAGGCTATCGCCGAGGAAATCCCCCCGGCACCGGACGACCTCGAGTGTCTTTACAGAGAGGCTGGTGTTCTGCTCCCTGATCTTGTGAAGAAAAGGTTCGAAGAGGCGGCTCTCTTTCACGAGTCTGTTGTCCGGAATCGCCGCGCTTACCTCAAGGCCGAGGTGGAGGCCGCCGGGCAGCGCATCTCGGGCCGCGACTCGGAGAAGGGTAGGCTCGATGCTCGGCGCTCCGAGGTGATGACCATCCTCAAGTCGGCCGGCGCCCTCGAGCACTTCACCGCCCTCCAGGGAGAGCTGACCAGGGCCGAAGCCCATGCCGAAGCCTTGAGGCAGAAGCTTGACGCGGTGGATGCCCTTGAAACCGGCAACCTGAAGCTGAAGGTCGAGCGTGCTCAGCTTGTAGAGCGTCTGCGCCTGGATTATGTGGAGCAGGACGCCACCATCGAGAAGGCCGTGCTGACGTTCGCGGACATCGCCTCCCGGCTCTACGGGCGCGATAAGGCGGGGTCGTTGACGATCACGCCCACGGACAACGGCCCCCGTTTCGAGGCCCACATGCCGGGCGAGAAGAGCAAGGGCGTCAACAATATGCGCATCTTCTGCTTCGACATGATGCTCATGCTCCTGAGCCTGGAGCGAGGGCGCAGCCCCGGCTTCCTCGTCCACGATAGCCACCTCTTCGACGGCGTGGATGAGCGCCAGGTCGGTCAGGCGCTGGCCGTGGGTGCCGAGCTCGCGGAGGTGCACGGGTTCCAGTACATCGTCACGATGAACACGGATGCCGTCCCGAAGGAGGTCCCCGCGGGGTTCAGGGTAGAGGACCATGCGCTCGATGTGCGGCTGACGGATGCCTCCGAGGACGGCGGCTTGTTTGGCTTCAGGTTTGACTGAAACGATGCCCCCACTTGACTGCCCCCGGGGCTCGGTGGGGAGGCCAGCGGGTTGGGTGAAGGGGCGCCCCCGCAGGTCTCTCGTGACAGCCGTCCTGGGGGCGATTAGACAGGATGTGCCTCCGCAACACACCGAACGAGCACCTTGGACGAACAGCACAGGATCTTCCAGCAAGCCGCCTCCTGGTCCGCAGAGGGGCGGCGCTTTGTGCTGATCACGGTGGTCCGCACCGCCGGGAGCACCCCGCGCAAGGCTGGCGCCAAGATGCTGCTGCGCGAGGACGGCGTCACCTGCGGCACCGTGGGCGGGGGCGCCATCGAGCATGCCCTGCTGCAGGAGGCCCGGGCCGCCCTCCAGGAGGGGAAGCCCCGGCTTGTTCGTCGCCACCTGACCCGCGATCTGGCCATGTGCTGCGGAGGAGAGATGGAAGCGTTCCTTGAACCCCTGGGGCTCCGTGAAACCCTGGTGCTGGTCGGCGCGGGTCACATCCACGCGGCCCTGACCCCCATGGCCCTGGCCCTTGGCTTCGAGGTCCTTGTCGCCGATGATCTCGAGGAGCTCGCTCGCGCCGACCGCTTCCCTGGCGCCCGCCTCGTCCTCTCCTTCGAGCCTCGCGAGTGGGGGGTCACGCTGGACGGGTCCTGCTACGTGGTGATCGCCTCCCGGGATCACGCGGTGGACCAGGAGGTGCTGGAGAAGCTGGCGCGGCTGGAGGCAAGGCCGCGCTACCTGGGGGTCATCGGGAGCCAGGCGAAGCTGCTGCGGTTCCGGAAGCGGCTCGAGCTGCGGGAGGTGCCGGCAGGGTGGATCGAGCAGATCCGGGGGCCCATCGGGGTCGACGTGGGGGCGGAGACACCAGCGGAGATCGCCGTGGCGGTGGCAGCAGAGCTGATCGCGGTGCGCCGTCGCGGGGCGGGGGCGCAGGTGCGCGGGGGGCCCGGGGCGCGTTGACCCGCGTGCGGCGGGCGCGGCGGTGCTAAAGAGGGGGCGTGCTGACGACCTCGCCTTTTTGCCCTGAAGACCCGGCGCACGTGGACGGCCTGGCGGCGCTCTTCGCGGCCTCCGATTGCCGCTGCTACTGCCGGTACTGGCATTTCCCCGGGGACAAGAACGCCTGGCTGGAGCGCTGCTACGTCGACGCGGGCCGCAACGAGGCCGAGCTGCGCGAGGCCGCGGCGAGGGGGAGCGACGAGGCCGCAGGCGTGGTGGCGCTCCACGACGGCAAGCTCGTGGGCTGGGCCAAGGTGGCGCCGTCGGCGGCGGTGAAGAAATTCTACGAGCAGCGGTATTACCGGGGGCTCCCGGTGCTCCAGGGGCGCCCCTCGCCGGGGGTGCATGCGGTGGGGTGCCTGCTGGTGCATCCGGAGCACCGGGGGCAGCGCGTCGCCCATGCCCTGGTGCGGGAGGCGGTGGCGCTGGCCCGTCGCCAGGGGGCCACGGCGCTGGAAGCCTTCCCACGGCGCACCGAGGGGCGCGTCAGCGACGAGGAGCACTGGATGGGGCCCGAGGGGGCGTTCCTGGAGGCCGGCTTCCAGGCCGTCGAGCCGTCGCCTCCGTACCCGGTGTACCGCATCGATCTGCGATGAGCCGCTGGTCCTCGCTCCTGCTGCTGCTGCTGGCCGGTTGCACGAAGAAGAAGGCGCCGGCCGCCGAGCCGCCTCCGACCCCTCCTGCGGTCTCGGATCCCCCCGCGGCCCTGCAGATGGCTCCCGATAGCGGGCTACGGCTGGGGCTCCCCACCGGCTGCACGCTCCGGGAACGCCCCCGGAGCGCGCCGATCGCGCCGGGCACGATCTTCTTCGCCCCGGACGAGCCCGGGTCGTCGCTGGTGCTGGTCGAACCTGGCTCGCCGCCTCGCGTCGGGGTGGCGCCGCTGGGCGGTGGCGCGCCGCTGCCGCTGCTGCGGGGTCCCGACGGCGCCCCCGGGGTCTTCGCGGCGTCCGGGGATCGGTGGCTCCAGCTCGTCGGGTCCGCGGAGGAGCCCGGCACTCTATGGAATTTCCCTACGGGTGGGGCACCGGAACTGGCGCTGCGCGGGGAGAGGGTGGAGGGGGTGGATCTGCGGTGCCGAGGGGGGCACTGCGCGGCGCTGAGCACGAGGGCGATGCGGGTGGCGGCGGGGGGTGCGACGGTGCTGCTGGGGCCCGGGTCAGGGGAGAGGAAGGGGTGGGAGCGGGTCGATTACGCGCCGGAGGGGGAAGGGGAGGGGGAGCGTCCGTTCGTGGTGGCGGGGGTGGGGCAGGGGAGGGCGACGGTGACGATGGAGGGGGGGGAAGGGGTGAGGTTTCTGGAGGTGGAGGGGGGTCAGGTGCGCGACGTGGCGAGGCTGGCGACGCCGCACGGGGCGCTGGACGCGGTGGTGCTGAGGAGGCCGGTGGTGCTGGCGCACGGGGCGCCGCTGGCGGGGAAGTGCGCGAAGCCGAGGCCGCTGCTGGCGATCCAGCGGGTGGGTCTGGAGGCGGTGGTGGTGCCGGTGGACGCGCCGCCGCTGGCGCTTTTTGCGAGGCCGGTGGAGGGGGGTGCGTTCGCGGCGTGGCTGGTGCCGACGCACTGCGGAGACGAGCGGCGCCGGATCGTGTACGCGGCGCTGCTGGACGAGGACGGGGGGCTGAGGTCGGGTCCGATGGCGGTGGCGGAGGCGACGGGGCTGGCGGTGGCGAGCCGGGGCGGGGAGGTGGACCTGTGGCTGCGGCAAGA
>JALOQB010000376.1 GCA_025453595.1 Polyangiaceae bacterium
CGCCGGTGAAGACCACCGTGCTCGCCGTCAGGTCGTCGGCCGCCGTCGAGAACGAGGCCAGCGGACCGCCACGGTAGCGGTGAGGCGCCTCCTGCCCCAGCTCGCGCAGCCGCTGCCTTGCCCGATCCGACAGGCCTCCCAGCGCCTTCTCCTGGATGCGCCAGACGATGCGCTTCCGCAGGTACGCCGCGTTGTGCGACTTCGGATCCTCGCCGAAGACCTCGCGGTACTTCACGCGCAACGTCGGCACGTTCATCGTCGCCACCGACTCAAGCTGGATTCGCTGCTCGGCCGTGAGCTCCGTCTGCTTCTTCTTGGGGTGCGAATTCATCAAAAAAACCTCTCGTTCGGGAGCTCGTCCCGGTGGGTGCACTCACCCTCTTCTCAGCCCATCCAGCAAGCGCAACTCGACCCTCTCTGGTCTGCTGGTGTGGAGGGTCGACACGCCGTAACGGAGGCCGAAAACCCGAGGTCCGGACAAAGACATCCCGTGTGCCGCACCACACGGCTCAAGCTGTCTCTGTCCGTGACCCCGACCCCCGACCTCCGGTGCAGCGCTCAGGCGAAGGGGTCGATTTCCTCGGGCTCGGAGGGCGTCGCCGTCGCCTGCTCGAACCTCGCCAGCACCGCCTGCGCCCGGGCCAGCTCGCTCTTGCGGATCTCGCGGATCCGCTGCACACCCAGCCCCTTCAGGAACTCGTCGACGCACGACCTGGGCAGCGCCTTCAGCCGCTCCACCAGCGCCATGCCCGTGGCGTGGTCGATCAGCTCGGGCTGCCCTCCGGTGGCCGGCGCTGGGGTGGCCTTCGAGCCCTCGGGCCTGCGCTCCTTGCTGTCGGCCCTCGGGTTCAGCACCGCCACCAGGTCGTGCAGCCGCGCCTCGGCGATGTGGGCGCGGTCCTCTTCGCTCAGCTGGGCCTCGGGCAGGATGGTGTACTTGGTCTTCGGGTCGCCGGCCTCGCCGTGCCGCTCGATCTCGAAGCTCCAGCGCTCGAGGCCGTACTTCTCCTTGACCTTGAGCACGTCGCGCATCCAGGCGGTGCCGCCCTCGATGATGCGCATCACCCCCTCGTTGGTGTCGTAGAAGTTGAGCGCGACCCGCAGCGAGGGCTTGCGGCCTTCCGCCGAGTGCGCGGGGTTCTTGCTGTCGAAGACCTCGTAGCGCTCGCCGGTCCAGACCACGTCGCGCGGGTACGGAGCACCGCAGAACACCCCGGTCACCTTGTCGCCGTCGTTGGTCAGGCGCACGAACAGGTTCTGCGAGGAGGGTTGGTGTTTGTCGGCCAGCGACTTGGCATAATCCCAGGCATCCATCGTCGTTTTCCTTTCGGTTCAAGGGCCCTTGGGGGCCATCAGCTCATCCAGATCACGGACCATCGCGCGCAGCGCCGAGCGCCCCTTCCAGGCTCGATCCGGGGGGAACTCGGGAAGATGCGTGCGGAACACTTCGCCCAGCCCGCGCGCCACGGCGGTCGTGGTCTCGGGCGGAACGTCGTAGACCTCGAAGACCCCCAGCAGCGTGAGGGTCAGCTCGCGAAACACCCCCGGCAGCGAGGGGGCAGTGGTGGACTCCGGCATGCGTGTCTCCTTGAAAATTCCGAGCAAAACGCTTGCTCTCTCAAGGCAAAGCCTCGCCGGGGTCAGGCGGGGACAGCAGCGGCCGAAGTCGCTGCAACGTGCGAAGCCGCTGCCGCTTCAGCCGCTGGTAGGCCCGCTCCTGGAGCTGCTCGTCGCTGCTCTTGCACTGGGCCACGGCCACATCCCGGAGCTTCACCCCGCGCAGGAACGTGTCGATCACCAGCGTCAGCTTCTTGCCCTCGATGACGCCCTCGGCGCGCTCGGAGAGCAGCTCGATCAGCTCCTCGCGGTCCTCGGTGCGGAGCCGGGCGCGCCGGATGTGGGGCTCGAAGATGGGAAACAGGTCGGCGTAGATGGCCTCCTGGGCGAGGGCCTCGCAGAGCTTGTGCTGGCGCAGGATGCTCTTGAGCGCCCGGAAGACCCTGCGCTCGGTGTCCTGGCGCAGGTGCATGGCGGTGCGATCCTGGTGCCGTTCGAGGGAGAGCTGGCTGACGGTCTCGAAGAACGACACCAGCACGAGCTGGTCGAAGTCGGGGCGGTGGAACACGTCGCCACAGAGGCGACCGCGCAGGTTCTGGAGCATAGGCATGTAGGCCAGCGCGAGCACCGAGGACCAGAAGGGTCCAGGGGCCCGCTGCTGCTCGCGAAGGAGGGAGCGGGTGAGGGCCTCGCGCTCCGCCCACCGATGCACGGACGAATCGCCCAGGACGGCGAAGACCGAGAACAGGGAGCGGTAGCGCGCCAGCACGGGATCGCGCTGCTGGCCGAGGCGAAAGACAGGGACGAACCGCGCAGCGAGCACCTGGTCTCGCAGCGCTTGCTTGATCTGCCGCAGCCGCATGGGGGCCTCCGGCGGCGGGACCGGGAGCACGCACCTGCGCAGCCAGAAGCGCTGCGCCGTGCACGACACCCGGGCCTCCGAGGGCCTCTGGCCGCGCCAGTCAGGGATGGGTTACGCCGAGCGCCGAAGTGCGCTCAGGCGGCCGCCTCCGAGGCCTCGTCGGAGGCCGGAAGAGCGGGGGACTCGTTGCGCGTCGAGCAGCGGTGGCAGATGGCCACGACAGGCCCGGAGACGAAGAACTGGGCGGTCTTGTAGCGGAGATGCCACTGCCGGCCATGAGCGATCCCGAGGCGGAGACCGCAGGCAAAGCAGTGCCACTCCCGGGGGGCGGGGTTGGTCACGGGGTTCCTTGCGCCGGGGCGTTGGGGCCGCCGACAAGGACCAGTATCCACACCGCCAGGAGCAACTCAGGGCAAACTCAGGGCAAACTCAGGAACAGCCAAAAATACGCAGTCCCCGGCTGCTCAAGAGGGATCAAGGGGCACCTGCGGGCGGCCTCAACCCCGCCATCCTGCTCTCCCTCTTGTGGAGCCGCTCACGGAGGTGGGCTGGCAGGCGTCAGCACCTCGACCGGCAGCTCCGTGCAGCGACGAAACCCTGCGTCACCCGTCAAAAACAAGCTCACCGAGGCTTCGAGCGCAGTGGCTGCGTGTAGGGCGTCTGGGGTCTTGAAGTTGTACCGAGCGCGCAGGTCCGTGGCGCGCTCGATGACCCTGGGGGCCACCTCGAGCAAGGTCATGCGGTGGGCAGAAAACAGCGCATCGAACTGCGCCAGCAACGCCAGGTTCCCGTCGCGGATGGGCTTGGCGCGGCACTCGAGCAACGCCAGCCTGGAGGTCATCAGTCCCACGTTCGGCATCGCGAGAAGCACACGAAGACGCGCATCCACCACGCTGCGCCACTCCGGGACCCCCTCGAGCAGATAAATGAAGCAGCAGGCGTCGAGATAAACGTCCACCGCGCTCGTCCCACTCGGCACGCTCGGCGGCGAGCTGCTGGTCGATCTCGTCCTTGGTGCGGGTGCCCCCCGTCAGCGAGTTCAAGACGTCGAGGATGTCCGGGCGAGGAGGCTGTGCCTTGGCCACCACGCGCACGATGACCTCGACTTCGCCTTGGAGGTTCCCAGCGGGCTCCTCCAGTTCGATGTGCCTTCCTGTCAAATGACCCCGGACAACGACCGCGTGATCCATAGGCCGATTGTACGCGGCTCCGGCTCAGCAAGCCATGAAGGCTACGTGTTCAGGGGGAGGCCAGGGGGAGGATGACGGCGAAGGAGAGGCCCTCCTGCGGCTTGAACAGGAAGCTCTTGGCCGAAGGGTCAACCCCCGAGAGGGTGTGGAAGAAACGCCATTTCCCTCGTCGCCCCTCCCCCTCGATCTTGCGCCGGGCCCGCTCGATCAGCTTGTCGAGCAAGCGCGTGTCCACAGCGCGAAATTCCCCCACGCGCATCGGCCTGCGGGCCTGGACGAGCTCGACCAGCACAGCGACCTCACGCGCCGCCAGCTCGACCTCCCTGCACTGCCCCTGCTCGTCGCGTACCCCGACAGGCCCCCCTCGCTTCGTCCCCGGGGTGGTCATGTCGATGAACAGGTCAAACGAAGAGCGCTGCCCCACCAAGGCCTCGTAGGCCGCCGCGGAGAGCCCCCGCTTGCCGGTGGCCTCGAAGACCTCCGCCACGATGGGCTCGGCCGCGTAGGGGCTCCCGGGGGGCTCGCGCACCGGCAGCACACGCTGGGGCCCGGAGCGCGCCGGCACCAGCACCAGCCGCCCTGCCTCGACGGACACCAGCTCGCGCAGGTCCACGGCCTCCACGTGCGAACCGGGGGCGTACCGGGCTTGCAGTTCGCCATCCAGGACGGCCAACGACGGCACGAAGACCACCGTGCGGGCGCGCAGCCGCTCTCGCTCTTGCAGCAGCTGTCGCAGCCCCGCACGACCGCAGCCGAGGGCCAGCAGCGCCTCTCGTTCCTCTCCCTCCCAGATCAGGCTTCCGAGCCCCTCGACGCCCTTGCGTTGGCCGAAGCGAGTCGCTGTTCTTCTGGCCCCCAGCGCCTCGCGGAGCCAGCCGGCCAGAGCCGTCGGCGAGATGGCCTGCAACTCCAGGTCCTCCGACGACAGCACGAGGTCCGCACAGCTCTGTTCGTCGTCTCCGCAGACTGCCGCCCAGCCTCCTTCCGGCTCGGGGGTATCGAGCACACGGCGCTGGTTCTGGCCCCCGCAGAAGCCACCGCAGGGGTACCACTCTGCCCGGCCCTTGTTCTCGAGGAAGCCTTGATTCTCCAGCATCGACGCTACCTCCACCCCGAGCTGTTCGCGCCAACGCTTGCGGTGCAGGCACGGAGCCGCCTGCTGGATGAGCATGGGAAGGACGCGCTCCATGGGGGCTCCTCAATGCAGTACGAGGGGCGCTTCTCGCTCGATCTGGGGCAGTACGACGAAGCCTTGCCGGATCAGGAATTCTCGGGCCTGAAAGGCACCCAGTCGCCGGTCGTAGATGAGCTTGTTCGGTGGCGTCAGCAGAACCTTCGGGGTGCGCGTCTGGCCCTCCAGCGAGAAGTCGAAGCGCATGGACACCACCTCCCCGCTGTCCAGCAGCTCGCCCATCTGTTCCTCGTCGAGGAGCTCTCCCAGATCGTTGTCCTGCCAGGTGATGAGCAGGCTCGGCCTGTCCCGGAGCCGCACGCGGAGCTCACGGAGTCGCACGCGCTTCAGCCCCGGGATCCCCGCCGCGGACAGGGCAGCCTGTCTGCGCGTGTGCAGAGGGGCCGCCGTGATGTCCATGTTGTCGAGGAAGTGCCCGGGGGCTCCGAAGAAGAATCGCCCGAAATACTCCCGGTAGCGCTCCTGCTCGCTCGGGTGCGACGCGCTCACGGCGAGGCGACCGCTGGCACGATCGAAGATCAGCAGATCTCGCTTGTCTGGCACGAACGAGATCATTGAGCGATCCTTGCCGTCCTTGACGGTGGAGTGCGAGCGCGGAGGGCGCCCGTGGATGACGTGGAACTGCACCTCCTGCTCCACCTCGACCACTTGCAGGTCGCAGAACGGGGTGCGGTTTCGCTTGGAAAAATACGTCGAAAAATGGCTGCGAAACAGCTCCTTCTGCGTCTCGTTCAGGAGCAACGGTCGGTGGTTGCGTGGGTAGAACTCCGAGAAGCGCTCCATGCGGGTGGCCTGCTGACGCGCCACGGTGTCGTTGAAGAGCTTGCGATCGTTCAGGTAGAGCCGAAAAACGTACGCGATGATGTCGACGGGCGTGTCGAGCGACACGCTGTCGAAGGGCAACTTGATCTGACGCATGCGGGCCAGATCCACGGAGAGATCGTGGGCACGCTCGTTGACCACGTCCGCGATGTCGAGGAGCCCCTGCTGTAGCTCCGCGGGCAGGGCCGGATCGAACTGAACCAGCGTCTCGTAGAGCTTGGACTTCCACTTGTAGTTCATCTCGATGCCGTCGAGAAAAATCCCCCGGGACGCGAGGTACCCCTCGTGAGGCTTCAGGAACCCGCGTAGATCCTCCCCTGGCGCCAGGTCGATAAGGCCAGGAGACACAATGTCCCGCAGCACCCTGTTCACCAGCGCAGGGGGCGAGGAGGCCTCCTCTCCCGAGGGGGGCTCCGGCTCGATGCCGGGCAACGACTGGGGGGTGGCGCTGGGGGGCTTGGACTTGGGGCGGCGAGGCTTCGGCATGAGAGCGGTCTCCAGGGAGGGTCGATGAAGACCGGAGCGTGCCAGGTGCTGCGATTTGCTTGCCGGGCGCTTCCGGAGGGGCGTTCTCCCATGAAGCATTTCTCTCGACGCCGTGGCAAATACTGCTTGTCCGTTCAGTCCATCCTGACGTGCACTTGGCAGGACAATTTCAGGCCGCCCCTCCTACTTCAAAAATATTGTTCTTGATCTTTATTCAAAAATACAGGGTGCTTCAGAAGGACATGGCGCAGCCTCCCAGCGCGCCGTTCCACCCCCGACGGCCGAGTCAGACACAAGAAATGCCCTGTCCTGGGCCGATCTCTCCGGAAAGAGAGAGATTCCTTACCAAAATCAAAGAGTTAACTCTGCTCTTTCGCAGCGCCT